>JAYTAM010000302.1:0-15500 GCA_043737505.1 Thermoanaerobaculia bacterium
ACCTGCTCGCCGGTGAACGAGAACCTGATGGAGCTGCTGATCCTGCTGGACGCCTTCAAGCGTTCCTCCGCTTCGCGAGTCACCGCCGTACTGCCGTACTACGGCTATGCCCGCCAGGACAAGAAGGACCAGCCGCGGGTGCCGATCACCGCCAAGCTCGTGGCCGACCTCATCTCGCGCGCAGGGGCCGATCGCGTGCTGTGCATGGACCTCCACGCGCCGCAGATCCAGGGCTTCTTCGACGTGCCGGTCGACCATCTCTTCGCGGCGCCTGTGCTGCTGGAGGCGATCCGCGCGCTGGAGATCCCGGAGCTCGTCATCGTCTCGCCCGACGCCGGCGGAGTGGAGCGCGCCCGCGCGATCGCCAAGCGCCTCTCGGCCGGCCTGGCGATCATCGACAAGCGGCGGACCGCACCCAACGTCGCCGAGGTGATGCACATCATCGGCGACGTCGAAGGGCGGCACGTGCTCATCCTCGATGACATCATCGATACCGCCGGCACGCTCTCCAAGACGGTCGAGGCATTGCGGGCCCAGGGCGCTCAGCGCATCCTCGCGGCCGGCGTCCACGGGGTGTTGTCCGGTCCGGCCCTGCAACGCATCGAACAGTCGCCCCTCGAGCAGGTGCTGATCACCAACACCACTCCGGTCGAGGAGAAGCTGAAGAAGAGCTCCAAGCTCCGTACACTCTCGGTCGCGCCGCTGCTGGGCGAAGCCATTCGCAGGATCCACGAAAACAGCTCCGTAAGCTCGCTGTTCGTCTAGACGAGAAGGGAACACGATCATGCCTCAGGAACTCACCATCGAAGTGAACCGCCGGGAAGAGACCGGCAAATCCGCCAACCGCCGTCTGCGCCGCGAGGAGATGATTCCGGCCGTCGTCTACGGCGGTGGCAAGGATCCGGTCTCCATCCAGGTTCCGCGCAAGATGCTCATCGACCTGTTCAAGTCGGGCGGCAGCGAAAACCGGATCTTCCTGCTCAAGCTCGGCGACAGCGGGCAGAGCCGGCACGCGATGATCAAGGACATGCAGGTCCACCCGATCACCCGCAAGGTGGAGCACGTCGATTTCATGCGCATCGATATGGCGAAGCGCATCAAGGTGCGCGTGCATATCACCCTCGAGGGCGTCGCCTACGGCGTCCGCACCGAGGCCGGCATCCTCGACTTCGTCACTCGTGAAGTCGAGGTCGAGTGTCTGCCGACGGCAATTCCCCAGGAGATCCGCGTCGACGTCACCGACGTTCGCGTGGGCCAGCACCTGGAGGTCAAGGATCTGCAGCTTCCCGAGGGCGTGACGCTGCTCGAGGACGCCGATCGCGTGATCCTCTCCGTCGCCCATGCCAAGGTCGAGGAGGCGCCCGTCGCCGGCGCCGCGGCCGAAGGCGCGGCAGAGCCCGAAGTCATCGCCAAGGGCAAGAAGGACGAGGAGAAGACGTCGTCCTAGGTCCGGTCGACTCTCGCCGCCTCGTCGTCGGCCTCGGCAACCCGGGCGAGTCCTACCAGCGGACCCGGCACAACGTGGGATTCCGCGTTGTCGAGCTGCTGGTGGGGATGCACGCGTTCCAGGCGACCCGGGAAGAGTGCGGCGCCTGGGTGCGCTCGAGCGGCGACTGGATGGTCTGTCAGCCGCGGACCTTCATGAACCGCAGCGGCAACGCCGTGCGCTGTCTCTGCGAGAGCCATGGTGTCGAGCCCGCTGGCGTGTTGATCGTCTATGACGATATCCATCTTCCGCTCGGCCGGCTGCGCATGCGCCCGGGCGGCAGCGCTGCCGGGCACCGTGGACTGGAGTCGGCGATCGAATCGCTGCAGACTGAAGCGATTCCCCGGCTGCGCCTCGGCATCGGTTCGCCTCCGCCGGCGATGGGAGAGGCAGGACTCGCTGCCTACGTCCTGGCCGAGTTCCTCGCCGAAGAGGCTCCTGCCGTCGAGGAGATGGTCGAGCGTGCCGCCCGGGCGGTGACCACCTGGCTCGAGTCGGGAATCGATGCGGCGATGCGTACGGCGAACAGCGCCGGAGCGGCCGGAGTCGCCGGCGTCTCCACAACGCCGGCCTCCGACTTGCCGGAAGCGCCTTAGAGCGTGTAGACTGCAGGGCCCCGCGGGTGGATCCAACAACCCGCCGGTGACGAGGATGGTCCACGTCGCTGCTCCTTC
The DNA here is from genome assembly GCA_043737505.1 of Thermoanaerobaculia bacterium. GTDB lineage: Bacteria > Acidobacteriota > Thermoanaerobaculia > Multivoradales > JAGPDF01 > JAGPDF01. The sequence goes on from JAYTAM010000302.1 coordinate 2,161, forward strand.
CTGTTCCGCGCTGGACGCGGGACCTCAACGGCCATAGGGAGGGCTAGAGTGAGAACGTACGAATTGGCGCTGGTCGCCGATCCGAGAATTTCGGACGACGATGTGACGGCGCTCTCCACGGAGTACAAGCAGCTCATCACCAGCCGCGGCGGCGAAATCCTCCGCGAAGAGAGCTGGGGGCGGCGCAAGCTCGCCTATCCGATCCACAAGCTCACCGAGGGACGCTACCTCTTCCTCTTCCTTCAGATCGAGCCGGCGAAAGCCGGATTGCTGAAGGAGGTCGAGCTGCGCCTCAACCAGAACGACAAGATCCTGCGCTACCTCACGATCCGCACCGACGAGGACCTGAAGCGCGCGGCCGGACGGGCGAAGCCCGGTGAAGCGCCGCCGCGCACCGGGGGCTACTACGACGTCGATCCGGCGACCGCCGCCGCCGCCGCCGCAGCAGCGGAAGGTGCAGCGGTTGTCGCCGCGCCGGAAGCCGCTCCCGTTCTGCCCGGCGCGTCTGACGCCCCCGATTCCGACCCCGCCGTCACCGGCACCGAGGAGGTCTGACCATGCAGCCGTTCAAGTCAGGTCCCCGCGGTGGCAAGAAGGGCCCCGGCAAGGGCAAGCCGGCGGCGAAGAAGAAGACGTTCTTCCGTCGCAAGAAGGTCTGCCGATTCACTGTCGAGCACATCGAGTACATCGACTACAAGGACGTCAAGCTCTTGCAGCAGTACATTCTCGAGCGCGCCAAGATCCTGCCGCGTCGGATCTCCGGCAACAGCGCCCGGCACCAGCGAATGGTGCAGGCGGCCATCAAGCGCGCACGTCATCTGGCGCTGATTCCCTACACGACCGACTAGGAGCCGGAGATGAAAGTCATCCTGATGAGCGATTTGCGTCACCGCGGCCGGCGCGGGCAGGTGGTCGAGGTGAAGCCGGGCTTCGCCCGCAACTTCCTTCTGCCGCACGGTCTCGCGCTGCTGGCGTCGCCGGGCAACATCAAGCGGTTCGAGCACGAGAAGAAGAAGATCGACGCGCGGCACGACGCTGCCCTGGAGATCGCGAGCGCCGAAGGGGCGAGAATCTCGGCGGTCAAGCTCGAGCTGAAGAAGCGCGCCATGGAGACCGGAACGCTGTACGGTTCGGTTTCCGTCGCCGATATCGTCGCCGCCCTGCATGAAAAGGGTGTCGACGTCGATCGCCGCCAGGTCGATCTGGTCGGCGGCATCAAGTCGGTCGGCGACCACATCGTCCGCATCGAGCTGCACGCCGATGTCGTCGCGGAGCTGGCTGTAGCCGTCGCCGCCGAAGACTAGTGGCCCGTAGCGCTGGAACCGGGAGCGATTCGCAACGCGAGCCGGCGCCGATACCGATGCCGTCGCCGGTACCGGGTACGGGCGCTTCCCGGCCTTCGATCGAGAGTTTTCTCGGCGATCCGACCAGAAGTATCGAAGACTGGCGATGGCTGTGGGCCGGGGACGAAGCTTTCCCGATCCGCAGCCATCGTGGTTTTTTGGGCCGGCTGGTCGTCTTCTGGAAACGGCTGGCGCGGCCGCTGGTGCAGGCTCCGCAGCGCGACCTGTGGGACCGCCAGCGCGTCTTCAACCTCGTGCTGCTCGAGTACCTCCAGCGCGGCGAGGACCTCCGCAAGCAGGTCACCGAGGTTCACGAACACCGGATCAACCATCTCGACGCGGTCTATCGCGAGGGGTTGAACGAGATCATGCAGCACAACGACGCGCTCTTCGCGCGCGTCGATCAGAAACTCGACTTTCTCCGGCGCGAGACCCGCACCATCTGGGGCAGGCTGGGCGCCGCTCTTGCGATCGCCGAGAAGGGCGGCCTCCCGGCCGTCGTCAAGGCGCAGGAGGAGCATGTCTACGTCGAGCTCGAGCGTCGCTACCGCGGCACCGAGGAGGAGATCGCCGAGCGCATCTCGCGCTTTCTGCCGAATCTCGAGGGGCGCGGAGAGGTACTCGATCTCGGCTGTGGACGAGGTGAAGCGCTCGCGGTCCTGCGCGGCCGCGAGATTGCGGCGCGTGGCGTGGATCTCTCGGCCTCGATGGTCGCCGAGTGTCGTCGCAAGGGGCTCACCGCCGAAGAGGGCGACCTGCTGGAGTATCTCTCCGGAGTCCCAGAGGGGCGGTTCGGCGGCATCGTCTCGTTCCACGTCATCGAGCACTTGCCGCCCGAGGTGCTCGACCGCCTGACGCGGCTCGCCTGGCGCGCGCTCCGGCCCGGCGGAATACTCATTCTCGAGACCCCCAATCCGCTCTCGCTGGTCGTCGCGGCGCGCAATTTCTGGCTCGACCCGACGCACCGGCGGCCGGTACACCCGGAGAGTCTGAAGCTGAGCCTCGAGCTGGCGGGCTTCGATCCCGTGGAGCGTGTCGATCTCAGGCCGTTTCCCGAGGTCGAGCGCCTGCCGGAGATCCGGGTGGACAGTGTCGGCGCCGACCAGCGGGCGCTCGCCTTCGAAGTCAACTCGCTGCGGGACCGGATCGACGAGCTGCTGTTCGGCTGTCAGGACTACGCCATTCTCGCCAGCAAACCGGCCTAGCAGGGCCTGTCAGTTCTCGGCGGCACCTTCTTCGACAGGCTCGGAGGGGAACGTCTCCAGCGTCAAGCCATCGGGCATTCGCTCGCGATCCTTGGCGGCGTAGAACGGGCGCTGCTGCGCCCAGGGCAGCTCGAGGATGCGCGCCCACTGCGAATCGTAGAGGCGCTCCGGCCCGGTACCGACGAGGAACGCCTCGCGGATGGTCCTCTGGGCGGCCGGAGTAGCGGCGAGGCCCGTGCGGTACTCGACGGTGCGGAACTCGACCCCCGCAGGCACCGGAAAGGTCTCGCCCTCCACCAGCCACTTGTCGCGCAGGCCGCTTTCGGCGAGCTCGCGCCAGATCGGAATGGCGGCCTCGGCGCCGGTCATCTTCCTGCCCAGCGAGCGCTTCTGGTCGTAGCCGACCCAGACGAGCATGGTGAAACGTGGCGTGTAGCCGACGAACCAGGCGTCGGTGTAGTCGTTGGTCGTACCCGTCTTGCCGGCGATGGCGAGCGGAAGGTCGGCCAGTTTCGCGGCGGTGCCGCGATCGATGACCCCTTCGAGCATGGACGTGAGCACGAAGGCCGTGGAGGGCTCGAGCGCCTTCGTGGCCTCTGCCTCGTGTTGCTCGAGTACCGAGCCGCTGCCCGTCAGGACGCGCTCGACGAAATGCGGCTTCACGAGGACGCCCTGGTTGGCGAACGCGGCGTAGGCCGCCGCGACCTCGAGCGGCACGAGATCGGCGGAGCCGAGCGCCAGGCTGGGATACGGCGGGAGAGGCGAGGTGATTCCGCAGCGCTGGGCCAGCTCGATGGTCCGCTGGGCACCGATCATGTCCATGAGCTTCACCGACGTCACGTTGACCGAGAGCTCGAGCGCGCGTCTCAGGGTCAACAGGCCGTAGTACTGGCGATAGTAGTTTCGCGGACTGTAGGTCGGCAGCCCATCCGCGCCCGGAAAGAGAGCCGGCGCATCGAACAGGGTGTCGGCGGCGGTGAAGCCGTTCTCCAGCGCCGCCGCGAAGACGAACGGCTTGAACGACGAACCGACCTGGCGCAGCGCCTGGCTGGCGCGGTTGAAACGGCTGCGATGAAAGTCCCAGCCACCGACCAGCCCGCGGATGGCGCCGGTCGCCGACTCGAGCACGATAACGGCGCCTTCGACCTGGGGCTCCTGCTCGAGTACCCAGTAAGGCGCGTCGGGCTTCTTCGGATCCTGCGCCTGGCGGAACCAGGCGATGTCGCCGACGCGCAGCACCTCGGCGGGGGAGCGGCGGCCGGTCCAAGAAACGCCGGCCGGCTTGACGGCGATCGTCCCCTCGGGAGTCCTCACCCGGGCCTCCGGCGCGGCGGTCTCCACGACCAGGCCGGGGATCCAGGAGTCGGCGACCGGGTTCCTCCCGGCGAGGGCTTCGATCGCGTCGGCTTCGAGGTCGACGCGCTGTCCGCGCAGGATCGGCCCGCGGTAGCCGCGTCGGTGGTCGAGGCGCAGGAGCCCCCCGCGCAACGCCGACTCCGCCGCCGCCTGGATTCGTAGGTCGAGCGTGGTCTGGACCTGAAGTCCTTCGTGGTAGAGCCGGTCGACTCCGTAGGTCGACTCGAGGTGCTTGCGCACCTCCTCGGCGAAGAACGGTCCGACCTCCGCCTGGCGAGGGGCACGGACGACCGTCAACGGGCTGGCCAGGGCCTCCTGGTGCTGGGCAGGGGTAATGAACTTCTCGGCCAGCATGCGGTTGAGCACATAGTTGCGCCGAGCGACGACCTGGTCAGGATGGCGGTAGGGACTGAACCGGCTGGGGCGCTGGACGATTCCCGCCAGCGCCGCGGCCTCGGGGAGAGTCAGCTCGCTCACGCCGTGTCCGAAGTAGGCGCGGGCGGCGCTCTCCATGCCGTAGTTTCCGTGACCCAGAAAGACGACGTTGAAGTACATCGCCAGAATCTGCTGCTTGGAGAGCTGCTTCTCGAGCTCGACAGCGAGAAACGCCTCGGAGATCTTGCGCCGCCAGCTTTTCTCGTCGGTCAGGAAGAGCTTGCGGGCGAGCTGCATGGTGATGGTCGAAGCGCCCTGGGCCCGCCGCCCGCTGCGCATATTGACCAGGACGGAGCGCAAGATGCCGAAGGCGTCGATGCCGCCGTGACGGAAGAAGTTTCCGTCCTCGGCCGCCAACAGCGCGTCGCGCAGCAGCGGCGGGATCTCTCCCTGGTCCAGCATGAGGCGCCGTTCGCGCGCGTAGGAGGCGTAGGCGACCTGGCCGTCGCGATCGTAGATCTGGGTGACCAGTTTCGGGCTGAAGCTGGCGATGGCGTCGACGCGTGGCACATGAATCGCCGCGGCGATGCCGATTCCCGCAGCCGCTCCGCAGGCGACGGCGGCGAGGAACTGGAGGAACCAGCGGCGAGTTCTGGGCCGCTTCTGGGCGCCTTTCTTCGGTCGCTCCTGGGGCGGGCTCGGACGCCGGTAAGGCGGTGGGTTCGGCACGAGCGAGCGCGAAGGCTCGTCAGGGGGAACCGACGATGAAGACACGGCCGTCATTATAGTCTTCCCGTCCGATGGAGGACCGACCGATGAATGACACTCTGCCACCCCCGCCGCCGCAAGCGAAGCCGTTCGCGCCCGAAAAATTGAGCGGCGGAGGGGGCTGTCAGAAGCCGCTGCTGGTCGGCTGCGGGTTGCTTTCCCTGCTCCTGGGAATCGCCGCGGTCGTCTTCGTCGTCAAGGCCAAAGATATCCTCGCGTACGCCATGAACCAGTTGCGCGCCCAGGTCGTCTCTCACCTGCCCGAGGATGCCGGCGATGCGGACCGGCAGCGGATCGAGGCCGGATTCGACCAGGCACTCGCCCGCATCCGCAACGGCGAGCTCGATCCGGCAGCGGTGCAGGCGTTGCAGAAGCACCTTACGGTCGCAGCATCGGCTGCGGGGACGCGGCGTCTGACCCGCGAGGAGGTCGCCGGACTGATCGCCGCGCTCGACAAGTTCAACCAGGTGGGTGCGGAAGCCCCGGCGGAAGAGCCGGCCGACGAGAGCGAAGCTCCGCCCGCGACCGGCGCTGGAGAAGGGGTCGACACCTCCGGCGCGGCCGCCGGGCCGGCGAGGCCCCCCGCACCTTGAGCCGCTTCGAGCTCGTCTCGCCGTTTTCTCCCCAGGGCGACCAGCCGGCCGCCATCGCCCAGCTGGCGGAGGGCCTCGAGCGCGGCGACAAGGAGCAGGTGCTGCTCGGCGTCACCGGCTCGGGCAAGACCTTCTCCATTGCCAAGGTCGTCGAGCGCGTCAACCGGCCGACTCTCGTCCTGTCGCACAACAAGACGCTCGCGGCCCAGCTCTTCCAGGAGTTCCGCAGCTTCTTCCCGCACAACGCCGTCGAGTACTTCGTCTCCTACTACGACTACTACCAGCCGGAGGCCTACGTTCCGCAGTCGGACACGTACATCGAGAAAGAGACCAACATCAACGAGGAGATCGACCGCCTGCGGCTGCGCGCCACGAAGTCGCTCTTCGAGCGCCGCGACGTGCTGTTGGTCGCCTCGGTCTCCTGCATCTACGGTCTCGGTTCGCCGGAGGCGTTCTTCGGCATGCTCGAGTTCTTCGAGAAGGGGAGCCAGACCGGCATGGACCGGGCGCTCGCCCGTCTGGTCGCCATGCAGTACCAGCGCACCTCGCTCGATCTCTTCCACGGCAGCTTCCGGGTGCGCGGCGACGTCCTCGAGGTTCTCCCGGCCTACGAAGACAATGCGTTCCGCATCGAGTACTTCGGTGACGAGATCGAGCGCATCACGCGCTTCGATACCCTCCGCGGAGAGGCCCTCGAACTTCTCGACCGCGTCGCGATCTTCCCGCGCACTCACTACGTCACGCCGAAGGAGAATCTCGAGCGCGCGATCGGCTCGATCCAGCGCGAGCTCCGGGAGCGCCTGGAGGAGCTCGAGGCGGAAGGCAAGCTGCTCGAGCGCCAGCGCCTCGAGCAGCGCACCCGCTTCGACCTCGAGATGCTCAAGGAGACCGGCTACTGCCACGGCATCGAGAACTATTCGCGCCATCTTTCCGGACGCGCACCGGGCGAGCCGCCACCGACGCTCCTGGACTATTTTCCGGACGACTTCCTGCTCATCGCCGATGAGAGTCACCAGACGATCCCGCAGGTGCGCGGGATGTTCCATGGCGATCGCTCGCGCAAACAGACTCTGGTCGACTTCGGCTTCCGCCTGCCCTCGGCGCTCGACAACCGTCCGCTGACCTTCGAGGAGTTCGACGCCCGCATCGGCCAGCGCATCTATGTTTCGGCCACGCCGGCGCCCTGGGAGCTCACCCGGGTGGGCGGAGTGGTCGCGGAGCAGCTCATTCGCCCCACCGGCCTGCTCGATCCGGAGATCGAGGTCCGGCCGGCACGCGGCCAGGTGGACGACCTGCTGGTGCGCATCCGCGAAGTCGCCGCGCGCGGCGAGCGGGTGCTGGTCACCACGCTCACCAAGAAGATGGCGGAGGAGCTCACGCAGTTCCTCATGGAGTGCGGCGTCCGCGTGCGCTATCTCCACAGCGACGTCGAGACCCTCGAGCGCTCGGAGATCATCACCTCGTTGCGGCGCGGCGAGTTCGATGTCCTCATCGGCATCAACCTGCTGCGCGAGGGGCTCGATCTGCCCGAAGTGTCGCTGGTGGCGATTCTCGACGCCGACAAGGAGGGATTTCTGCGCAGCGAGACGGCGCTCATCCAGACCTCCGGGCGGGCGGCGCGAAACCTCAACGGCAAGGTGGTCCTCTACGCCGACGTCGAGACCAACTCGATCCGGCGCACCCTGGAGGAGACGAAGCGCCGGAGGATCCGGCAGGAGACCTACAACGTCGCCAACGGCATCGAGCCGCGGACGATCCTGAAGGACATCCACAGTCCGCTGGTGGCGATGAGCAACCTCGACTATTCGGCCAGCCTGAGTCCCCGCCTGCTGGACGTGGCGGACGGTCCCGAGGTGCCGCTCGCGCAGCGCATCGCCCGGGTGGAGAAGGAGATGAAGGCGGCGGCGAAGCGTCTCGAGTTCGAAGAGGCGGCGCTGCTGCGCGACCGCCTGAAAGAGCTCCGCGAGCTGCAGATCTACGCCGGATGACCCCCTGAGGCTCGGACGGGCCTGATGCACGACGATCTACGCAGGCAGATCGAGGAGCTGCCGGACTCGCCGGGGATCTACGTCTTCCGCAACCCGGCGGGGGAGGCCCTTTACGTCGGCAAGGCGAAATCGCTGCGCAAGCGCGTACCGAGCTACCTGGCGCGCGACCTCGAGCCGCGCCTGGCGGCGATGATGGGGCTCGCGGCAACCGTGGAGTGCGTGGCGACGGCGACCGAAGCCGCCGCCCTGATGCTCGAGAACAACTGGATCAAGCGCCATCGGCCGCGCTACAACGTCCTCCTGCGCGACGACAAGACCTATCCGTACCTCAAGCTGACGCGTGAGCCCTGGCCCCGCCTCGCCTTCACCCGGCGCATCCGTCAGGACGGCGCCGACTACTTCGGCCCTTACCTTCCGGGGGGACTCGCCCGAAGGGCGATGAAACTGGTGCAGAAGCTCTTCGGTATACGCGTCTGCTCGATCGAGATAGACGGTGGCCTGCCGCGGCCTTGTCTGTACCACGACATGAAGCGCTGCCTGGGGCCGTGCGTCGCCGGCCTGACCTCGAGCGCCGAGTACGCCGATGCCGTCGAGGCGACGCGCCTCTTTCTCGGCGGCAAGACGGCCCCGCTCGCCCGGAGCCTGCGCAGCCAGATGGAAGCGGCCTCCGAGAGCCTGGAGTTCGAGCGCGCCGCCCGGCTGCGCGACCTGCTGCAGGAGATCGAGCGCCAACCGGCGCGCTCGCCACTCTCTTCGGTGCACGAGGAGGATCTCGACCTCTTCGGAGTTGCTGTGCACGGCAGCCAGGCGGCGCTTTCGATTCTCGTCATGCGCTCGGGGCAGGTGGTCGACCGGCGCGAGGTCTTCTGGGAAGGGGAGAGCGCCGCCGGCGCCGCTCAGCTTCTCTCCGAGCTCCTGCCTCAGATCTACGATCAGACGACCTTTCTGCCGAAGGAGCTCCACCTGCCTTTCGAGGTCGACGGCGAGGAGGCGCTCGCCGACTGGATGTCGGAACGCAAGGGAGAGCGGGTCTACCTGCGACACCCCGAGCGCGGCCCGAAGGCCGAGCGTCTGCGGATCGCCGCCCAGGACGCCGAGTTCGCCTTTCGGCGGCGTTACCGGGTCGATCCGGCGCGGGACGCCGCACCGCGGGCGCTGGCGCGCCACCTCGGCCTTGCCAAGGCCCCACGATGGATCGAGGGCTTCGACATCTCGAACCTCCAGGGCACCTCGGTGGTCGCCTCGATGGTGGTCTGGCGTGACGGGCGCATTCGCAAGGGCGAGTACCGCAGCTTCAACATCCGCGGCTTCACCGGCCAGGACGACTTCCGCTCGATCGCCGAAGCCGTCGGGCGGCGCTACAAGCGGCTGCGCGAGGAGTCCGGGGTGCTGCCCGATCTGGTGATGATCGACGGCGGACGCGGCCAACTGGGGGCGGCCGCCGGCGCTCTCGCCGCCCTCGAGCTCGAGGAGCTGCCGCTGGTCGCCCTCGCCAAGCGCGAGGAGGAGCTGTATCTTCCCGGAGCACCGGAGCCTCTTCGCCTTCCGCGGCGCGACGAGGGCCTGCGCCTCCTGCAGATGCTGCGCGACGAGGCCCATCGTTTCGCCGTCTCGCGGCATCGCCGACAGCGCACCAACGCCTCGCTGCGCAGCCGGCTGGAGGAGATCCCCGGGGTCGGCCCGACGCGGCGGAAGCTGCTCGCGCAGCGCTTCGGCACGTGGGAGCTTCTGGGCACCGCGACGATAGAAGAGATCCAGAGCCTCCTCGGCGAGGCGATCGGCGCCGCGGTGCACCGCCATGTGCACGGCGCCCCCACGGCCCCGCGCGAGATCGACTAGAATCCGCCCGTCATGCACGGTGCGGCGGCAGAGATGCGGGGAAACCTCGGGGAGCGGTCGATTCTCGACCTGCTTCAGGAGCTGCACTTCCGCAAGGCCACCGGGGTGCTCGAAGTGGACGGAGGCGAGCACAAGCGCCGGCTCTTCGTGCGCGACGGCAACCTCTACCTCGCCGGCACCCATCCCCTCGCCCGCCGGCTCGGCGAGCTGGTGAAGGCGCTCTCGGATCGCTCCAACAGCGCCGCCGCCGCCGAGGCGCGGACGCGATGCATCGACCTGGTGGAGCGCATGGCGCGGGTGATCGGCGAGTGGCGCAGCGGTCACTACCGCTTCCTCGACGATCCTGCCGCCCGCGCCGGGGATCTCGTCGGACCTCTGCCGACGCGCCGGCTGCTGATGGTCGGCGCTACTGCCGGCGCGACGCCGGCCGAGCTCGCCGCTCGCCTGGGCGGAGAGCGGGCGCAGCTGGTGGCGATCCCGGGTGGCGACGCTCCGGGCGAGCCCGGCGACCTGCTCGGCCTCGGACCCGAGGAGCAGTTTCTGCTCGAGCGACTGCGCCAGCCGATGACCCTCGGCGCACTCATCGCCGAGAGTCCGTTCGACCGCGAGACCACCCAGCAGCGACTCACGCAACTCCTCGTCGCGCGGAGAATCCGCCTTCCCGAGCGCGGCGATGTCGCCGCAGTCGCTGCGCCGCAGCAGGATGCTGCGCTTCTTGCCAGCCTGTCCAACCGGTTTGCGCGCAACTTGAGAGAAGAGCCGCTGGGCCTGTCGCAGGAGGAGTTCCGCGCCCGCGTCGCGGCGCTTTTCTCCGACCTCGGCGCGATGAACCACTACGAGCTGCTGGACCTGGACTCATCGGCGCCGGTCGAGCTCGTGCAGTCGAAGTATGAGTTGCTCGCGCGCCAGGTCCATCCAGCCAACGAAGGGGCGTATGGCCTGACCGGTCTCAAGGCGATGCTCGAGCTGCTTTTCGAGCGCGCCACCCAGGGCTACCTCGTCCTCTCCGATCCGGAGCGCCGCCGCCAGTACAATCAGAGCCAGGCGATCGATCTCTCTTCGTCGCAGGTCACCGGCGCCGAGCGCGAGGTGGAATCGAAGGACCTCGCCCGGAGCTACTTCGATCAGGCGCAGGCGCTCGTCGCGCGCGGCGACTTTCACTATGGCGTGGAGCTTCTGCAGCTGGCGGCGAAGCTCGACCGCCGGTGCGAGTACCTGCTCGCTCTCGCCCGGGTAGAGATCAAGAATCCGAAGTGGCTGGAACGCGCCGTGGACAGCTGTCGCGCGGCGCTGGAGCTCGAGCCGCACAACGCCGAAGTACGCTACATGCTGGGCGAGATCTACGAGCAGCAGGGCGATCTCGATCGCGCGCGGGCGCAGTACACCGCCGCCACGCGCGAGGATCCGAACCATCTCCAGGCCGGGGCGAAGCTGCGCAACCTCAACTCCTCCAAGGCCGCGAAGACCGACGCCGAGAGCGGGCTGTTCGGCCGGATCTTTCGCCGTCGCGACGCCTGACCGCAGAGAGGTGCTATCTTTTCCGCGGTCGAAGAGTCCGGCGCGGTCGCTCCACGTTCGCGTGGAGAGGAAAGTCCGGACTCCAACGGGTGGCATGCTCGCTAACGGCGAGGCGCAGTGATGCGACGGAAAGTGCAACAGAAAACAGACCGCCCCGCCTTCGGGCGAGGTAAGGGTGAAACGGCGCGGTAAGAGCGCACCGCCCGGCCGGCGACGGTCCGGGGCACGGCAAACCCCATGCGGAGCAAGACCAAATAGGGGGATGGCAGTGCGGGCCGCCCGTCCCGCCCGTTCCGGTTCGCCGGGACGACTTCCCCGGGTAGGTCGCTCGAGGCCGGCGGCAACGCCGGTCCCAGAGGAATGACCGTGACCGGAGATCGTGAGATCGCCGGCACAGAACTCGGCTTATCGGGCTCTTCGACCCTTTTCTCCCGACTCCGATCCTCCGTCCCTTTCCAATGCCCTCGGTCCTTCCACCCGCCGTCCATCCCGGTGACCGCGTCGGTGTCGCGGCGCTCTCCGGCCCGGTCGATCCGGCCCGCCTCGGACGCGGCCTGGCCGAGCTCACGCGGCTGGGCTTCGTGCCGGTTCCGGCGCGGAACCTGGCCGCGAACACCGGCCTCTTCGCCGGCGGCGATCGCGAGCGTGCAGAGGCTTTTCACGAGCTCGCCGACGACCCTTCGCTCTCGGCCATCTTCTTCGCCCGCGGCGGGCACGGGACGCTGCGCGTCCTGCCGCTTCTCGACTGGGAGCGTCTCGCCGCTACGCCGCGCGCCTACGTCGGCTACTCCGACGTCACGCCCTTTCTTCTCAACGTGGTGGAGCGCCTCGGCTGGATCGCCTTCCACGGTCCGATGGTCGCGGCGGAGATGGCACGCGGCCTCGCCGACGAGGAGAGCCGGAGCCTGCTCTCCGCGCTCGCCGGCGACCTGCGGCAGGAGCTTGCCCTTTCACGGGTGACAGCGGCCGGAGACGGCGACGGGCGATGGGGAGGCATGGAGGGAGTCGCGGGAGCCGGGGGACCGCTCCTCGGCGGCTGCCTGAGTCTCCTGGCGTCGGTCACCGGCACGCCGTTCGCGACCTCGCTCGCCGGCGCCGTGCTCTTTCTCGAGGACATCCACGAGCCGCTCTATCGTGTCGATCGTATGTTGACCCAGTTGTACCTGTCCGGTAGTCTGAACTCGATTCGCGCCATGATTCTCGGAGCCTCCATCGCTTCTGTCCTCGACGAAGTCGCGGTCGCGCGAATTCGCGAACGCGCCGGCGACCTGACGGTGGCTTTCGGTCTCGCCAGCGGGCACACGACGCCGAACTTCACGCTGCCGCTCGGCTGCCCGGTCCGGATCGACGCCGACAGCTCGCTTCTCGTCATCGACAGTTCCTACGCCACTTCGAGATAGCGAGCGAGATCCGCCATGGCGACCAGCAAGCCGGTCTTCAAGACCACCAGCAAGAAGCCGAACCTTCCCAACTACACGGTCGAGTTCAAGCCCGACGAGTTCATCTTCAACGAAGGCGACCTCGGGATGGAGATGTACATCATCCACGAGGGGAAGGTCGAGATCCTCAAGAAGATCCAGGGCGAGCACCGGCAGCTCGCGCTGCTCGAGAAGGGCGACTTCTTCGGCGAGATGTCGATCCTCGAGGACCTGCCGCGCACCGCGGCCGCGAGGGCGATCGGCGAGGTCAAGCTGCTGCTGATCAACGGCGCCACCTTCGATCAGATGCTGCGCTCGAACCCCGAGATCGCGGTGCGCATGATGCGCAAGCTCTCGCGCCGCCTGCGCGAGACCGACCGCATGCTGCGCGAGATCCCGGGCGCTTCGCCCGCGGCGCTCGACCATCCGATGCCGGCCGCTCCGGCGACCTCCGCCGAGGCCAACGCCGGCAAGGGTCCGCAGTGCCTGGTGCACGACAAGTCGGGGATGGAGTTCGCGCTGGCCAAGGGCGCCGAGACGATGATCGGCCGCCGGGATCCGGTGACCGGCATCGACCCGGACATCGACCTGACGCCCGCCGACACCCAGCGCTCGATCAGCCGCCGCCACTCCAAGATCTACCGCCGCGGCACGAAGTTCTTCATCGCCGAAGAGATCGGCACGATGAACGGCACCTTCGTCAACGGCACCCGCCTCGAGACCGGCGTCCCCACCGAGATCAAGTACGGCGACGAAATCCGCTGCGGCCTCGTCAACCTCAAGTTCCGCGCCGAGTAGCCCGCCAGGTTTTTCCGCTTCTTCGCTTGCCCCAGACGCCACCGGGGACATATTGCGGCCACTCGCCGGCAGCGCCGTGCCATCGCCGTATCAGCCGCTATGTGTCCCCTGCAGGGCTTGGCATTGGTAGTCGCGCGCT
>JAYTAM010000303.1:0-15330 GCA_043737505.1 Thermoanaerobaculia bacterium
AAGAACCAGTACGTGCGCGACGCCCACTGGATCTATCCCGGCGATCCGCTGATCCTCGATTTCAACGTCACCCCCGCCACCGACGTCGGGGCCACCGGGGACGGGTCCGGCGACGAGCTCGCGGGGGAAACAACCGGCGACGCGATGGCCGGTGACGGCAGCGCGAGCGGCGCAGACGGACTGATCCCGGGCGTGGCGGCCGCCGGCAAGGGAGGCGTCCCGGTGCCGCTCGGCACCCAGGACGACATCTACTGCTCCGGCTTCATCGGTGCGCCAGACGAAGTTTTCGGCTACAGCGTGATCGGCTCGGAGTACGAGGTTCTCTCCCCCCAGTTGAGGAACCCGGTCTACGGCCAGGTTGAAGGGGTCTACGGCACGGTCGACACGGTCAAGTACAAGATGACAGCGGGCGACATTCTTTACGTCGATGGCGGCCGCGCCGCCGGCCTCTCGCCGGGTATGCAGTTCACCGCCGTCGCGGGCGGAAAGGTCATCCGCCATCCCGTCTCGAACGACGCCCTCGGCAGGCAGTACAGCTATACCGGCCGTATCCGGGTGCTCTCCGTCCAGGAAGAGTCCGCGATCGCCGAAATCGTCCAGAGCTGTGACGGAATTTCGGTCGGGATGAAGCTCATGCCGTTCGAACCAGAGCCGATTCCGCTCGCCCGCCGCGGAGCCGTCCGGCCGACGACCGATCCGGCCAGCGCCGAGACGCTGGCCAGCGCGGCCGTCATCGTCTCCTCGCCTGTCGACCTGGTGACGCTCGGCCAGGATCACGTCGTGTTCATCGATCGCGGCGAGGAGGACGAAGTCCTGCCTGGCGACATTTTCACCATCTATCGCATGAATCGCCCCGCCTCGCCGCCGGTCGTTCTGGGCGAGCTCGCGGTGCTCTCCGTTCAGGCGCATACCGCCTTGGCAAAGATTCTCGAGTCGCGTTACCCGGTCTACGTCGGCGATCGCCTCGAGCGCAAGTGACGGGAGCAGGGCCCGCACGCAGCTCCCGCCCGGTAAAGGCCCGGGCGGTTGCGCACCGGCGGTTTTTGCGATAGATTTGCCCTTCGAGCAGGGTAGATCAGCTGTGAACCGACAAAACTACAACGGCAGACTGCACCAGATCGTCGACGAGCTTGTCAGCCAGGGGCTGACCCTGGAGCAGGCCCGTCAGGAATTCGAACGGCAGTTCATTACGGCCTCTCTGCGATCCAACGACTGGAACTATTGTCGCTCGGCGCGCAGCCTCGGAGTCCATCGCAACACCCTGCGCAACAAAGTGTCTCACTTGGGTATCGGCGGCAATGAAGGCAAGGGGAAAGCAGCTACTCCCCGCGTCGGCTTGCGGCGACAGTTCCCCAAGGTCTGACCCGAAGCACCCGAAAAAAAACCAAACCCAACCCCTGAACGTCGGCAGCGACCCCTAGTCGGGAAGCGGCTCATCCGCGACCGTATACGGCCGCCAACGACAGTTTTATACGGAGGCGACTCATGCCCACCGCTCCTTTCCACCGCCTGACCCGTCGCATGATCTGGAGCGTCAGCGCTTCCATCACGCTGCTCTTTCTGACGTCGACGTCCAGCCTGCCTTCGGTGCCGGTTCCGCCGAGCGGATTCTCGCTCGAGCTCGACCAGATCTTCCCCCAGCGCGCGGCTCTCGACCCCGCGCCCCAGGCGCCCGCGCGCGGCACCGCCATTTCGCGAGAGAGGTTCTCGCTGAGCCCGCAGGCGGAGCGCGGCAACCCGGCCGCCGATCACTACCTCGAGCGCCTGCCCTTCTCGCGCGAGATCCGCGTCGCCGCCAAGCGCTATGGTGTCGATTCGCTGTTGCTCGCCTCGATCGTGGAGGCCGAGTCGAGCTTTCGTCCCGACGCGGTCTCGACCAAGGGCGCCCTGGGCCTGATGCAGCTCATGCCGCTGCACTTCGATCCGATCGACCCGACCCTGGATCCGCTCGACCCGAAGGTGAATCTCGACTACGGCGCACGCTACCTGCGCGATCTACGCAAGCGCTACGACGGCGATCTGGAGCTGGCGCTCGCCGCGTATCACGCTGGCCCGGGAACGATCGATCGTTTCGGGGGATTGCCGCCCTATCGTGAGACCCACGCCTATGTCGGACGGGTCCTCAGGCTCTACAGTGAGCACCTGCGCGAGGCCGGCGCCGCGTCACCCGGAATGGCGTCGGCCGCGGAGGGCGCTGGCGAGTTGCCGAGTGGCAGGGGCGAGTTCGGGAAGGGTTCCTAAGCCCGCTTCTCGGTCTCGGACTCCTTGCCGTCTTCGTCTTTGAGACCCTTCTTGAAGTTCTTGATCGACTCACCGAGACCCTTGCCCAGTTGCGGGATCTTCGAGGCGCCGAACAGCAGCACGAGAATGACGAAAATCACCAGCAACTCCGGTACGCCGAGCGATCCCATTGCGGGAACCTCCTCGATGCCGCGCGCGCGACGAAGCGTTCGACGCGCGCCGGTCAGCTGATTCGACTCTAGCAGATGGCTGCGCGGGCGAGCTGCGAGGTCCACCATGGCCGCAGGGCGTGGAACACGCCAGAAGTCTCGGGTAACTGCGCGAGATGGGTGGCGGCCCTCTCGAGCGTCGGCGCGATCAACGGCAGATGCCGCGGATTGCCCTGCGCAGCGAAACGCGCGAACGTTCCTCCGGCCTTGAGTGTCCGTTGTACGACGGCGCGCGAGTACTGCTGGCGCGCGGCGGGCGAGCGCCAGCGAGCGGGCAGGAGGGCCTCCTCGAGCCCCGGCTCGGGGAAGAAGCTGTCGTTGAGCAGCGAAGCGAGATCGTAGGCTCGCGGTCCGAGACGGAGGTCCTGGAAGTCGATCACTGCGATGCCGTCGGCGTGCGGGACGAGATTGCGCGCCATGTAGTCGCGATGACAGGGAACGAGAGGTTCTTCAGCAAGCCTTGCGCAGAGCTCGTCGAGCGCAGCCGAGAGCTCCCGGCGCTCACCTGGCAGAGCGGCGAGTCCCCGCGGATCGAACAGGAATTCGAACGTCGGCTCGAGCTCGCGTCGCAACGCCGAGAGGTCGAGGGGTGGATTTCCCAGGAGGGTTACCGCGCCGCCATCCAGCAGGGCGATCCTTCCAGCGCACTCGACGGCAGCGACGAAATACGCCGTTCGCGCCGCCAGGGGCAGTTCGCCGCATTCGAAGAGCGTCGCCGGTCCCAGATCCTCGACGAGCATCCAGCCGCGTTCGGCGCTCCACTCACGCACTGCCGGCACCCGCACGGAGGCGGCGGCGAGCAGCGAGCGAGCGCCGACAAAACGCGCCATCGACGGGCGGAGGTTCTCGGGATAGTGGGTCGCAATGAGAAGGGTGTCGTCGTCGAGGACGATCCGGAAGTAGCGCCGCTGCGAAATGTCGCCGGCGATTGCGGCGACGGAACGAGCGCCGATTCCGAGCTCGTCGAGAAAGGTGAGGAGGTCCGCCGTGGTCACAGCGCCGAAAAGTAGCACAAGCATCCGTTTGACAGCGCTTTCCGGCGCGCCCGATAATTCGATCCGCCTCGACGAGGACCCGACTTCGAATGGACGAGCGACGACTGACCTTCATGCGCGAATTGGAGCGCGCCCTGCTCGAGGCGATCTCGGAGTCGGCGGAAGTGCATCGCACGCTTCATCAGATGCACAGCGAGGGATACACCCTTCAGTTGTTCCTCGACTGCCAGCCGGCCTCGAGTGCGGACGCCTCCCCGGAAGCGCCAGCGGCGAGATCCCGGGCGACGGAGCCGGCGTTCCGCATCAACAGCGAAGACCTCTCCCTTCTGCGGGCACTCGGAATCGACCCGACGCGCAAGAGCCGCACCCGCAACGCCGGAAACGCCGGAAACACTGCAAAATAACCACCCGGCCATGACGACCGAGATTCTCACGCTTCCCGAGCCGCTGGTCGGGCTCGATCGCTCCGAGCTCGGCGAACGCCTCGGCGCGCTGATCAAGCGCCCCTTTCAGCTCCAGCAGATCTACGACGCGATCTATTTGCGCGGCATTACCGACTTCGCCGCGATGACCGACCTCTCGCTGGCCTTGCGCAGGGAGCTCTCGGAGCGGTACTCGCTCGGCCTCCCCGCCGTCGCGACCGAGCAGCAGTCCGCCGACGGGACGACGAAGTTTCTTCTCCGCCTCCACGACGGCGCGTCCATCGAGACCGTCGACATTCCGGACACCAGCCGGCGAACGCTCTGCATCTCGAGCCAGGCCGGCTGCGGCCTCGCCTGCGCCTTCTGCGTGACCGGCTACTGGGGCGCCGGCAGGAATCTGTCGGCGGGAGAAATCGTCGGACAGGTGATGCTGGTGCGCAAGCTGCGCGATCTCCCCGAAAGCCTGAATCTGGTCTTCATGGGCATGGGCGAGCCGCTATTGAATCTCGAGCAGGTGCATGCCGCCTTGCGCCTGCTGTCCGAGCGCATCTCCTGGCGGAGGATGACGGTCTCGACCGCCGGAGTCGTTCCGGGAATCGATGCGATGGGTACCTGGGAGCGACGGCCCAACCTCGCCGTCTCCTTGCACGCTCCCGACGATGCGCGGCGCAGTGAGATCATGCCGATCAACCGCAGTTACCCGATGGCCGAGCTGCTCGACGCCTTGCGCCGTTTTCCGCTCGAGTCGCGGCGCCGGATTACGATCGAGTACATCCTGCTTGCCGGCTTCAACGATCGCCCGGCGGACGCTGCCGCTCTGGCCCTCGTCCTGCGTAAGCTTCCGGTCAAGGTGAATCTCATCCCCTTCAACGCCGACCCGGTATTGGGCGACCGGTTCACTCGACCGTCCGACGCGGTCATCACCCGCTTTCAGGAGGCGCTCATCGAGCGCAACTTGACGGCGACCGTTCGTCGCACTCGCGGCGATGACGTCGGCGCCGCCTGTGGACAGTTGCGAGCCTTCGCGCGGCCGCCGCGCGCCAAGCGCGTCAAACCGCTCCCCGGGGGCGGCACCGGCCAACCTGCCTGAGCCGGCGCCCGTCAGCCGGCGTGGGCCGGCGAGTCAGTGCGCAATCGAATCAGACTCCGGTTGCGACCCGCGAGGGCTCCTTCACGGCGATAGCTCTCCAGCAGGGCGGGGTGACAGGCGGTACAGAGCGCAAGACGCCGAATCTCAACGACGCCCGAGCGTTCGAGCGCGATTCGAGCGGCGAGAGCGAGGTCGAGATGCGGGCGGCCGCGAGCGCCCGGAGCGCTCACCGCCTCCGAGCTCTGCGCGACGACGGGAACCGCGACCTCCTGGCCGACTTCGTAGCAGCAAGGGCCGATCGCCGGGCCGATCCAGGCGGTCACCCTTTGCGGCAGGTCGAATCTCTTCAGGGTCGCTGCGATCACGCCGGCGACCAGACCACGCCAACCGGCGTGAATCGCCGCTACCCGCTCCCCGGAAGCGAGAAGGATCGGCACGCAGTCGGCGGTGACCACGGCCAGGGCGAGGCCGGGCGTCGTGGTCACCAGGGCGTCGCCCTCGCCGCACCTTCCTGGCCGGCCCTCGAGCACGGCGGCACCGTGGACCTGTCGCATCTCGGCGAGTGCCCTGTCGGCGCCAGGCCAAGCCGCGTCGAGCGCGCGCTCGGGACCTCGAACGGCGCTTCGTCCGAGAAAGAGGACCTCCGCCGACGACGAGCCGTCGCGCCACACCGGGGTGCCTTCGAGAACCGCGGGTTCGGCCGCAAGTGCGACGAACTCTCCCCGGCCCGCGACACTCATGGAACAGATTCTAGCCGCTGGAACGCTGCGATACACTCGCGCCATGCTTGCGTGGGAGCCGGTCATCGGGCTGGAAGTGCACGTCCACCTGAAGACCCGCAGCAAGATCTTCTGCCGCTGCGAGAACCGCTTCGGTGCCGAGCCCAACACCCTGGTCTGCCCGGTCTGCCTGGGATATCCGGGCACCTTGCCTGTCCTGAACGGGCACGCTGTCGATCTGGCGGCGACGCTCGCCCTCGCCCTCGGCTGCGAGGTCCGGGAGACCTCCGTTTTCGCGCGCAAGAACTACTTCTACCCGGATCTGCCGAAGGGTTATCAGATCAGCCAGTTCGACCGGCCACTGGCCGAAGGCGGCAGCCTTCCGCTCGCCGACCACCCTCGAACGATCCGCGTGCATCGCCTGCATCTCGAGGAAGACGCCGGAAAACTGCTTCACGAGTGGCCTGGTGGCGCGCCTCTCGACAGTGTCAGTCTGGTGGACTTCAACCGCTGTGGCGTGCCGCTGGTCGAGATCGTCTCCGAACCGGAGCTCGCGAGCGCCGCGGAGGCCGAGGACTACCTTCGCAGCCTCCATCAGGTTCTGATGTTCACCGGCGCCAGCGACGGCAATCTCGAGGAGGGGTCGTTGCGCTGCGATGCCAACGTTTCGCTCCGGCGCCCGCAGGAGAAGCGGCTCGGCACCAAGGTCGAGGTCAAGAACCTCAACTCGTTCAAGAACGTGGCGCGCGCCGTGGAGCATGAGATCACGCGGCAGTCAGCGCTCCTCGAGCAGGGAAGAGCCGTGACGCAGGAGACGCGGGGCTTCGACGCCGACACCGGCCGCACCCGGCCGCTGCGCGGCAAGGAAGCCGCCCACGACTATCGCTATTTCCCCGAACCGGACCTGCCGCTGCTCCACCTCTCCCGGGAGCGGCTCACGGCGCTCCGTGCGGCGCTCCCTGAAATGCCCTGGACGCGTCGCGAGCGCCTGGCTCGAGAGCTCGGCCTGGCGCTTCCCGAGGCCCGCGATCTGGTCGCCGATCGCGCCGCCGCCGACTACTACGAGGCGGTTGTCGCCGCCGCGCCGACTCTGCCTCACGCCGCGGCCAACTGGGTGAGAAACGACCTGGCGCGAGAGCTCAACGAGCGCCAGACGGGGATCGACGATGCAATCGCACCCCACCGCCTGGCGGAAGTTCTTACCCTGATCGACAACGGAGCGCTCTCGTCGAGCGGTGCCAGAGAGGTGCTGCGGGAGATCTGGACGACCGGCGAGAGCGCCGCCGCCGCCATGCTTCGCCTCGGTCTCGCTCAGGTACGGGACGAGGCACAACTCGCGACATGGGTCGGTGAAGTCCTCCGCGACAGCCCCGATCAGGCGGCACAGTTCCGCGCCGGAAAGACGCAGGTGGTCGGCTTCCTCGTCGGACAGGTGATGAAACGCTCGGCGGGCAGAGCGGAGCCGCGCCGGATTCAGGAGCTCGTTCGCAAGGCGCTGGAATGATTCAGTTCTTCGCCGTCTCGAGGCGGTTCCCCACCGGTCAATCGGCGCTCGACGGTATCAATCTGGAGATCGCGCGCGGCGAGTTCGTCTTCATCACCGGAGCGAGCGGTGCCGGCAAGACGACCCTCCTCAAGCTGATCTTTCGCGAGGACGTGCCCAGCGCCGGTCAGATTCTGGTCAACGGCAGGAACGTTTCGCTGATCCCGCGTGGCAAGATTCCGTTTCTTCGACGCACCATCGGCGTCGTGTTCCAGGACTTCCGGCTCATCGAGCGCAAGACCATCTTCGAGAATGTCGCCTTTCTGCCGCGCATCCTGGGACTCGACAACGCCCGGCAGAAGCGGGTCGCATTCGAAGCCTTGCGCCGCGTCGGACTCTCGCACCGCATGGCGAGCTTTCCGAGCCAGCTCTCCGGAGGCGAGAAGCAGCGGGTCGCGATCGCGCGCGCACTCATCAACGAGCCCGAGATCCTGATCGCCGACGAGCCCACGGGGAACCTCGACCAGGACCTGTCCCAAGAGATCGTCCGCCTGTTTCTCGACATTCATCTGCGCGGGACGACCGTTCTGTTCGCCACCCACGACCGCGCGCTCATCGAAAGCGTCGGGCACCGAGTGCTCACCCTCGCCCACGGCAGGCTGATCGACGACCGTCCGTCGCGCCGAGCGCCCGCGCCGCACTCGCCGGCGCCGAGCGCCCCGGACTCGCCCCTGCCGGGGAGCCCGGTCCCGCAGAGTCCAGACCCTGGAGCCGGCGCTTGAACGCACTGCAGGCGTTTGTCTACTTTCTGCGTGAAGCCGCCGTCGGCCTGGCGCGAAGTCTCCGGGTCAGCCTGCTCGCGATCTTCACCATCGCGGTGAGCCTCTTTCTCTCCGGCATGGTCCTGCTGGTGAGCAAGAACCTCTCGCGCACCGTGCACGAGTGGCGTGCCGAGGCCCGCTTCGCGGTCTACCTTGCGCCTGAGGTCGACGCCGCGGCAAGGAGCGCATTGCGCTCAGCGCTCGAGCAGAGCCCATGGACGGAGGGCCTCGAAGAGATCACCCCGGAACTGGCGCGAGCGCGCTTCGAACGCGCTTTCCCGAGCCTCGCCGAGCTCGTCGCGGAGCGCGGCGAAGGAGCGCTGCCGTTCTCGTTCGAGGCGAGATTGAAGACCGTGACGCCCGCCGATATGAGCACCTACGCGACGTGGGTGGAGAGTCTTCGCGCCCAGCCGGGCGTCGTCATGGTGGACGCCGATCAGGATTGGATCAGCCAGATCGAGACCCTGCTCACCCTCATCCGCGGCCTCGGCATTGCCCTCGCAGCGATCCTGCTCGGAGCTTCGGTCTTCACGATCGCGAGCGTCGTGCGCCTGACCTCCTTCTTGTATCGAGAGGAGATCGCGGTGATGCGCCTGGTCGGTGCCACCGAGTTCTACATCCGCGGCCCGTTCTATTTCGAGGGCATCCTGCAGGGTCTGCTGGGCGGCCTGATCGCGGCTGGCGCGCTGACCGGCGTTCACCTGGCGATCGAGCCGCGGGTCGCGAGCTCTCTGGTTGCCGGCGCGCTGGCGGCGAGCTTCCTGAGTGCTGCCGAACTCGCCGGGCTCGTCGTGTTCGGTGCGATCGCGGGCTGGACCGGCGCCGTCGTCTCGCTCTCGCGCGAGAGCCTCGAGACTCCGGGTAGCTGAAGCTTTCGCCGCAGCCCTGAAAACTCTCATCCGGGAAAAGAAAAACCCCGCGAAGCGTGAGCTTCGCGGGGTCTCCTTGCTGCGTCGACGAGTCGATCCTCGCCGCTCGAAAAGCTACGGCAGGCGAACCACGATGACCGCCCGTCGGTTCTGCTCGCGCCCGGCGTCGGACTCGTTCCCTCCGACCGGCTCGGAGCTGCCACGGCTTTCCACCGCGATGCGGTTGCCGTCGATCTGGTGACGCGTCACCAGGAACGACTTGGCCGCTTCGGCACGGCGCAGGCCGAGGGCCCGGTTGGTCGACTCGTTGCCCGAGCCGTCGGCGTGACCGATGATCAGCGCCGTCGCCGAGGGGCTCTGCTTCAGACGCAGAGCGACCTCGTCGAGTTTGGCCTTGGCGATGTTCGACAGGCGATCGCTCGAGCTCGAGAAAGTGATCTCTTCCCGGGTCTCGACGGGCGCCGGCGGCGGTGCGGGCGCCGGAGCAGGAGCCGGGGCCGGGGCCGGAGCCGGGGCGGGAGCCGGAGCAGGAGCCGGCGGCGGCACCGGGACCGGAGCCGCTTCGATAACCGGCGCGAGACGGCCGGGCATCAGCGTCAGGCCGATGAGACCGCCGACCGGGCAGTGCTCGTCGGTGTCCGAAAGCTGGTTGAGCTCGAGGCGGAGTCCGAAGTTCAGCGCCCAGGTATGGCTGTCACCGAACCAATAGCGCCCGCCCGTGGTGAGGTCGAATGCATCGTCGGCGTCCGTGTCGCCCCCCTGATTGAACGACGCTGCAAGCTCGGTGATCCAATCGAAGCGATCGTTGATGGCGGCCGAATAGCCGAGGCCGGCCTGGAGCTCTTCCGAGACGTCGAAGTTGTCGGCGTCGCCCGGATCGCGGTAGCCGATACGCGCCAGCCAGTTGTTGGCGAAGTTCCAGTTCAGGCCGACGCCGAAGCCGGGGTCGCCGGTGGCGATGCCCTCTTCGTCGTCTCCCGTCGGCAGATCGACGAACGCGTTCAGGGAGAGCGCCTTGCCCTCCTCTTCGCTGGCAAAGAGCTGGTACTTCGCTCCCAGGTGCACGTTGCCGATGCCGCTGCCATCGATCCGGTTGGCGAAGGTGTGTCCGTTGACGATGCCCACGTGCCGGTTGTCGGAAGCCGAGAAGTCTTCGTACGGGACCATGACCGAGAGCTCGAAGCGGTCGGTCAGACCGTAGCCCACGCTGGCGCTCAGACGGTTCCAGTCATAGTCCCAGTCATCGGTGAGCGGTCGGGCGACACCGCCGGGAATCGGCGACACCAGCCGGTCCCAGTTGTTGTAGTAGAAGCCGAGCGACCACTCGCCCCGCGGCAAGGACCAGCCGTCGAGAAGCGTGAACAGTCCCGTCTCGCCGGTCGCCGTCGGCGCCGAAGATTCCTGCGCCAAGGCGGGAGCGCCGCCGATGCACAGGAGAGCCAGAGTCAAAATCCAGAGAACTTTCTTCATTGTTCCTCCAAAAGAGAGCGAAAGAGGGGCATGTGCCGCACGGCGATGGCCTCCAGCGCGGGTCAAAAGCGAGTGAAACCTGCTCAAATTGTAACTCCAACCGGAAAAAGGCCGGTATGCCCTGCGGGGAAGCGCAAGTTCCCTGCCAAGGCAATGCTCTTGCCCGAAATATTCCCTGGAGAGGGACTTTTTTACCAGAAATCTCGGGATGGGGTCAGGCGGGCTGCAGAAGCTGCCCGACCCGGTCCAGGAAGGTCTTCGCCTGGTTCGGACCGAGTTGCGCGGAAATCACCTTCTCGCAGGCACGCACGAGGTCGAGAATGGCGTCGGCGCCGCGGCCCGACTCCATCTCGGCACGAAAGAGGCGAAGGGCGCCGTCCAGTTGCCCGCTGCGCTCCTGGCCAGCCATCAACTGCTGGCCGAAGCGGTAGATCTGATCCGCGACACGGAGCTGTTCGTCGGCGCCCATGCGCTGCACGCGGTCGAGTGGCAGGCGCCGCAGATCCTCGCGCAGTGCCAGCACACCAGAAGTCAGCAGGCCGTAGATCACCTTGCAGACTTCGAACGCGCCGTGGCCCAGACCGGCGGCGATCTCGTCGATGTTCCGGCGCTCGTCCACCTTCGACACCACCGCCCACTCGGTCGGCGAGAACGAGACCGAGCTCAAGCCTTCATGGGGCGCGAAAACCGGCACCATACGAGTCGAGCCGATCTTCTTGGAGAGGATCTTCCACTCGTCGATCTGGCGGGCCGCCTCCATCAGGAGGTTGGTGTTCGACTTGTCGATCGATTCGACTTCCGACTCCGTCCCGGGGGTGAAGATGAACTCGCCCTGCTGCCAACGCGCGAGCTCGTAGACCGCGTGTTCGCCGACCAGGGTGCTCACCGCGGCGTGGACGATCTGTCCCTTGCGCAGAAAGATCTTCCCGGACTCAGCGCCGTTCTTCAGCGTGAAGACTCCGGTCTTCCCCGAAACCGCCACCAACTGAATGATGTCGGGCAGCGGCAACTCGCGAAGCGATCCTTGAAAGGCCACGATCCCCCGTTACGATGTCAGCTGGAGCTACTACCTGATCGTCAAGACTCGCAGCGTAGCACGGCGAAAAAAAAGCGGTCAAGCCAGAGGCACAGGGCTAAGCAGTTGACCGAAGGCTACTTAGGGACAGTTGCCCGCTCGGTCAGCCGACGGAGATTCTGCCGCTGCGAAGAGCACAGCGCGACGGCGAGCGCGTCTGTCGCGTCGGGCGATGCGTCGCTCTGCGTCATCCCGAGAAGGATGCGGACCATGCGCGAGACCTGCTCCTTCTCGGCCCGGCCGCTGCCGGTGACCGCGCTCTTGACCTCCGCCGGCGAATACTCTTCGATTCTCAGTCCGCTGCGCGCCAGGGTGAGGAGCAGCGCGCCGCGCGCTTCGGCCAGCACGATCACCGACCGCGAATTGACGCCGTGAAATGGCGTTTCCATGGCGGCGAAGTCGGGACGGAGCCGCAGCACGAGCTCCTCGAGCCCATCCGCCAGGACCTTCAACCGGTCGGCGACCCCCATCTTCGCCGGCGCCGACCAACGACCGGCGGCAAGTGCACGCGCCGATCCACCGTGGCACTCGATAAGCCCGTATCCGGTGTGGAGACTTCCTGGGTCGAGTCCGAGGATGAGCATGGGGGCGTCGGCGGGCGAGTCGCGAGAGGTCCGCCGAAAGCGCTTCGGACGTCGCCAGCGTCATCGGAATCCTACGCTAAACCCCTCAGAAATCAGCGGATCGCAGCGGCAGTGCGATTGACTCGCTCCGGGCAGAGTGTTAGAACTCTCGCAACGTCTCTTGAGGGAGTTCCGATGTCGTTGATCCTCGTCGTGGAATCGGAAGGTCGACACGCGGAACGCGTGCGCGACGGCCTCGGGTCGGACGGTTGGCAGGTGGAAGTCGTTTCGAGCTGTGAGGCAGCCGTGGCCGCGGTAGCGGATCGCGCCCCGCAACTGGTTCTGATCAACGCCGAGCTTCCGGGTGCCCCTGAGATGTTGCGCAGTCTCTCGCGAGCCCAGGGCGGCCCGGGTTCGATCGCACTTCTGCCCGAGATCGTCGGCAAGGACTTGGGCCCGCTCGAAGCCGACGAGTCCCTGATCAAGCCGTTCAGCGAAAAAGATCTCCGCCAGCTGGCGCGGCGGGTGGTCGCGAGCGCGCGAGCACCGCGCAAGAACGAAGCCGAGGCCGATCAGAAGCGCCTGACCTCGCACGAGCTTTTCGGCGACCTGCTGGCCGAGGTCGAGAGCGAAGTGGAGGCGGCGAAGCCCGCTGCGAGCCCGGTGCTCTCGCGACCCCCTTCGCCCGGTCCAACTGCGCCCTCCGCCGCGCCGCCTGCGGCCCCGGCCGCGCGCTCGCTGGAGATGGAACAGCGCCTCGAGCGCACGTTGTCGGGGATGAGCAAGGACGAACGGGCGGCGCCTTCGCCGGCGGCGAAGAGGACCTCGTCGAACGTCGACGACATGCTCACCGCCACACTCTCCGGCCTCGACATGCCGAAAAAAACGGCGCGGCCGCTCGCTCCAGCCCCTCCGACCCCTCGCATTGCGCCGACCCCTGCGCCGGCGCCGCTCACTCCGGTCACTCCGGCCGCTCCGACCGCTCCGGTCGCTGCAGTCGCTCCACCCGTTCCGACACCTGCCGCCGCAGCCCCCGCCCGCCCGCCAGCGACGGCTCCGGCAGCGCCCGCGGCATCCGCTCCTCTCGCCGCGGCGCCCGTGGCGTCGATTCCGGTCGCGCCGCCGACGCCCGCGCCCAAACCCACGACGCCCGCGAGCGCACCTCCCGTCGCAGCGGCGAAGCCGCTCGAACCCTCGAGTGCGGCACGCAAGCAGAGTCGCGAGATCGACCTCGCTCAGCTCGACGAGCTCGCCAAGCCGCGCGCCAAAGAAAGCTCCTCCTCGAGTCGGCCCGCCCCTCCCAAGGAGAGCTTCGCGACGCAGAAGATCTCGGTCCAGCCCTCCTTCCTGCAGCCCCCGTCGAGCGAGTTCGGCCAGTACACGCTGCTCGAGCGCATCGCCGTCGGCGGTATGGCGGAGGTCTGGAAGGCGCGCATGAAGGGCGTCGAGGGCTTCCAGAAGACGGTCGCCATCAAGAAGATCCTGCCGCACCTCACCGACAGCTCCGACTTCGTCACCATGTTCATCGACGAAGCGAAGCTCGCCGCCCAGCTGAATCACAACAACATCATCCACATCTACGACCTGGGCAAGATCAACGACGATTACTTCATCGCCATGGAGTTCGTCGACGGCAAGGATCTGCGGTCGATCCTCAACAGCGCCCGGGCGGAGAGCCGCCCGCTGCCGTTGGGTCTCGCGCTGCTCGTCGGCTCGCGCCTCTCCTCGGCGCTCGATCACGCGCACCGCCAGAAGGACTTCGAAGGCAGGGCGTTGGGGCTGGTTCACCGCGACGTATCGCCGCAGAACGTGCTGATCAGCTACGAGGGCGACATCAAGCTCTGCGACTTCGGCATCGTGAAGGCCGTCACCAAGGCCTCGAAGACGCAGATGGGCGCCCTCAAGGGCAAGCTTCAGTACATGTCTCCGGAGCAGGCCTGGGGCAGGCCGGTCGATGCGCGGTCGGACATCTTCTCGCTCGGCTCCCTGTTGTTCGAGATGTTGACCGGACGGAGGCTGTTCTCCGGCGAGAGCGAAATGTCGGTGCTCGACGCCGTGCGGGAGGGCCGCATCCAGGCCCCGCGCGACCTCGACCCTCGCCTGCCGCTCGAGGTCAACGCCCTGGTGCTGAAGGCGCTCGCGCGCGATCCCGATGACCGCTTCCTTTCGGCGGGCGAGATGCAGCGCGAGATCGACGGCATTCTGGCCTCGCTCAAGCCGGCGCCCTCCCAGGCCGACCTCGGCACTTATCTTCACCAGCTGTTCGCGGCCGAGGCGCAGGCTGGAGCGGCGCCGGCCCTCTCGACGGCGACTGCCTCCGCACTCCCTGCCTCACGCGGTACGGTTGCACCGTCGGCGGCGATTCCGTCTCGCCAGGCGGAGGTCGCGGTCGTCGTGCCGACCGGAGTCTCGAAGATCGAAGATCCGGACGCCGCCCGCAGCGGAAAGATGCTCTGGATCGCCATCGCCGGGGTCGCCGCGGCCGGCCTTGTCGCTTACCTCCTGCTCGGTCGAGGCGCGCCGAAGGCGGACCCTCCGGACGCCGCTCCGGCAGCGACCGAGTCGTCGGCAGCTCCTGCGGGCGACACCGGCCTTGCCGTCGATGCCGCCGGCGCCGAACCGCCAGCGACCGACGCCGCCGCAACCGCGACCGGAGCTCCGGTGGCGGGCCAGAACGTCGACCAGATGGTCAGCGACGAGGTCAAGCGCCGCGAAGAGGAGCTCAAGAAGAAGTACGAGGACGAACTGACCCGGCGCAAGGCCGAGCTCGACAAGCTCAACACCAAGCCGGCGACCGCCACGACCGCCCCGGCCGCGACCCCGACGAACCCGGCGAACCCGCCGGTTACCGCCGCTCCGACTGCCGTACCGGCGCCAGAAGCGCCGGCCGAGGCCGCTCCGGTTCCGGCCATTGAAGCGCCGCCGGCCGCCGTTGAGAGAGCTCCAGAGCCGGTCATCGAGACGCCTCCCGCAGCGCCCCTCGCGCCGGACGTCAAGGAGGGAGATCTCGTTCGCCCTGGTGCGGGAGTGAAGCCGCCAGTTCTTGTCAGCCTCACCAAACCAGAGTATCCTGCGATGGCTCGCCGCCTGAAAGTGGAAGGGACAGTGATTGTGTCCCTGCTGGTCGACGAGACCGGGCGAGTCGCAGAAACCCGGCTCGACAGCGGCGTGTCGCAGAATGTCGGGATCAACGAAGCAGCGGTTGCAGCGGCACGATCAGCGGTGTTCAATCCGGCCACCAAGTCGGGGGTCCGGGTAAAAATGTGGTACCAACTCAAGATTCCGTTCAAGCTGTAAGGAGAACGCATGAGCCTGAACGACCAACAGCGGAAGTTCTACGAGAATACCCTCACCGTCACCAAGCAGGAGATCT
>JAYTAM010000304.1:0-2937 GCA_043737505.1 Thermoanaerobaculia bacterium
CGAATCACCGCCAAGCTGGGAGAGGGCGGCATGGGCGAGGTCTGGCGCGCCACCGACACCAAGCTCGGGCGCGACGTCGCGATCAAGGTCCTGCCGGAGTCGTTCTCGAGCGACCCCGAGCGCCTCGCCCGCTTCGAGCGCGAGGCGAAGGTTCTGGCGAGTCTCAATCATCCGCACATCGCGGCCATCTACGGCCTCGAGGAGACCGGCGGCGGACGCGCGCTGGTGCTCGAGCTGGTCGAGGGGCCGACCCTCGGCGAGCGGCTCGAACAGGGGCTCCTGCCGCTCGAAGAGGCGCTGGGAATCGCCCGCCAGATCGCCGAGGCGCTCGAAGAGGCGCACGAGAAAGGGATCGTCCACCGCGATCTCAAGCCGGCGAACGTCAAGCTCACCCATGGCGGCAAGGTCAAGGTGCTCGACTTCGGCCTCGCCAAGGCGCTCGATCCGATGACCAACTCGGGCTCGTCGGCATCGCAGCTGGCGCACTCACCGACGATGTCGCTCGGCGCGACGATGCAGGGGGTCATCCTCGGCACCGCTGCCTATATGAGCCCGGAGCAGGCCCGCGGTGCCAACGCCGATCGCCGCGCGGATGTCTGGGCCTTCGGCGTCGTGCTGTTCGAGATGCTCTCGGGCCGTACGCTCTTCGCCGGTCCGACGATCTCCGACACCCTGGCCTCGGTGCTCAAGGAGGAGCCGGATCTCGCGCAGCTCCCCGCGGCGACCCCGCCGCGACTCAAGCGCCTGCTCGAGCGCTGCCTGCGCAAGGACGCCCGGCAGCGGCTGCACTCGATCGCCGACGCGCGCATCATGATCGAAGAGGTGTTGCGCGGCGAGATCGACGAGCCGGCAGAACCCTCCGGCGCGAGCTCCGCGCCGCTGCGGCCGCGTTGGCAGGTGGCGACCGCGTTGGCACTTGCCGCGCTCGCCGGCGGGGGCCTCTTCGCGCTCGTCACCCGCATCGGCGCACCTCCGCCGGCACCGGCGCGCGTGGTGCGCTTCGACCTGCCCCAGCCCGAGGCACTCGTCGCCGTCGGAGCGCCGAAGGTCTCGCCCGACGGCCGGCATATCGCCTTCGATGGGCGCGACAAGAGCGGCAAGGTGCAGATCTGGCTGCGCTCGCTCGACGAGGATGTCGCCCGGCCGCTCGCCGGGACGGAGAACGTCAAGACGGCCGGAAGGCCGTTCTGGTCACCGGACAGCCGCTACCTCGCCTTCTTCACCGCCGACAAGCTGATCAAGGTCCCGATCGAGGGCGGACCGGCGCAGAAGATCGGCGACGCCGACGGCGCCGACGGCAGCTGGAGCGATCAGGGTCTGATCCTCTTCGACGGCACGGCCACCGCGCCGCTCATGGCCGTGCCGGCGTCGGGAGGGATACCGAAGCCGATCATCGCCGTCCGCGAAGGCGAGGACACAATGGCCTTCGGCTGGCCGCAGTTCCTGCCGGGAGGTGAGCGCTTCCTCTACGTCGTCGGCGATTCGACCGAAGATCAAGAGGGGATCTGGATGGCGAAGGCCGACGGCAGCGACCGGCGGCGGGTAGTGCCGGGCCTATCGCGCGCCGAATACGTGCCGCCCGGATGGCTTCTTTTCGTGCGCGATTCCACGCTGGTCGCGCAGCGCTTCGACGTCGAGGACGGCAAGGTCTCCGGCGAGCCGATCCCGGTGGTCGACGGCCTGACCGTCAGCGCCGTGGGACTCGCCGAGTTCTCGGCCTCGCTCGACGGGGTGCTCGCCTTCCGCACCTCCGGCAGCGCTACCGAGCAGCTCGCCTACTTCGACCGCCGCGGCAATCGCGACACCGTGCCGGTCGAGAGCGGGCTCGTCGGTCACCCCACCTTTTCGCCGGACGGGCGATGGCTCGCCTTCGACAAGCGGGGGGAGGGCTCCCCGCCCGACGTCTGGCTGCGCGACCTGCGGCGCGGCGTGAGCTCGCGATTCACGACCGCGCCGGAGGGGGATTTTGCGCCGCTCTTCTCGCCCGACGGCGAGCGCCTCTACTTCGGACGCGAGGCCGCAGGTGGAAAGTCGACGCTCCTCGTCCGCCCGCTCGCGATCGGCGGCGAGACGGAGCTGCACACCTCGGAGGGCGTGATGGCTGCACTCGCCATCTCACCGGACGAGAAGCGCCTCGTTTTCGCCAAGATCGTGGACGGCATCTACGACCTTTTCGCCCTCGACCTGGCCGCCGGCAATCGCGTCACCCCGATCACCCAGACGCCGGGCTTCGCCGAGTTCCGCGCCGACCTCTCTCCCGACGGACGCTGGCTCGCCCTGCAGTCGGACGAGTCCGGCACCGCCGAGATCTACGTCCAGCCGTTTCCGGGCCCCGGACGCCGTTGGCAGCTGTCCACGGGCGGTGGCTACTTCCCGGTCTGGAGCCGGAACGGCAGCGAGATCTTCTTCCGCGACGGCGCGGGACAGCTGTCGCGCGTCGCCGTCACCGCCGGTGCGGACTTCGATGCCGGCGTACCGGAGGCGCTCTTTCCGCTCGCAATCGGGACCGGCAACTCGGTGCGCAAGTTCACCGTTACGCCCGACGGTCAGCGCTTTCTGGCCCAGGTCCCCACCTCCGAAGCCGGAAAACCGACCAGCGTGATCGTCGGCTGGGACGCCACGCTGCCACGCTGATGCCGAACTTCCCCTCGACTGCAGCCGGAGCCCCGCACATGAGCGACGCGACAAATCTTGCGAGCAGCCTCGCCACCTTCACCGAACACTGGCAGCCGCGCGTCGTCGCGCAGTACAACGGCAACGACATCATGGTGGCGAAGGTCCGGGGCGAGTTCGTCTGGCACAAGCACGACGACACCGACGACTGCTTCCTCGTGCTCGCCGGGCAGCTGACGATCCAGCTCCGCGATCGCGATGTCCATCTCGGTCCGGGTGAGCTCTTCGTGGTCCCCCGCGGGGTCGAGCACCGCCCGGTGGCGG
>JAYTAM010000305.1:0-6681 GCA_043737505.1 Thermoanaerobaculia bacterium
TGGCGCAGATGGCGCGCGCGGTCGGCATCCACCTCTGCTGCCGACACCCTCATCAGGTCGGCGAGCTCGTCGATGATGATGACGTAGTAGGGCAGCGGCTTGAGGTCCGATTCACGGACAGGCCCGTCGGTGTCGGTGAGCTCGAGGCGCTTCCTCACCTCAGGGTCCTTGATCGCCCGGTTGTAGAAATCGATCGAGCGCACGTGCACCTCGGCGAGGAGCTTGTAGCGGCGCTCCATCTCGGCGACCGCCCAGCGCAGGGCATTTGCCGCCTTCTTCGGCTCGACCACCACTTCGGTCTTGAGGTGCGGAATGTCGGCGTAGACGCCGAGCTCGATCCGCTTCGGATCGATGAAAATGAACTGCACCTGGTCGCGCGTCGCCTTGTAGAGGATCGAAGTGATCAGGCTCTGCAGGCCGATCGACTTGCCGGAGCCCGTGGCACCGGCGATGAGCAGATGCGGCATCGTCGCCAGGTCGGCGTAGTAGGGCTCGCCGTGGATGGTCATGCCGATCGCCAGCGAGAGCAGCGACGGCGACTTGCGGAAAGCGTCGTTGGCGAGCATCGCGCCGAGGCGGATGACGGCGCGCTTCGGATTCGGCACTTCCATGCCCAGAGTCGAACGGCCGGGAATGCGATCGATGCGCACCGACTCGGCTTTGAGCGCGAGCGCCAGGTCGTCCTGCAGATTCACGATCTGGCTGACCTTGACCCCCGGTGCCGGTTGGAACTCGAACACGGTGATCACCGGCCCCGGGCCGATCCCTTCGATCGACCCCTCGACTCCGAACTCCTCGCAACGGGAGCGGATCGCCTCGCCGAGCCGGACGAGCTCGTCCTCGTCGATGGTCGGTTTTTCGTTCTCGAGCTGGAGCAGATTGAGCGGTGGAAGCTCCGTCTCTGCCTGGGTATCGACGAAGCCGAACTCCTTCTGCTTTTCCCGCTTCACGATCCCTTCGGCGCCGGCGCCAGCCCGACTCGCCGCCAGCGGTGGCAGCGGCGCGGGGGCGAACGACGCTGACGAAGGCGCAGCGACGCGGCGGACGGTGACCGGCCGCTCGGCCGGGCGCTCGGATCCGCGCATCGGCAGATCGAGCTTGCCTTCGGGCGGCGGCAGAGCGACCTCGTCCGAAGCGGGCTCGGGCGCGGCGCGGCGGGCGGATGAGACCCCGGCGAGCTTATCCAGGCGCTCCTGCTTCTCTTCGGCCACCCGCTGCAGATGCTTCACCACCACGCGATTGCGCGAGCGCTCTTTTTCTTTGCGCTCGGCGCGGCGGGCGCGGGAGAGCCGCCACTGATCGAGGCCGGAAGCGAACTGCCGGCGCCAGCGGCCCAGTAGGTCGCCGAGGCTCGTTTGCACCAGGAGCGCCACCCCGACGATGCAGAGCGCGAGCAGGAGCACGAGGGCGCCGGCGAAATTCATCCGCCCGGCGAGGGCGCTCGACAGCACCACACCGACGGCGCCTCCGGAGTCAATCGTCGCGCCGCGCCACGGGAGCTCCGGCAGGACGAGCTGCAGCAGCGCCGGCAGGCTCACCAGCAGGAGCGCCGCGCCGGCACCGCGGCCGACCACCGTCGGACGCACCTTGGGTCGGAGCCTCCGCCAGGCGGCGACGGCGAGGAGAACCGGTATGAGCAGGGAGGTGACTCCCAAGACCCCGAAGCCCGCGGCGCCGATCTCGGCGCCGAAACCGCCGATCCAGTTGTGCGTCGGCGAAGGTCCCGACACCTGACGCAGGAAGCTCGGATCGCCGGAATCGAAACTCGCGAGGCTCGCGCCGCAGATCACCGCCAGAGCGGCAAAAAGTACGCCGACGATCTCGCGCCCCTTGTCGGGGGAGATCTCGACCCGGGGCATCTCTCGACGCGGTTCGCTCAAGGTTTTCTACGGTTTCCGATCTCGGGAAGAATACCACCCGACCCCATGCCCGGGCCCGCATCCGACCCTGAAAGAGCCCGGTAAAGGTCGAGGAACTGGGCCATCGCCAGGGATTCGGCGCGCGTCCTGATGTCGTAGCCGAGGGTCGCCAGGGCGATCTCGACGGCGGGGCGCGAAAAGCTGCTGGTAAAGGAATTGAGCAGGGTCTTTCGCCGTTGCTGGAAGGCGGCGCGCAGCAGGCGTTCGAAGGCCGGCATCTCGCCCTCGGGAAGCGGCGGGGCGTGCAGCCGCAGCCCGACGAAGGCGCTGTCGACCTTGGGAGGCGGGATGAACGAGCCCGGTTTGACGATACCCAGTCGTGCGACGGTCGCCCGCGCCTGGGTGAGGAGGGAGAGTGATCCGTAGTCCGGATCTCCTGGTCCGGCGATCAGCCGGTCCACCACTTCTCGCTGCAGCAGGAACGCCGCCCGTTCTACGCGCGGAGAGCCGCGCAGCACCCTTTCCACAATGGCCGTTCCCAACTGATAGGGCAGGTTTCCACAGACCAGCGTTCCAGAGGGCACCGAGGCCCAGTCGAAGTCGAGTACGTCGCCCACCTTTACCGAGAGCTGTTCCTCCGGGAGACGCAGGCGCAACTCCTCCGCCCACTCCGGATCCAGCTCGAGAGCGAGGACGCGAGCGCCCGCATTCAGCAGCTCGGCGGTCAGCACCCCCCCGCCGGGGCCAATTTCGACGACGAAGGGACCGCTGCTCCCCGCCAGCGGCAGGCCGGCGAAGAGAAATTCGAGAAGCGGCCGGCAGAGGCTGCCTTCCCGCAGATGGTGCTGGCCCAGTGCCTTCTTGCGGCGAGGCACCGCCGGGGAGTCCGGGATTGGGGATCTGGATGCCGATTTCAGGTTGCCGCTCCGCCGCCATCTTGGCATAGAGCGGATGGCATTTCCCTTGCAGCCTCCCTCGTCGGGAGTGTGTGTATGGAAACCGTCTCAAATCCTGAACCCTTTGGCAGTTCCGGCCCTTCCACGCCGAGCGTGCCGCTCCTTACGAGTGCCCCGACCTCGCCGGTCGCTCCAGTCATTCCGGCCATCGAGCGCGAGGCAGCGGCCTTGAAGCAGGTCGAAGCCGAGATCCGGCGCGTCATCGTCGGCCAGGACTACCTGGTCGAACGGCTCCTGGTCGGTCTGCTCGCCCGCGGCCATGTCCTCATTGAAGGCGTCCCGGGCCTCGCCAAGACCCTCGCCGCGAAGACCCTGGCGCGGACGCTGGCGATCGACTTCAAGCGCGTACAGTTCACCCCCGACCTGC
The DNA here is from genome assembly GCA_043737505.1 of Thermoanaerobaculia bacterium. Lineage (GTDB taxonomy): Bacteria > Acidobacteriota > Thermoanaerobaculia > Multivoradales > JAGPDF01 > JAGPDF01. Next base: position 3,183 of record JAYTAM010000305.1, read on the forward strand.
TGCCGGCGGACCTCGTCGGCACACTTATCTACGATCCGCGCAAGGGCGATTTCGAGCCCCGACGCGGCCCGATCTTCACCAACGCCCTGCTCGCCGACGAGATCAACCGCGCGCCCGCCAAGGTGCAGTCGGCGCTCCTCGAAGCGATGGAAGAGCGCCAGGTGACGCTTGGTGACACCACCTACACCCTGCCGGAGCCGTTTCTCGTCCTCGCGACGCAGAACCCGATCGAGCAGGAGGGGACCTATCCCCTCGCCGAAGCGCAGATCGACCGCTTCATGCTCAAGCTGAAGATCGGCTACCCGACCCGCGCCGAAGAGGAAGAGATCCTCGAGCGCATGATGGTCGAGCGCGAAATCGAGATCCGCCCGATCCTCGACCAGGCCAAGCTCATCGAGTTGCGCCGCGCCTGCGACGGGATCTACCTCGACGCCAAGCTCCGCGGCTATTTGCTGGACCTCGTCACCGCCTCGCGGCAGCCGGCCGCCGCCGGCATGAAGGAGCTCGCTCCGCTCATCGCCTTCGGCGCCTCGCCGCGCGCGACGCTCTTCCTGGCGCGCGCCGCCAAGGCCATGGCTCTGCTCGCCGGACGCGGCTACGTCATCCCCGAGGACGTCAAGGAGATCGCTCCCGACGTCCTGCGCCACCGCGTCGTGCCCACCTACGAAGCCGAAGCCCAGAATCTGACCAGCGACGATCTCGTCGCACGGCTCCTCGACCGCGTCGAGGTTCCGTAGTCCGGAGCACCCAGATGTTCTCGGCGCTCCGCGAGCGCTGGCGGCGCCGTGACGCGGCGCCCGCCATCTCGTCGACGAAGACGGTGCGGCGCGTCCCCGCCGACTTGCTGGCCAAGGTGCGGCGGATCGAGATCTCGACTCGACGGCTCGTCGACCAAGGGGTTGCGGGGACGTATCACTCGGTCTTCAAAGGTCGGGGTATGGAGTTCGCCGAAGTGCGCCCCTACCAGCCGGGCGACGACGTGCGGACGATCGACTGGAACCGCACCGCCCGAATGGGCTCTCCATTCGTCAAACAGTTCGTCGAAGAGCGCGACCTCACCGTCTTTCTCGCCATCGACGTCTCCGGCAGCCTCGGCTTCGGATCGCGCGCGATCCTGAAGCGGGAGCTCGCGGCGGAGATCTCCGCCCTGCTCGCCTTCGCCGCCCTGCGCAACCACGACCGGGTCGGAGCCGCCTTGCTCTCCGACCGGCTCGAGCTCTTTCTGCCGCCGCAGAGGCGGCGCAACCAGGTACTGCGCATGGTGCACGACGTCCTGCAGCATCCGGCCGCCGGTGGCACCGATCTCGAGAAGGGTCTCGGCGCCGTGCTGTCGAATCTCCGTCAGCGTTCGGTGCTCTTCGTGATCTCCGACTTCGTCGGCGCTCCGCCGGTCGCGGCGCTGCAGCGCGCCGCCGCCCGTCACGACGTCATCGTCGTCGAGCTCGCCGACCCGAAGGACCTCCGTCCGCCGGCCGCCGGCCCGCTCGTGCTGCGCGATGCCGAGACCGGCACCGTCGCTTTCTACGACGGGCGCCGCCACGCCGCCGCCGAGACGGCGCGCGCGCGCGGAGAGCGCGACGCTTTGCACGCGACGATTCGCAGCCTCGGACTCGACCATCTGACGCTCGCCACCGATCGCCCCTACATGCCCGAGCTGGTGGCGTTCTTCGAGTCGCGCAAGCGAAGGCTCCGGCGATGAGACCGGTGAGCCGGGCGTTCGTTCTGATCTGCCTGCTGGCGCTCGGCGGGACTGGCGCAGCGACCGCAGCCAGCGCAGCGACCCCAGCCAGCGCAGCCGAAACCGTTGCCACTCCCGGCATCGCCGCCGCCCAGGTGGGCGTCGTACTCGCGCCCGCGACGCTCGCAGTGGGCGATCCGGTCGAAGCGACTTTGACACTCACCCTTGCCGCCGCCGACGCGGCGCGCGAAGTCACCTTTCCCGACTGGTCGGAGGGCTGGGGCGAGGCGGAAGTCCTGCAGGCTTCGCCGGTCGAAAAGACGACCGTACCCGGTGGCGTGCAGCTCGTGCAGCGGCTGCGCCTCACGGCGTGGAAGTCGGGCAGGACCGCCCTTCCTCCCGTAGAGGTCCAGCTCGCCGGCGAGCCGGCAGGGAGCGCCACGACTCCCGCCGACCTCGGGCTCGAAGTGCGATCGGTGCTGGCGGCCGACGACAAGGAACTGCAGCCGGCGCCGCCCGCGCCGCCGCGCGCGCTCGCCATTCCCCGCAGCTTCTGGTGGACGCTCGCCGCCGGCGCCGCGCTCGTCGCCCTGGCGGCGGTTCTGGCGTGGAAGAGCCGCCCGGGCGTCGATCCTCTGGCCGCGCCGGAGCTCTCGCCGCTGGCCGAGCTCGAGCGCGCTCTGGGCCTCCTTGCCGCGGAGTCACCGGCCGCCGCATTCGCCCACCTGAGCCAGGCCCTGCGGCGATACCTCGGGCGCCGCCTCGAATTTCGCGCCCTCGAGAGTACGACGAGCGAGGTGCAACGCCGGCTCGCCACGCTGCGGCTCGAGCCGGCGCTCGTCCAGCGGGCAGCACGCCTGCTGCGGCTCTCCGACCAGATCAAGTTCGCTCGCCGGCCGGCGGAGCAGGCCGAAGCCGCGGCGCGGATCGCCGAAGCGCGTGAGCTCGCCGGTGAAGTGGAGGTACACATGGCACCGGTCGTCCCGGTCGTCCCGGACGTCGCGGTCGTCGAGGAGGCCTTGCCGCCGAGCGCCAGCCGGAGTGGCGCCGGGGGCAGGGGCAGCGCCGCATGAACGGCCTGCCGCAGTTCGCCGATCCGCTCTTTCTGCTGGCGCTCCTGGCGCTGCCGATCCTGATCTGGCGGCACCATCGCCCGGGCGCACATGGCGCTCTGCTCGCGAGCCGCCTGCCGCGCTCGACGGGCGGACGCTGGCGGCTTCACCTGCCGTTCTACTTCCGGCTGTTCGCTCTGCTGGCACTCGTCGTCGCCCTCGCGCGGCCGCGCCTCGGCTACTCGTGGGAGGAGGCGACGACGGAAGGGATCGACATCCAGCTGGTGGTCGACACCTCGGGCAGCATGGGGGCGGAGGACTTCCAGCCCGACAACCGCCTCACGGTCGCTAAGCAGGTGATGCGCGACTTCATCGCCAAGCGCCCCGGCGACCGCATCGGCGTGACCATCTTCGGCGGCTCGGCGCTCACCCGCTCGCCGCTCACCACCGACCGGGCGATGCTCGACGAGCTGGTCGCCTCGATCGAGCTCAACACGGTTCAAGACGGAACGGCGATCGGGGTCGCGCTCGCCAACGCCGCGAGTCGCCTCAAGGACAGCGCCGCCAAGTCGAAGGTCATCGTGCTGGTCACCGACGGAGTGAACAACGCCGGCGAGATCGATCCGCTCTCGGCGGCCGCGGTCGCCAAGGGCCTGGGCCTTCGGGTCTACACGATCGGCGTCGGCCGCGAGGGCCGGGTGCCGGTGCCGGTGCAGGTGCGCGATCCCCTGACCGGCCGCGTCGAGACCCGTCGCGTCGCCATGGAGGT
>JAYTAM010000306.1:0-2928 GCA_043737505.1 Thermoanaerobaculia bacterium
CTGCGCGCTCCGAGCGGCAGTTCGAGCGCCGCGGTGCCCTGCACCTCGAGCCCCAGCAGCCGGCGGGGGCCGTCGGCCCAGTCCAGTCGGCGAACGACAGCGAGCACCTCCGAGGCGTCGAGCTCGAGTGGCAGCGCGAAGAGCTCGATATCGAGTCCGGCGCCGCTGAGCGCCTCTCGACTCGCCGCCACGATCAGGGCGTGGAGCCGGGCCTCATCGGGCCAGGGCACCTCGGTCCCGCCGTGCGCTTCGGCGTCGGCGACAGTGCGTATCCCGCCCAGCACCGGCGGCGCCATGCGTTCGAGCACGAGGTGCACTACCGTGCCGGTCAGACGGGGCGGAAGCTCCGGAATCTCGTCCTCGCCTGCGGGCGGGGCGGCGAGGCGCAGGAGCTTGCCGAGGAAGGTGCGCCAACCGCAGCCGGCGAGACTTTGAAGAGTCGTGACGCCGGGGGCGTCGCGACGCGGGTCGCCGCCGCTCGAAACCTCCTCGCGTGCACCGGCGAAACCGAAGAAGGGCCCCAATCGAGAGGAACGGGGAGCCATCGGATCGGCGCCGAGCTCGGCGAGGAGCGCGACGTGGCTCGCCGCCCAACGCTCGCCCGAGGGAGCTTCTCGCTCCTCGACGGCGAAGCGGCTCCGGCCCTCCTCGTAGGCGAGTGCCAGCTGCGCCTCGAAAAGTCCTTTCCCGCCGTCGAGCGCCGTTCGGCTGGCGAGGTCGAGCGCCGAACGCAGCGCCGGCTCCGGAGCGGCGAGCGCATCGCCCACCCGGCCGGCGCGTCGAAGCTCGTCGAGAAAGGAGGAAGGGGTCAGGGTTTTTCCGTCCTCGTCGGTCTGAGCGACGATCAGGTCGATGTCGGGCGCCGCGCCCAGGAGCTGAGCGAAGAGGTAGCGCTCCTCCGCGTGGCCGTCGCTCTTGACCGGCAGGTCGGGCAGCAGGTCGCGGAGCCGGAGGCGCAGGCTGTCGGGGAGGAACGGATCGGCGCGCACCGGGCGGGGAAATCGGTCGCGGTTCAATCCGGCGATCACGATGCGGCTGAAAGTGCGGCCGCGTGCCTCGGTGACGGAAAGCAGGGCGATGCCCCCGCCGCCGTCGCCGCCGCCGATCCCGGCTTCGCCGACGTTGCGCCAGGCCTCGCGCAGCAGCAGTGCTGCTTCGGAAGCGGTGACTTCGAGCCGGCTCCGTCCGGCTTCTGCCACCTCGGTAAGTGCAGCGAGCGGCGCGAGGAGAACCTGGCGCTCCTCGTCGGAGTCGATGAGCCGTGCGACGAGCTCGCAGATGCCGACAAGAGCCGCATCGAGCGGCTGGAGACGGTTCTGCGCTTCGAGGCGGCCGAGGAGTGCCGCCGCCTGACGCTGCGCGCGGCGAAGCGCTTCGCGGGCGAGAGGGCGCGAGTGGACCGAGACCAGGGGTCTGTCGCCGCGGGGTCCGTCGGCGTCCACACCTTCACTTCCCGCCAAGGCGGGCGTGCGCTCGACGAAGCGGTCGTGCAGCGTGAGCGCCACCGGATCCACCTCCACTTCGAGCCCGGCGAGGGTGCCGAGTCGCCGGGCGCCGAGGGTGAGCGCGCCCAGTCGAAGTTCCCACGGGCGAGCTCCAGAGCCCAGCGCCAGGAACTCTCCCGCGACGGCGAAGGCGAGGCCGAGCGACGCGTCGCCCCGCCGCTCGACGAGCTCGAGGATTCCGCGCGCGCGCCGGCCGAGGGGCGAAGGCGGCCCGTCGGTTCCGGAGGCCGGGACGGACTGGCGGTCGATCTCGCGCGCCAGCAAGCTGCGGTAGGGGGCCGGATCGCGGAGCACGATGGTGAGCTCCTCCGGACGGTCGCCGCTGGCGGTGCGGGCAGCGAGGAGCCCTACCGCAGCCCCCGCTTCGCGAGCCGGATCGGCTGCGGTGTAGAGCGTTAAACGCGCTGGCTCAGGCACGGCCTCGAGTGGCTCGACCGGGGCGATTCCGCCCAGGCGTTCCGCCAGCCGTCGACCGAACCTCCAAGTGCCTTGGCTGGTGCCGTCGAACTCGCGCGGCTCGAGCAGGACGACGGTGGCCGGACGATGTCGCACGAGCGCGTCGAGCAGGTCGGTGGCCACCCCGGTGGCGTCGGCGAAGCCGTGGACGAGGACGGCAGCCGCCGGCAGCGCCCGATCGGGATCCGCAGCCAGCGCTTCTGCGGCGGCGGAGTAGAGATCGGCGTCCACGGCAAGTCCCAGCGTCGCGAGCTCGGCTCGGCTCCGGGCGGCGATGCGGCACAAAGCGGCTGCGCGATCGAGGGCGTCGCCGCCGAGCTGATTTCGCTCCTCTTCGATGCGCTCGAGCGCGGCTTCCAGGTGCAGTTCGCCGAAGCCGGCGTCCAGCAGGTCGCGGACCGCCCCCTGCGCTCCGGCGAAGCCGTCGACGAGAGTCTCGAGGTGCTTGGCGAGGGCGCGCTCGCGGCGAGCCAGGCGCTCGACCACTACCGGCAGCAGGGCATCTCCCGAGAGGTGCGTGCGCCCGCCGCGCTCGAGAACGGAACGCGCCAGGCCGCGCAGCGTGACGACCTCGAGCCCCAGCCAGGACGGACGCAGGCCGGCGAGACGGGAGAGGAGGGCGATCCTCAGGCTGTGCGAGGGAACGACAACGATCTTCCTCCCCAGGGGCTCGGCGGAGGCCAGACGGGAGAGCTCCGCGACCAGCGCGCGTTCGGCGCTGAGGGAGTCGGGCGCGACGAGAATGCGCGAATCGGTGCGCGGGGACACGGTTCGGGGCAAGATACGGTTTCGATGCCCGACGGTCAACCGCAACCACCAGAGCCACGGCAGGCTGGCGAGCTCGCCGCCTATCTCGACGCGCTCGCCCGCCTCGGCGGCGCGGTGAGCGCCATCGAAGTCCTGGTCGCGGACGCTGAAGAGGTTCGTTTTCGCCACACCGCCGGCTATCGAGTCGGCGGCGAGCGAC
>JAYTAM010000307.1:0-15249 GCA_043737505.1 Thermoanaerobaculia bacterium
TCGCGGAAAAGTGCCTGCGGGAAGACGTCGAGGGGGGAGCCGCTGTGGTGTGGATAGGTGACGATCAGATTCCGTCCGTACCAGAGCCGGCTGTCGGGCATCAGGTCGGCGAGGCCGAACGCACTGTCCATGGTCATGTTGGACAGCACGACCTGCCGGAGGCGGTAGCCGGCGAAGCCGAGCGAGCTGCACAGCCCGCGCGTCGCCGTGCCGAGCCCGATCGGGCTGCGGAAGTACCCGAAGACGTTGAGGCCCTCCGGATCCGCCGACTGCGGATCGGAGGCGACCGTGTGGGGCACCTCCCGGCTCCAAGTCTCGACGGTGGTTGTCTTCGGCGAACGGCGAGGAGTGAATGTCACCGCCCGCGAATGTTCATTTCCTAGAGCGTCCGCGGCATGCGCGGCATCCGCGGCATCCGCTGATGAGGCTCGCCTCTGGAGGAGCCGGGCGAGGAAACCGGCCGGGGCCGGTATCCGGTCCTCGGGAGCTACCGTCCATTCCGGCGACCAGGCCCACCAGTCGGCGACCGTCACATCCGACGCCGAGAACCCCGGCTCCTGCATTACCAGCGGCAGGAGGTTGCAGAGGAGCTCTCGCTCGAGTCCGACCTCGAAGAAACGAGACGTTCTCGCCGCGTCGAGTCGCACGAAGGAAAGAATTCGCGCCAGGCTTCGCGCGGGATCGAGCTCCGGGACCCACTCGACCATCGCAGCGGGGATCTCGTACTCCACCGGAAGCTGGTGCACCGCCCAGGCGCGAAAAGCTTCGAGGTCCGCCTCCAGCGGATCGGGAAAGACCGCCTGCAGATCCGAGCGCGACAGGTAGATGAGGCGAAGGCACAAGCCGGGGTCGAAAGCGGGATAGCGGTAGCTCGCCCTGCGGATCGCCTCCACCAGCCGCGGCGCGCCACCGCGCTCCTCCAGCCTTCCGATGATCTGTACGCGATCGTGTCGCAGGAGATCGCCGGCCTCCTCCACGCCGAGCTCGGGGAGGGCGCTCACGACTTGGGCCGCCGTGGCGCGAAGCTCGTGGCGCGCGTAGGCGAACGCGCAGTGGCGATCGAACAGGAATGCGGAGTCGTACTCGCGATGGAGCCACTCGGTCGCCCACTGCAACAGGGCCTGCGGGACGAGCCGGTCGGCGGAGGGCAGGTGGCGCAGGTCCGGGCGCTCGCGGACGATCTCGTCGAGAATCAGCGGAACGCAATGCGACGGGCCGATCGCGTTCGCCAGCCGATCGAAGACCGGCTCGAGGTCTCCCGGCCAATCGCGGATGACCGGCGGCGGCACGAGGAGGCGCTCCGCCGCCTTGAGAAAGTCGCGCGCACCCCGATCGAGCGCGCCGGCCTTCACCCTGCCGTAGGCGTACGGAATCGACTCGAACTCGGCTCGCCCGGCGGCCGCGAGCTGCCGGGTGTAGAAGTCACAGAGAGCGTGCAGGTTGATGTCGAGCGCGAGGTCGTTCCGATTGTCGAAATGAGTCAATCGACCCGGTCCGGCCTCGAAGCCGCTGAAGTGGAAGCAGGCGAGCGGGCCGGTCTCCAGCGTCCAGGCCTCCTCGCTGCCACCGTCCAGGGCCGCCCAGCGCAAGGAACGTTCGTGCAGATTCCAGTAGGCGACGTTGACCGCCGGATCGCGGCAGACGGCGACGTCCTCCACGAAGGCCAGCACCCAGTTGAAGGAGTTCTGCTCGTGCTGCGGGCCGAGCGCGCGAAGAAAGGCACCCGGGGCCGTGACCAGGGTCGACCAGGTGTCCAGGAAGCGCCGCGCCTCCTCGCCCTCGCGGACGGCAAAGAGACCGGCGTTCATGATCCCGGCCGCAAAGAGGTCGCCGAGCGAAGGCCGGAACCAGGCCTCCTCCGGGCGATACGGCCGGAGTGTATGAGGCAGGACGGTGAAGGAGTGGCGGAGGGAGAGGTCCAGCAGCGAGTGGGGCGGGGCGAAAAAATGCATGTCCGCGTCGGAATAGACGACGCGCTCGGCCCCCGAAGTCAGGGCGTGCGTCACCAGGAAGGGCTTGACAGCGCAGCAGAGCTCGGTGGCGCTGTACTTCGCCGCCAGCCATCCGAAATTCGGGATGCCCAGCTCCTCCGCTGCTACGAGTTGCACATCGGCAAAGGGGGTGAGGTCGGGCATCGCCCACCCCTGCCCTCCGACGACAGCGATCCGGACCACCGGCGCCCCTGGCCAGTTCCTCTGCACCGACCGCGCGAGGTTGAGCGCGTAGTGCAGGAAGTTCGGTGTCGCTACCGTGCACAGTACCGTCCTCACGCTCGCCCCTCCGTCGGCTCCCGTGGCTCCGTCCACCTGCAGTTGGCTCACCAGAGCATACGGCTCTGGGAGCTTACGGTTTTCAGAGGTCAGGCCGGCCTAAAGCCACCGCCCGCGCTGAGGGCGCGGACGTCCGGATCAATCGCGAGCCAGGCGCGAGCCCTTCGGGGCGCGTGGGGAGCGCACTTTCGCAGCCCGCACGGCGACTCCCCGCTGAACGTCCGACAGATCGAGCAAGAAGCCGAAAGTCCGCACCCTTGTGCGGAGAACTTTGGTGAGCTCCGCGAAATCCGCCACCAGCTCCACCTTCTCGCCGACGAAGACGTAGCGCGCCTTGTCGAGCCCCTCGGCGATCTCGCCCAGCCGCTTGACGACGTGACGCAGCGTCTGCAGGGACACATGTTGCTCGCGGAGCTCCCGCGCGATGCGCAACCGCAGGATGTCGCTGTAGGAGTAGAGCCGCCCGCGACCCCGGCCGCGACCTGCGGACTGGGCGATCGAAGGCTTGAGGAACTTCGACCGGTCCCAGTAGTCGACGGTGAAGAACGGCACGCCGCTGATCCGCGCCGCATCGCGCGAAGTAAAGCCGTCCACCACTATCGCCGTCGCGTTCCTCGCAGGCATCTTGCGTTCGGGCTCCCCCGCCAGTAGTTGATGGGCGGAATCATACCCGGAAGCTCCCGCGGACCGCTCTCGCCGAGGCGACCGCCTATTGGAGGTAGCCCAGCGAGCGCAGGCCCTCCTCGGTTTCGGCGTCCAGCTCGGCCGTGGCGACTCCGAGCGGGCGCAGAGTGGCGTGCCAGGCTCGGAAAGCCTGGCGCAGTGCCTCCACCTCGGCCGGATGTGTCGCCGCGACATCCTGAAGCTCTCCGGGGTCGGCCTCGAGGTCGAAGAGCTCAAAGCTCTTCCTGGCGGGCACCGCGACGAGCTTGAAGCGCTCGTCGCGGACCTCGAACATGCCGTTCGACTCGGCCGCCAGGACGCGATACGGCGGCGCGGCCGGCTCCGGGCCGTCGAGCCAGGGGACGAGGCTTGGCGCGCTGACCGCCGGCGGAATCGGCTGACCCACGAGTGACATCAGGGTGGGGGCGAGTGTTCGCGTTTCGACCAACTCGGAAACGTGCCGCCCCGCCTTGACGCGCCAGCTCGCCGGCAGGCGCCAGATGTAAGGCACATGCAGGAGCTCCTCCTTGAGGGTGTGGCCGTGTTCGATGCCTCCCCGCTCGCCGAGCTCCTCTCCGTGGTCGGAAAGGACGACCACCAGAGTCTCGTCGAAAACACCCCGCTTCTCGAGGTCATCAAACAGCCGGCCGATCTCGGCGTCGAGCGCCGCCAGCGCTTCGGCGTAGAGCGCCGCGATCTCCCTGCGGTCTGCCTCATCCAGCACGATCGCGCCCGAACCGACTCCAGCGCGAACCTCGTCGAGATTGCCGTCGAGCTTGCTGGCGATGGCGTCCGAACCGAAACGCCCGCGCGTCGACGCCTGCTGCCAGTAGGGCCAATGAATGTCGAGATAGTGGAGATAGGCGAAGTACGGGCTGGATGGGGCTTCGTCGAGCCAGGCGAGAAGTTTCTCGTGTATGCCGTGCGGCGATTTGACGTTGTTGTGGTAGAGGTCGAAGCCCTGCGCCATGCCGAAGCGCGGCGAGAGCTGGAACTGATTGCCGATCATCGCCGTGCGATAGCCGGCGGACTGCATCGCCTCCGAGACCGTCACCGCCTCTTCCGCGAGAACGCCGCCACGGACCCCTTTGCCGCCCTCGATAAGGTCGGTGACGCCGTGCTCCGAGGGATAGAGCCCGGTCCAAATCGAAGGCACCGAGGGCCGGGTCCAGGAGGCCACCGACGAGGCCCGGTCGAACACCACCGCCCGGCTCGCCAGGCGATCCAGATTCGGCGTCGCCCCCAGAGTGGATCCGCCGGCGGCGAGGTGATCGGCGCGCAGGCAATCGACGAGCAGGACGAGAATCCCCTTCGGAGGTTGGGCTGCCGAGCCCGCCGGCGCGGTGCAGCCCGAGAGTGCGACCAGCCCCAGTGCGAGAAGCCCCGATGCCGCAATGACCGGTCCGGCGTGCCTTTTCAGTTCGCGCCCCGAATGATTCACCGAGGCGGAACCTAACTGAAGATGCTCTTACAAGCAAGACTTTACAATCAACCCCTTACAACCCAGACTGGCGTCGGCGACTATGCCGCGCCGACAGGATCGAGTTCGAGCTCCACCTGCAGCGTGCGAGCATCGTAGCTGCGATAACGCTCGAAGTCCGGCCCCCGCTCGTAGCATCGGATTCAAGGTTTTCGCACTCCACCGGAGTGCGCCGGCTGAGGCCCAGGCTTCGGTGATATGCGATAGTCGCGCTTCCAATGCGCCGCCCGAGACCCGCGCCTGCCGCCTACCCGAGTCGCTTCAGCCTGCGACGAAGCGCCGCCGCGCTGCTGTGGAGCGCGACTTTCTGCGTCTCGCTCCAGGCCGCGAGCGCGAGCGCGGCTTCCGACGGCCCGGACCTCGCCGCCATAGACGCCTACGTCGAAGCCGAGATGCTCGCCGATCGCGTACCCGGCGTCGCGCTCGCCATCGTGCGCGGCGGCGAGATCGTCCACATGCGTGGCTACGGCCATGACGGCAGCGGCCAGCCAGTCACGCCCCAGACCGGGTTCATTCTCGGATCGATGAGCAAGGCGTTCACCGCCGTGGCCGCGATGCAACTTGTGGAACAGGGCAAGCTCGCGCTCGACGCCCCGGTACAGGAGTATCTACCGTGGTTCCGGGTCGCCGACCCGGAGGCCTCGCGACGGATCACGGTCCGTCATCTCCTCCACCAGACGAGCGGACTGCCGAGCGGCGCCCCGCGCGCGCGCGCTGACCCGGCCTCCCTCGTGGACCACGTCCGCGCCCTGGCCGAGGTCGAGCTCGTCCATGCCCCGGGGGAAGTCCATGAATACTCCAGTCCGAACTACCTCGTCCTGGGCGCGCTCATCGAAGTGGCGGGCGGCAGGTCGTTCGCTGACCAGGTGCGGGAGGGCGTCTTCACGCCGCTCGGCATGAGCCACAGCTTCACATCACCACCTTCCGCGGCACCGACGCCGCTGGCTCGAATGGCGCGCGGACATCGCTACTGGTTCGGGTTCCCACGCCCGGTCGACCTTGCCCACGAAGCGGATCGCCTGCCGACCGCGGCGCTCATCAGCAGCGCCGGGGATCTGGCACGATTCCTCCAGGCGCTCCTCGGCAGCGAGCCCGGCGCTTCCGCGATCCTCTCGCCGGGAGCCCGCGCCGAGATGTTGCGCCCGGCGGCTCCGAGCGCGGGATTCGCCTATGCCATGGGCTGGCGCGTGGGCGACGTGCGAGGCGTGCCGGCGATCCACCACGGCGGCATCGTGCCTCATTTCCGCGGCAAGATGGTGATGGTGCCGGAGGGCGGCTGGGGCGTCGCCGTGCTCACCAACGCCTCGAGCGCGCTGCCACTGTCGCCCACCAGCCACCGCATGGCCGACAACATCGCCGCCCTGCTGGCAGGGAAGGAGCTGCCCGAAGCCGGTTCCCGCTTCCGAAAAGTACAGGCCTACGTCGCCCTCGCCATCGCCCTGATCAGCCTGCACCAGCTCTGGGGCGCCTTCCGGCTCGCCCGCTGGCGGGCCGCTCTGCCGGGGAGGGCGCGGCGCTCCGTGGTGTGGGACGTCGGTATCGAGTTGGGTCTCCCGATCCTGGTGCTCGTCTTCGTGCCGCGCTGGCTCGGCCTGCCGTTCGGGGAACTGCTGCGCTCCGCTCCAGACATCGGCTACTGGCTGCTGGCCAGCGCAGCACTCGGACTCGGCGTCGGGGTGTACAAGCTCTTCGCCGTGGCCCGCCAGCCCCGGCCGGCCGCCGCCGCCTGAGGGTCGGCGGCGCGGGGGCCGGTATCGGGCCGGTATCGGGCCGGCATTGGGCCGGCATCGGGCCGCGTCGGCCTGCGGTCAGGCGGCGCTGCGTCGGACGTTGTCGAGAGGGATCTTCACCAGCACCCAGACGATCGCCGCCAGTGCCACGAGCGAGGCCCACGCGCCGGCCGGACCGGCGACCCAGGCGAACTGCTCGACCCCGAAGAGGCTGTAGGTGAACGACTTGAAGCTGCTCGACAGGAGCACGATCCCGGCCATCATCACGCCGGTCAGCGACTCGCCGGCGATGAGGCCCGAGGCGACCAGCGAGCCGAAGTTGTCGAAGCTCTCTCCCGCCAGACCGCGACGGGCCGCCAGCTTGTCGGCCAGCCACTTGATGCAGCCGCCGACGAAGATCGCACCGGTGGTCTCGAACGGCAGGTACATGCCGACCGCGATGAGCGTCGGCGCCGGCGCCTTCATCAGGATCAGCGCCAGCGAGAAGCACATGCCGAAGAAGATGAGCCCCCACGGCATCTCGCCGCCGACGATTCCCTGCGCGAGCTGAGCCATGAGACCGGCCTGCGGCGCCGAGAGCTCCCGGTCGCCGATGCCGATGCCGCCCTGCTTGATGTTCGCCTGATGCAACCAGAGCATCGGGAAGACGAGCACGAAGGAGGTGGTGATGGTGGCGATGATCTCGGCGATCTCCATCTTCCTCGGTGTGCCGCCGAGGAGGTGGCCGACTTTGAGGTCCTGGATCAGGCTGCCGGAGACGCAGATCGCGCAACAGACGACGGCCGAGACGCCCAGCACAGCGCCGACGCCCGCGAGGCCGGTGACGCCGAAGGCGACCATCAGCAGAGCGGCGAGAATCAGCGCCGAGAGAGTCAGCCCCGAGACCGGCTGGTTCGAGCCGCCGACGAGACCGACCAGGTAGCCGCCCACCGCCGAGAGCAGAAAACCAAGCACCAGCATGACCGCCGCCGCGACCACGGCGCCGAGAAGATTGTGGGTGAAGTTCCAGTAGATCCAGGTCATCGGGATGGTCAGGCCGACAATGCCCAGGAGGACGCCGCGGGAATCGAGATCGCGCTCGAGACGCGACTTCTCTCCCCCGCCGTGGCTGCGCTTGAACGCGCCGGCGAAAGCCTGGGAGATCGACGAGCGCATCCCCCACATGGTGTTCGCCGCGCCGACGAGCATGGCGCCCACCGCTACCGGTCGCACGATGTTGTACCAGACCGAGAAGATCAGCTCGCCTTCGGCCGGGGCGACGCCGCCAGCCGAGAGGTTCGCGGCGAGATTGGGATCGAGGAAGAAGGCGAGCGGGATGAAGACCAGCCAGGCGAGCACGCCGCCCGAGAAGTTGATCGCCGCGAGCTCGAAGCCGATGATGTAGCCGACGCCGATGAGCGCCGGCGAGACCGACGGCGTGGCGAAGGCCACCGCGCCGCGGTGCTGCACGTCGCCCAGCGGCACCCGCGACGAGTCGAAGTGGTGGATGACCGAGGCCGGCAGCTGGCGGAAGACCTCGACCGACTCGCGGAAGAGCCGGATGCCGGCGCCGTCCTTGAAGATCTGGATCAGCATCCCGAGGCCCATCGCGCCGAAGACGTACTTCGCGCCGGTCGCCCCGGCCTGCCCGGCGCGGACGATCGCCGCGCACGCCTTGCTCTCCGGGAACGGCAGCGCCGCTTCGACCGCGAGCGTCCGCCTGAGGAGGGTGATGAAGAGGACGCCGAGGATGCCGCCGATGAGCAGGATCAGGCTGGTCTGCCAGTAGTCGAACTCGGTCCACAGCCGCTGGCCGTTCACCGACACCAGCAGGAAGGCCGGGATGGTGAAGATCGCGCCGGCGGCGAGCGCCTCGCCTACCGTCCCGGCGGAACGGGCGATGTTCTGCTCGAGTATCGTGCCGCGGAAGAACGGCAGGCGGAAGGCCGCCAGGGCCAGGATCGCCGCCGGGAAGGTCGCCGAAACCGTCTGCCCGGCCTTGAGGGCGAGATAGGCGTTCGCGGCGCCCATGATCGCCGCCAGCACGATGCCGAGCACGACCGCCTTCACCGTCAGCTCGGCCATCGTCGATTCCGCCGGCACGTAAGGCTGCTGCTCGTCGCTCATGCGATCCCCCCGAGAGTTGGCGTGATCCTAGCAGCGGAACACGGCCGAAAGCGCGACGGCTAGCCCGACGGCCTAGGTCGTGCGCAGCGCCCGCAAAGAGTCGAACAGTTCTCTTGCCGTCTGAAAGCGTCGGTCTCGATCGCGATCGAGACAGCGCAGGATCAGGCTCGCGAGCGCCTGCGGAATCTGCGGCGAGATCCGCCGCGGATCCGGCGCCGGTCCGTGCAGCCTCGCAGCCAGCAGGTCGCGCATCGACTCGCCGACGAACGGCAGCTGTCCGGTGACCATCTCGAAGAGAACGATGCCCAGCGAGTAGAGATCGGACCGTTCATCGAGGCTTTCGCCCGAGGCCTGCTCTGGCGACGAATACGCCGGGGTGCCGAGAAAGATGTCGCTGCCAGTGACCCCGGGAGCCCACTTCAGGCGCGCCAGGCCGAAGTCGGTCAGGCGAGGCTCGCCCGCGCCGTCGATCAGGACGTTGGACGGCTTGATGTCCCGGTGGAGGACATCGGCGCGATGGAGCGCAGCCAGGGCGGCGGCGAGTTTGGCGGCAACCAGCGTCGCGCGCTCGAGGGGGAGCGGCCCCTGCATCGAGATCACCCGCGCGAGATCCGAGCCCTCGACGAACTGCATGGTGATGTACTTCTGCCCACCGTCGTCACCCAGGTGGTAGATCTTGATGATGTTCGGGTGCGAGAGGTCGCGGGTCAGTACGACCTCCCGGCGCAGGCGTTCCAATGCCTCGTCATCGAGAGAGTACTCCCGCTTGAGAAGCTTCACCGCGATCACGGTGCGGAGCAGCGTATCCTGCGCCTTGTAGACGTCGCCGCTCGATCCCCGGCCGAGCCGCGACAGCAGTTCGTAGCGGCCATCGACCCTCTGCGGCGCCGCTTCCCGCGCGGCGCCCTCTGGCGGGAGAGGGTTTCGGACGGTCGGCCCATCGGACGCGCGATCTTCGCCGCGGCGCTCACTCGGCAGTCCCGCAAACCAGCGGCGAAAGAAATCGTTCACCAGCTGGTAGGTTCCGGCGGCAGACCGCTCGACAAGCCCGAGGAGCGAAAGACGCTGCAGACCGCTCTCGAGCGAGGAGGACTCCATCGCCAGCTTCTCCCGGATGGAGTGGCTGGTCGCCGCGTTCTGTTCGTGGACGATCCGCAGGATGCGGCGCTCGGATTCGGTCAGCATCGCGAGATCCGAGCCGAAGAAGAAACTCACCATCTGATCCGTAGCCACGTGCTCGATCGCCTTTTCCAGGACACCCAACTCCTGAAAACGCTCGCCCAGAAGCTGCAGGAGGTAGGGATGATTGTTGCAGCGCGTCCGGATCACTTCGACCGACTCGTCATCGAGCTGCGGCCGCGAGTGAGTCGGGAGCTGCGTCTGGCGAATCAGGTTTCGCGCCTCGGTGTCGGTCAAGCCCCGCACCGCCAGAGGTGGCGTGAAGCCGTGCAGGAAGGGGGAGGTCATCACCTGCTCGGAAGCGAGGCTCCAGAGCCGGATGCTCGAAGCGAGGACGGTGCGGATGTTCTCCGGCGACTGCAGCGCCCGCCGCAGGCGGCGAAGAAATCGAGGGTCCTTCTCGTGGATGCGGACCAGCTCCTCAACCTCGTCTCCCAGCACCAGCAGAGTCAGGCCTCTCGCCTTGAGCTCCCGCCGGAGTTGAGTCATGGCGACGAACAGATCGTCGGCGGCGACCTCCGCATGCGCGATGCCGAGGGAGGCGAGACGCTCGCCGGCGTCGAGCAGGGAGTCGGCGAAGCCCTGGTTCAGATCCTCCACTTCCTCCGAGCCCTGAAAGTCCCAGTAAATCGGAAAGTAGCGCGGCTGCGGCGCCGTCGAAGCGAGATGCTCGAGCTGTTTCAACAGCGATGTCTTGCCGATCCTCCGCGTTCCCAGTACCCAGATGCAGTTCCGGTTGCCGAGCAGAATCTCGTCGATCAGTTCTCGCCGGCCATAGAAGCGCTCGTCTCGAACCCACTGTCCAACCACGTAGGGTGTCACCGGCATCGAAGTCGGGCTCCTAGAGACCTTCGATCTGACAGGCACTCTCGACATCCGCGAGAGTCACCCGCCTGCGCTTCTCGGTGTGCAGGCGATCCACGAGACCGGAGCAGAGCCGCTGAATCAGGTAAGGCTTTCCCCCGGTCCTTCGGACAATCTCGTCCGAGACCCCGGAGTCGAACGCGAAAACACCGCGCACCGGCGCCTCGATGAGCGAGCGTGCCTCGTCGGGATCCAGAGGTTTCATCTCGATCTCCTGAAAGAAGTTGTACCAGGGACTGCCTTCCCGTTCCCAGTGCTTCTTGATCGACACGCCGGAAACCACCGATACGAGGTTGTCGGCGAAGGCTCGCATGAAGAGGCTTCGCAGGCGCTGATTGATGCGCGGGTCGTAGTCGTTGAGCTCATCGACCTCGTCGATCAGCAGCACGAGCTTGACCTTCCGACTGGAACGCTCCTTGAGCGCCTTCAGAACCCGCTGTATATCGAACACGAACTCCGCGTAGCCGTAGCCCTCGTCCCTCGGCGGCGCCGAAGGCTGGATTGCCCCGAGCTTCGGAGCCAGCTCATGAAAGATCTCGGCTGCCAGCGTGCCGAAAAATTTCTCCTGTGGGGTGCCTTGAAGGTCGACGAAGACCGGAAAGAACTCGTGCACCGGGTCGTCGAGCTGGGTGAGCGAGCGCTTGAGCTGGTGTTGGAACGAAGTCTTGCCGATGCGGCGCTCGCCGTAGAGCATGACGCTGTTGTTCGGAATCCGCCGCAGCACGTACTCGCGGAGCTGCTGGCGGCCGAAGAATCGCTGCTGTTCGAGAATCGGCGCCCCCGCGGTGTAGGGGTTGAAGCGCTGACGCACGAGCTTTCCCCGCCGCCACCTCCTGTAACCAAAGAGCCCAGCGGGGACCAGCGCGATTCCGAGGACGACCAGAGCCGGAAACCAGGGCGAGCGCAGGAACGGGGCGACATAGCGGACGCGGTACTCCACGCGGGCCCGGTTGCCCGCGCGGTCGAGCGCGATGATCTCGAGCGCGAGGCTCCTGGAAGAGGCCCGGTGCTGCCAACTGAACTCGGTGATCCAGAGCCCCTGAACTTCCCGCCGCGATGAGGTGGCGGTGCCCACGGGCACTCCTTCGGCGAGGAACTGCAGCTCCACCGGAGTGCCGTCATAGACGGTTCCGTGCAGAGTGAGATCCGGCGAGCGCACCAGCCTTTCGCCGCTTTCTTCCGCGACCTCCGGGGCGTCGTCCAGCAGGATCGCCGGCGGCGCCTTGTCGGGGGCGAGCAGGAAGTCGCTGAGCCGGGAATAGGCCTGGGAGGTCTGTCGAAGCGCGCGCTCGTTGGTGGCATCGAGTACCAGAACGCGATTCGCCGTCCGCAGCGCCTGTTCGTAGTCGCCGGAGGCGAGCAACTGATCGGCCTCCGCGAGCAGGGCCTCCCGCGCCGTGAGCGTCGAACTCTCGGCGTCGGCCGTGCGCGCCACCGCCTGGGCGCGGAGCACCCGCTGGGCGAGGGCCAGCGCGGTCGAGTTCTGCGGGTCGAAAGCCAGCACCGCCTGCAGTTCGGCGAGCGCCTCGGCGTGCTGGCCATCCTCTTCGAAGCGGGTCGCCCGCGCCAGGCCAGCCTGCTGGAGCCGCGTCCGCTCCGCAGCGTCGAGGCCAGCGCCGATCTCGGCCCGTAGATCCTCCTGCGCCCTCTTGAGCAGGTCCTCGACCTCGGCATCCCGGCGGAGCTCGAGGGCCTCGCTGAAAGTCGCAGCCGCCTGGCGGCTCCTTCCTGCGTCGAGCTGCGTCTTGCCTTCCCGGACGAGTCCGGCGCGGCGCTCCGCTCGATCCTGCTCGCGGCGAAGGTCGGCCGCCGCCGCGAGCAGCCGCAGTCGCCCCTTGCTGGCCTCCGGATGATCCGGCGCCACCGCGAGAGCGCGCGCGAGCGCCGCCAGAGCGTCCTCGTTCCTGCCCTGGATCTCGAACGTGCGCGCCGCGGCAAGGCTTTCGGCGATCACCTGCGGAGTTCGCTCCTCACGCGCCGCGGACTCTTCGTTGCGGCGGTTCTCGATCCGGCTGCGGAAGTCGGCGAGCTCGGCTCGACCTCCAGCGGACTTCTCGATCTCCTTCTGGCGCTGTTCGGTCTCGAACGCCTGCAGAGCGGCGTCGGCTTGACCGAGATGAAAATAGGCGACTCCCAGCTTCAGATACGGGAAGTAGTCGACGAATCGCATCCCGTAGGTGCGCGCATTGGCGCTCGAGTTGGGCTTCTGCTCCAAAGCACCGTTCAGGTGTGCGACCGCTTCGCTCCAGCGCTCTCGGCGCAGCGCCTCCTCGGCTTTCTCGTAGGACTCGTACCAGGTCTCGCCGTACGCGGCCGACGCAGACAGCAGAAAGAGCATCGCCATGACAGCCGATGCTCCCGCGCGCGAGCTCCGCCCCAAGGCGCCTTGCCCGCTCCTGTCCTGTCGCGGAGTCAACGGGTTCGGCGCTGCGAGAAGAGAAGGGCGATTCGGTCTAGAACATCTCAGAATCGGTAGACGATCGAAAGAGAAACAATGTCGGAATGCTGCGACAAGTCGGCGCCGAGGTCCACCTGAAAGTGCTCGAAGACCAGGCCCAGTCCGCCGCTCCAGTGCATTTCGTCTTCGGCGCGCTGGAAGATGATCGACTCGAAAGTGTCCGCAGTCGGCCCGGCGGCGACATTGTGCGCCGGATCGAGCCACGCACCGGCGCGAAAGGCGAGAATCGGCTGGGTGGTGGCGACGACAAATTCGACGCCAAGATGAAACTCGTCGCCGTCTGAAATTTCGATGTTCCCCGGATCGAAAACCTCCGGATCGAGGTCGCCGGTGATCGAGGAGTACCCCACACGTTTCCACTCGAAGCTGGTCGTCCAGGCTCCGTCGGTGGAGCGCCAGGCGAAGCCCAGACCGTAGATATCGGGCAGATTCACCGGTGTCGTGTCGTCGAGTTCGACGGTGCCCTCCTCCTCCTCGTCGTCGAACGGTCCCACAA
Organism: Thermoanaerobaculia bacterium; assembly: GCA_043737505.1. Lineage (GTDB taxonomy): Bacteria > Acidobacteriota > Thermoanaerobaculia > Multivoradales > JAGPDF01 > JAGPDF01. Next base: position 13,247 of record JAYTAM010000307.1, read on the forward strand.
TCTCCAGCACACGCAACGTCAGGCCGGGCCCTTCGCGATAGAACCCCCCGGCCGACCAATGCTCTGAGATCCGCCACAGAAAGCCGGCATTGAGCGTGAAACCGGAATCTTCGGCGGTGTGCAGATAGGTTGTATCAAGAAACTCGGGCTCGAAGCCGGCACTCTCGAACAGAAGCTCCTCCTCCTGCTCGTACTCCGCTGAGAAGGAGTCCATCCGCCCCTCGAAATAGGCCAGACCGACGCCCAGGCTGAGCGACTCCGTGAGCTCGAAGCTGGTCGAAAACCCCGTCTGAACCACGTTCACCGTGGATTGCGAGCGCACGTCCTCGGATCGAGCGGTCTCGCCCTCTTCCAGTGCGAAGAGACCGTTGATCTCGCTGCTGAGCTTGAAATCGGCCCAGGTGTGTCGATAGAGCGCGAAAGACCAACGCTCGGCCGGAAAGACGAGGGCAGCGAAGGGCAGGTCGGTATTGGTGCTCGAAGAGCTGCCGTAGAGGAGGTCGGGCTCGGTGTCGATGCCGATTCCGGTCGGGACGCCCGACCCGCGGCCACTGCGAACGAAAGGAATATCGAAGGAGGAGTAGCGCCCTTCGACTGAAACCTCGGGATCGATCAACTGGCCGAGTCCAGCCGGATTGGCATAGGCGGCGGTGGCATCGTCCGCCAGCGCCGCGAAGGCGCCGCCCAGGCCCAGGCTGCGCGCACCGGGGTTCGAGAAACTGAACTCGAAGGTCACCGGGCCCTCCTGTGCCGAGGCGGACGCGACCCAGCCGCTGGCCATCAGCAGCAGAACTTTGAGGCATCGACGGGACATGCTTCCTCCTCCACGCTGGCGGACTGCGGTCTTGTCGCCGCCAATCTATCCGTTTGATGCACGGGAGGCGCAATTCCTTCGTTTCCGCCTGGCGGCTGGCCTTAGGGCCTCAGGGCATCAGGCGGAACGACGCTCCCGCGCCGACGAACCAGTCGGGCGCAGCCTTGTTGAGGCCGACCCCGGCCGCGAAGTCGAGCTGCAGGGCCGGAGTGGCGAGAAAGGTCACACCGCCGTCGAAGGTGTGAGCCGCCGGCGCGGAGTCGCTCGCCGGCAGGTCGCCGAAGAGCTCGATGAAGGCGCCCCAGCGCCGCGCCACCGAGAAGCCGAGCGTACCGGTGTAGACGAAGCGGCCCAGGGTGTGGCGCACCCGTTCGGCGTCCTCGAGCGAGCTGGCTTCGTAACCCGCATTCCAGCCCAGCCCGACGCGTTCGCCGAGCTCGTGGGATCCCATCAGCCGCATGGAGGGATCCGCACGCGGCGAGCCGATTTCATCGCTCTGGTCGCCGCCGACCGGCACGGTGGTGTGCACCAGCAGCGCGAGGTTCCAGGCGTCCCCGCGATCGGCAGAGAGAAACGCCGCCTTGAATCCGACCTCCGGATCGGCGGCGCCGTTCAGGCTCTGCCGCCGGGCCTGCCCGCGCGCTTCCACGTCCACGTAGCCCGGCCAGGCCAGGCGCAGCTCGAAGCGCGGGGAGAGGCCGTAGCGCAACAGGGTGCCGGGAAGCTCGAGCGCCTCCGCCGAGACTCCGCCCTCGTCGTCGCGGGAAAGGGTGGCGCCGAACTCGCCCTGAAAGGCGCCCACCGGAAGGACCACCGCCGATTCGGTCTGGTCGGGGCGATCGGTAATCAGATCCGGGACATCCTGACCGGAGGCCGGAATGGCAGCGGCCCCAATCCAGAAAAGAAATGAGCAGAGAATGGGGGTAGACGCGTGCCGTAGTTTTGCCATTGCTCGATCATAATTTGGAGTGATCAAAATTACAATCCGACAACGGAGCGCGTCCCGACCCCTCTTGCCCTAGAGAAGTCCGAGAAACGCTTCGGTTTCCAGGCGCGCCTGCTTGAGGACGTGCGAAAGCGTCGAACGTTTGATCGGGCGATGCGCCGGAACGGTGATTTTCAGCACCTCGTCGGCGGTACGTTTCTGAAGTCGGATGTGGCTGCCCCGCTGGCGGACGACCACCCAACC
>JAYTAM010000308.1:0-15209 GCA_043737505.1 Thermoanaerobaculia bacterium
CAGGGGCTTTCCGCAGATCCGCCGGCATCTAGCTACGACTACGGCTATGTTATGTTTTCCCCTCTCTAGTATCCGGAGAATCAAGCTATGGAACTACGCCTTCGGCGTGACCTCTTCCTTGCAGAGTTGAGCCCGATGCAGGGAATCGTCGAACGCCGCACGACGATTCCGGTCCTGTCGCACATTCTGCTCAAGGCCGGCGCCAAGAGCCTGCAGCTCGCCGCCACGGATCTCGATGTCTCGCTGACCAGCTCGGTCGCGGCCGAGGTCGAGCGCGAAGGTGCGCTCGCGGTGCAGGCAAAGAAGTTCACCGAGATCGTCCGTTCGGTGGTGGCCGACGAGGTTCGGCTGAAGGTGGAGGACGAGCGAACTCTTCTGGTTTCGGCGGGCAAGGCGCGGTTTCGCATGCACGGGCTGCCGGCGGCGGATTTCCCGTCGCTGCCGACAGTAGAGGGCAAGCCGAAGATGGAGGTGCCGCTCACCAGCCTTCGCCGTCTGGTGGGGAAGATCCTGTTCGCCGTTTCGGGCGAGGACTCCCGCTTCCAACTCTCCGGAGCGCTGCTCAAGATCAAAGCGGCGTCGGTCGAGCTGGTGGCTACCGACGGCCACCGCCTGGCGCTCATCGAATCGCCGCACGAATTCAAGGGCGCGGTCGAGGATTCGGTCCTGGTGCCGCGGAAGGCTCTGCAGGAGTTGCTGCGTATGGAAGGCGACGGCAACGTCATCTTCCGGCGGGGCGAGCATCATCTCTCGTTCTCGGTCGGCGGCCGGGAGATGACCTGCCGCGTTCTCGAGGGGAGCTTCCCGGACTACGATCGGGTGATTTCGCGCGGCAACGACAAGAAGGCGGTCCTCGACCGGAAACCGTTCGCCGAAGCGGTGCGCCGCGTGGCGATCATGACCGGCGAGAGAAATCGCGGCGTGCGCCTGGAGTTCGCCGGCGGCGAGCTCGCCATTGCCGCCGCCAACCCCGACCTCGGCGACGCCAGCGAGAGCCTGGGCTGCGAGATCACCGGCGGCGACATCAAGATCGGACTCAATCCCGACTACATGGGCCATTTTCTCGATGCCGTCGAGACCGACAAGGTCCTCCTCGAGCTGAAAGACGAAAACAGCCAGTGCGTCGGTTCGCCGCAGCCGGAAGAGGGCAAGGGGGTCGCCGGAGAGCGCTACCTCTGCGTCATCATGCCGATGCGCATCTGAGCGCCGAGACCGCTTCGCCCCAAAACCCCCACCACCTCCGCCGCCTCCGACTGGCGCGCTTTCGCGCCCTCGCCCCAACCGACTGGCGTCCAGCGAGCGGCTTCAACCTCATTCACGGCGCGAACGGTTCCGGCAAGAGCAGCCTCCTCGAAGCGCTCTACCTGACGGCGACGGGAAAGAGCTTTCGCACCGCCAGTCTCGGTGAGTGCGCGACGCACGGCGAGGCGACCTTCCTGATTCAGGCCGAGATCGAGCGTGAAGGATCCTGGGAGCTCGCGGTCGCCTACGCCGAAGGGGGCAGGGAGCTCCAGCTGCAGGGGAAGGCGTCGACCGTCGCCGAGCACCTCGCCCTGCTGCCGGTGGTCGCCTGGAGCGAGGCCGAGCGCGAGCTCGTGGCCGGCCCCGCGGCGACGCGGCGGCGTTTCCTCGATCGCGCCGCGCTCCTGCTGAAGCCGACCCGGCTCGCCGAGCACGGAGAGCTGCAGCGCGCCCTGGCGCAGAAGCGCCACCTTCTGGCAACGCGCGGTGGGCGAACTACAGCGAGCGAGCTCGCCGCCTGGAACGAGCTCCTCGCACCGCTCATCGCCCGCCGGGCGCGCGAACGCGCCGATCAGGCGGCGGCTCTCGAAGCCGCCGCGGGCGCCCTGCTCGTCGCTCACGGTGCGGATCTGCCGCCTCCGCAGCTGGCCTACGAGCCCTCACCGAGCGAAGCGCTCGAAGGAACCGAGGCGGTCGCCGCTGCGCTGCAGCGCGTCGCGGAGCGCGAGCGCGAGCGCGGCCAGCCTCTCATCGGGCCGCAGCGCGATCGGGTGGAGGTGGCGATGGACTCGGCCGCCGCGCGCCGTTTTGCGTCTGCCGGCGAACGAAAACTCCTTGCCTTGTCGCTCCTCGCCGGACTCGCGACGCTCCTCGCCGCGGCCGGGCGCGAGCCGCTCGTCCTGCTCGACGATCTCGACGCCGAGCTCGATCGGCCGCGCCTCGAGTTGGCCCGGGCGCTCTTTTCCGGCGCCGCCCAGACGATCGCCACGAGCAGCCGGCCGGAGGCTTTTTCGGCGGCGCCGGCAGGGGCCCGCTGGGAGCTCGTGCGAGGGCATCTCGAGGGCTCCGAAACAGCGTCCTAAACAGTTTATTTTCAATACTTTGCAGCTTGTTTGACGAACCCGCCGTGTGATACAGTTCTGCGGTTCGACAAGCCTCCGGAGAAGCCCACTTTGGCCAAGCCTCAAAGCCCGCAGCAAGCCTCGTACACCGCCGAAGACATCAAGGTCCTGAAGGGCCTCGAAGCGGTCCGCAAACGCCCCGGGATGTACATCGGCGACACCGATGACGCCTCGGGTCTGCACCACATGGTTTTCGAACTGGTCGACAACTCGATCGACGAAGTCCAGGCCGGTTACGCCACCCAGGTGACGGTGACGATCCACTCGGACAACAGCGTCACCGTCGAAGACGACGGCCGCGGCATTCCGGTGGATCTGCACAAGGGCGAGAACCGGTCCGCAGCCGAAGTGATCATGACCGAGCTGCACTCCGGCGGAAAGTTCGACAACAACGTCTACAAGGTTTCGGGCGGTCTGCACGGCGTCGGTGTCTCGGTGGTGAACGCGCTTTCGGTACTCCTCGAGCTCGAGATCAAGCGCGACGGCGAGGTCTGGTTCCAGACTTTCCGCCGCGGCAAGCCGGATTCGCCGATCGCCGCGATCGGCAAGAGCAAGAAGACCGGGACGAAAGTGCGCTTCGTTCCCGACAACGAGATCTTCACCGTCCTCGAGTTCAGCTTCGACACTCTGGCGCAGCGCCTGCGCGAGCAGGCGTTCCTCAACAAGGGGGTGAAGATCCACCTCCAGGACGAGCGCACCGACAAGTCGACCGACTTCGAATACGCCGGCGGCATCGCCTCGTTCGTCGAGCACCTGAACAAGAACAAGAGCGCTCTGCATCCGAAGCCGATCTACTTCGAAGAGGTGAAGAAGGACGCCGGGCCGGAGGAGCGCTGCGAGGTCGCGCTGCAGTGGAACGACAGTTACGGCGAGCAGATCTACTCGTTCACCAACACGATCAACAACCGCGACGGCGGCACCCACCTCGAGGGCTTCAAGGCGGCGCTCACCCGGACAATCAACGCCTACGCGCAGAACTCGGGGCTGTCGAAGCAGCTGAAGGAGACGACGCTCTCGGGCGACGACGTGCGCGAAGGGCTGACCGCAGTGGTTTCGGTGCGCATCCACGATCCGAAGTTCTCGTCGCAGACCAAGGATCGCCTGGTCTCCTCGGAGATCAAGGGCTGGGTGCAGCAGGTGATGAACGACAAGCTGGGCACCTTCTTCGAAGAGCACCCGGCGATCGCCAAGAAGATCATCGAGAAGTGCGTCGAAGCCGCCCGCGCGCGTGAAGCCGCCCGCAAGGCCCGCGAGCTCACCCGCAGAAAGGGCGTCCTCGATGCCTCGAACCTCCCCGGCAAGCTCGCCGACTGCTCGGAGCGGAACCCCGAGTTCGCCGAGCTCTTCCTGGTCGAGGGCGACAGCGCCGGCGGCACCGCCAAAATGGGTCGCGACCGGAAGTTCCAGGCGATCCTGCCGCTCCGGGGCAAGATCTTGAACGTCGAGAAGGCGCGCTTCGACAAGATGCTGGGGTCGGAGGAGATCAAGACGATCATCACCGCGCTCGGCACCAGCATCGGGCGCGAGGACTTCGACATCCTGAAGCTCCGCTACCACAAGCTCATCATCATGTGCGACGCCGACGTCGACGGCTCGCACATCCGCACGCTCATCCTCACCTTCTTCTACCGCCAGATGGGCGAGCTCATCCGCCGCGGTCACCTCTACATCGCCCAGCCGCCGCTCTACAAGGTGGCCGAGGGCAAGAAGGACGCCTATCTCAAGGACGACCGCGAGTACCGCGCCTTCCGCGTCGAGCGCATCCAGAACGGCTGGGAGCTGACGCTCGACCCCGGGGCTGGTGGTCGCACAATGAAGGGCCCGAAGCTCGGCCAGTTCGTCGAGAAAGTGGAGACGTTCCGCGAGAATCTGGCGAAACTCACCGACCGCGGGTATCCCGAAGACGCCTTGAGACTCGCTCTCCTCGAAGGCCTCACGGACAAGAAAGCGCTCGCCGATAGAGAGAAGCTTCGTGTCTTGGCGGAGAAGATCGAAGGTTCCGGCTTCCACGGCGTCGTCGTCAGCGATGACCTGGAGCACGGCACCGGCATCATCTCTTTCCGCTCCCGGCGCGACGGTGTCGACCGCGATGTGAAGATCGACTGGAATCTCCTGACCTCGGCCGAATACCGGCAGCTCGCCGGCAACGCCTACGGTCTCGAAGCGGTGTCCGCGAAGAGTTTCGTGGTGCGCAAGGCCGACGACATCGGCTCGAAGAAGGAGGGCGCGGTCCCGGCCGAGCCGACGCAGCACGAGACCCTCGAAGACGCCATGGCGAAGCTCTACAGCGGCGCCGAGAAGGGCCTGTCGATCCAGCGCTACAAGGGCTTGGGAGAGATGAACGCCGAGCAGCTCTGGGAGACCACCATGGACCCCCAGCGCCGCCGCTTGCTGCAGGTGCGCGTCGAAGACGACATCGAAGCCGACGGCATCTTCACCATCCTCATGGGCGACCAGGTCGAACCCCGCCGCCAGTTCATCGAACAGAACGCCCTGAACGTGAAGAACCTCGACGTCTGATGCCAAGACGATGACGATGCATACCAAACAAGCCGTTCTCACCAAAGTCACCTTTGGTGCGCGCGTGGCGGAGGAGGAACTCGACAGTTTGCAGCGATACTTCGTCGAGACGGACCACTGGCGGCGCCTCTTCGGCGGAGAAGTAGACATCGTCTATGGCAACAAGGGCTCGGGAAAGAGTGCCCTCTACACGTTGCTAGTCTCGCGAAGCGCAGAGCTAGAGGCGCGCGGAATCCGCGTCGTTTCCGGCGAGAATCCACGAGGAGCGCCAGCCTTCAAAGACCTGGCGCTAGATCCTCCGGCAACGGAGCTGGAGTTTGTAGGGCTTTGGAAGCTCTACTTCCTTTGCCTTTTGGTCGCGGAACTCGAGCGGGCAGGGGTTAACGGTGAACGAACCACTCACCTGAGAGACCTACTTAGCGCTGCCGGCCTGGCAGAAGTCGGCGCGAGCCTCAAGCAGAGGCTAGCTGCTGTATTTAGATACGCGAAGTCTGTTTTTCGAGCCACAGAAGTCTTTGTTGGTCTGGAACTCGATCAAACAACCGGACTGCCGGCGGGTTTTGGGGGACGGATCGTCTTTGGCGAGCCAAGCGCCTCGCAGCGAGCGCTGGGATTCCGGTCCGTGGACTCTCTGCTCGAGCAAGCAGATGAAGCGGCAAGAGTTGCTGGAATTCAAGTTTGGATTTGTCTCGATAGGTTGGATGTCGCGTTCCAAGAATCCGAGATTCTTGAAGAGCATGCGCTCCGGGCGCTGTTCCGCGCCTATCTGGACCTGAGCGCTCTGGGTTCGATCGGGTTGAAGCTCTTTCTCCGAACGGATATCTGGAAGCGAATTACTGCGAGCGGATTTCGAGAAGCTAGTCACATTACGCGAACCCTAACAATTCAGTGGGACGAGGCTTCAATTCTCAATCTCGTTGTCCGTCGGGCCATCCAAAATCCAGTTCTTCGAGAGTACTTCGCGGTGACGGAAGACGCAGCGCTTGAAACACAGGAGCAGCAGGAGCAGTTGTTCTATCGGGCCTTTCCAGAACAGGTGGACCTGGGCCCCAACAAACCACCAACGCTCCGCTGGATTCTCTATCGAATTGCTGATGGTTCGAGGCAGCCGGCGCCGCGCGAGGTGATTCACCTTCTCAACGCACTAAAGCAAGTCCAGATTCGCAAGTTCGAGCTCGGAGAGGAGCCGCCAGCTGGCGAAGTGCTTTTCTCTCGGCCCGCGTTCAAAGAGGCGCTAGTAGAAGTCTCGCGCACCCGCCTAGAACAGACTCTGTTTGCTGAGTATCCGCGGCTTCGCCCCTTCCTTGATCTCCTCCGAGGTCAACGAACAGCACACACGCCAGAAACGTTGGCACCAATCTGGGAGCTCTCAGAGGAACTGGCGAAAGGCACCGCAGAGGAGCTTGTGGAGGTCGGTTTTTTCGAAAGAAGAGGGACCCGCGATGCGCCTGAGTATTGGGTACCTTTCCTGTATAGAGACGCTTTGGACCTGGTTCAGGGCACGGCAGACTGAACGCCTCGGTCAGCGCAATGAATTTCTTTCGGCGCGCAAGAATGCTTCTTTGTTGGATGGAACGAGGAGTCGATGACCGGGAACACGATGCTTCCTTTCGAGCGACCGGTGCAGGTCGATATAGAAGAGGAGATGAAGCGCAGTTATCTGGACTACGCGATGAGCGTGATCATCAGGCGGGCGTTGCCCGAAGTGCGGGACGGGCAGTAGCCGGTGCACCGGGCCCGCTCGAAGGACGACAGCGAAGGCGTAGCGTGGGGGCCAACCGGAGTTAGCATCTTCACCACCCCAATGTGCGACCAAGTAGAACGCCGTCGTCAGTGCATCGAAGCTAACGCCCTGAACCTGAGGGGCGTGGATGTCTGATGTGGAGGGGTCCTAGTTGCCAACTGTGGCGCGAGAGGGTGCCTGGCGCTTCTTCTTCTACAGCCACGAGGGCACAGAGCCGGCGCACATTCATGTGGCTCGCGAACAGCGCGAGGCGAAGTTCTGGCTTGAGCCGGTCGCTTTGGCTTCGAATGGTGGTTTCGCAGCACACGAACTGCGCGAGATCCAACGCGTGATCGAGAGCAGACAGAGAACGTTCCTGGAGGCGTGGCATGGGTATTTTGGCTACCAGAGCTGACGAGCGAGTGCGGGAGGTACGCTGCGACGAGGATCGGCTGACCGTCGACCTGATGGATGGCCGCACGATCAGCGTTCCGCTTGTCTGGTACCCGCGCCTGCTGCACGCGACGGCGGAGCAACGGGCCCACTGGGAATTGATTGGCGCCGGGTACGGAATCCACTGGCCGGACGTCGACGAGGACCTTTCGACCGAAGGCTTGCTGCGCGGAGCCCCAGCGCCCAGAGGCTCTTGGGCTTCTGAGGTGGCAGAGCCGTGAGTGCGGCGCCTCGTCCGATCGTGGGTCTCGAGTAGTGGCTGCGTGGATTACGAAGGCAAAGCACTTGGGGGGGAATCGCGTATGGCTGGAGTTCAACGACGGCCTGCGCGGGGAGATCGATCTCGAGGACCGATTGTTCGGGCCCGTGTTCGAGCCACTCAAGGACCCCGCCGACTTCGAGCGCCTGGCGCTCAATCCAGATCTCGACACCATCGTCTGGCCGAATGGAGCCGACTTCGCGCCGGAGTTCTTGCACCGACGCGTTCAGAACAGCGCCGCAGAGGTCGCGGAACCGTGACGGCCCGGGTAACCCAGAAGAGGCGAGGATTCTAGTGGCGCGCTCGAAGGCTGCAAAAGAGCAGCGCGCCCAGTTCCTGCGCTTTTTTGGACCTCTTCTCGACGCGCTGCGCGAGCTGGGTGGGTCCGGGCGACCGAGCGAAGTGACGGACCAGATCGCGAAAACGATGGCAGTTTCCGATGCCATTCGTAACGAACAGCTTCCCTCCGGAGGTTCTCGTTTCACGAATCAGGTTGCCTGGGCGCGCCTCTACCTAGTAAGGGACGGCTACCTAGACTCTTCAAGAAGAGGGGTCTGGAGCCTCACTGACAAAGGAAGAGAGAGTCGACTGACGAACCACCAGGCCGGCGAGATCTTCAGGCGCTGGGTGAAGTTGGATCAAGAAGCGCGCAAACAGGAACCAGAGGAAGCGCCCGCGCAAGAATTGCCGGCTCCCGGCAGCGCGATGGCGCCCGAGCCTTCGGGCGACTACAAGGCCGAATTGATGGAATTGCTTCGCAAGCTCCCCCCAGCCGGTTTTGAGCGGCTTTGCATGCGCCTCCTGAGAGAAAGCGGATTCGTCGAGGTGGTTGTGACAGGGCGCGCCGGAGATGGCGGAATCGACGGGCACGGAACCCTCGAAGTGAACCCTTTGGTGAGCTTTCGTGTGCTCTTTCAGTGCAAGCGCTATGTCGGTTCGGTGACCCCAGCCCAGGTGCGCGATTTTCGCGGCGCCATGCAGGGGCGGGCCGACAAGGGAATCGTTCTTACAACTGGCACGTTCACAAGCGAGGCGCGGCGCGAGGCCAGCCGCGACGGCGTTCCTCCCATCGAGCTCGTCGACGGCACCAAGCTGCTCCAGATGTTCGAGTCTCTCGAGTTGGGCTTGAAGCCCACCAAGAGTTACGAAATAGACCAAGAGTTTTTTCGCGACTTCAGCGCTTAGTTGAAGTTCTGTAGAAGAGGGACGGAATGACCGAGAACACGATGCTTCCTTTCGAGCGGCCGGTGCAGGTCGATATCGAAGAGGAGATGAAGCGCAGTTATCTGGATTACGCGATGAGCGTGATCATCGGGCGGGCGTTGCCCGATGTGCGGGACGGGTTGAAGCCGGTGCACCGGCGGGTGCTCTACGGCATGTTCGAGGCGGGAAACACCTCCAACAAGCCGTACAAGAAGTCGGCCCGCATCGTCGGCGACGTCATGGGTAAGTACCACCCGCACGGCGACTCGGCGATCTACGACACCGTCGTCCGCATGGCGCAGGACTTCTCGCTGCGCTACCTGCTGGTCGACGGCCAGGGCAACTTCGGCTCGATCGACGGCGACAATCCGGCGGCGATGCGTTACACCGAGGTCCGGCTCACCAAGCTCGCCGAGGAGATGTTGAAAGATGACATCGACAAGGAGACCGTCGAGTGGGGGCCGAACTACGACGGCACCGAGCGCGAGCCGCTCGTCCTGCCGGCAAAGGTGCCCAACCTGCTCATCAACGGCGGCTCCGGCATCGCCGTCGGCATGGCGACCAACATCCCGCCGCACAACCTCGGTGAGGTCTGCGACGCGTTGATGCTGATGATCGACGACCCGGAGGTCACGCTCGACAGGTTGATGAAGGTGATCCCCGGCCCCGACTTCCCGACCGCCGGCTTCATCCACGGCCTGTCCGGGATCCGCAACGCCTACGAGACCGGCCGCGGAATCATCCAGATGCGCGCCCGCGCCGGCATCGAGACCACCAAGCGCGGCGGCGAGCGCCAGGCGATCATCGTCTCCGAGATCCCCTACCAGGTGAACAAGGCGCGGCTGATCGAGAAGATCGCCGAGCTGGTGCGCGAGAAGCGCATCGAGGGTATCTCGGACCTGCGCGACGAGTCCGACCGTGACGGCATCCGCATCGTCATCGAGGTGAAGCGCGGCGAGGTCCCCGAGGTCATCCTCAACCAGCTCTACAAGCTGACCCAGATGCAGGCGACCTTCGGCATCATCTTCCTGGCGATCGTCGACAACCAGCCGAAGGTGCTGCGGCTCGCGGAGATGCTCCGCCTCTTCCTCGATCACCGGAAGACGGTGATCATCCGCCGCAGCCGCTACGACCTGCGGAAGGCCGAAGAGCGCGCGCACATTTTGGAAGGTCTCCTCAAGGCCCTCGATCACCTCGACGAGGTCATCACCACCATCCGCCAGAGCGCGAACCCCGCGGAGGCCAAAGAGCGCCTGATGGCGAACTTCGCCTTCACCCAGCCGCAGGCCGAGGCGATCCTCGACATGCGCCTGCAGCGCCTCACCGGCCTCGAGCGTCAGAAGATCGTCGACGAGTACCAGGAGCTCATGCAGCTGATCGAACGGCTGCGCGCGATCCTCGCCTCCGACAAGCTCCTCCTCGAAGAGATCCGCAAGGAGCTCGAGGAGCTCCGGGTGCGCTTCGGCGACAAGCGGCGCACCGAGATCATCCCCGAGGCGCACGACATCACCATCGAGGACATGATCGCCGACGAGGACATGGTGATCACCGTCTCCTCGTCCGGATACGTCAAGCGTTCGCCGCTGTCGCTCTATCGCGCGCAGGGCCGGGGCGGCAAGGGCCGGAACGGCATGACGACCAAGGACGGCGACTTCGTCGAGCACCTCTTCGTCGCCTCGGCGCACAGCTACGTCCTGGTCTTCACCCAGTCCGGCCGCGTCTTCTGGATCAAGGTGCACGAGATCCCGCAGGCCGGACCGGCAGCCAAGGGCAAGGCGATCGTCAACCTGCTGAACCTCGAGGGCAACGACGAGATCGCCACCACCATCGCCGTGCGCGACTTCCCCGAAGACCGCTACCTGGTCTTTGCCACCGAGAAGGGCACGATCAAGAAGACAGCGCTCTCCGAGTACGGCAACCCGCGCGCCGGCGGCATCATCGCCATCAACCTCGACGAAGGGGATCGCCTGCTCTCGGTCAAGAACACCGACGGTACGAAGCATCTTTTCCTCGCCACGGCCGACGGCATGTCGATCCGCTTTCCCGAGTCGGACTGCCGGCCGATGGGGCGGGCGACCGCCGGTGTGCGCGGCATCTCGCTGCGCAAGGGCGACCGGGTCATCGGCATGGAGGCGCTCGAGAAGGAAGGGGCGATCCTCACCGCCGCCGAGCGTGGCGTCGGCAAGAGGACGCCGATCGCCGAGTATCGCGAGCAGGGCAGAGGCGGTCTCGGGGTGATCAACCTCAAGGTCGGCACCAAGACCGGGCCGGTCATCGGTATCGCCCAGGTGCTGTCGGGCGACCAGCTGATCCTCATCACCCAGGAGGGGATGATCATCCGCACCGCCGTCGACGGCATCCGCGAGATCGGGCGCTCGACCCAGGGCGTACGCCTCATCAACCTCGAAGGGAATGACTGCCTGGTAGCGATCGCCAAGGTCCTCGAGCGCGACGACGATCCGGAAGGGATCACCGAGCTGCCGCCCGAAGAGGACGACGACACGCAGGGGACGATCGAGTAGGCGGAGGCTCCCGCGCTCAGCTTTTCCAGAGCGTCACGCTCGCCGGGCGATCGAGCGCCAGGAACGGCAGCTCGAGCGGGCGGACGGTGACTACGACACCTGTGGCCCCGGTGAGGGTGCCGGTCACGACACCGCGAAAGCGCAGGGCACTGTTTTCTCGGGAGGACACGGTGACCTCGGTTCCCGGCGGAAAGCTCGCCGCCGCTTCGAGCGGCACCTGCAGCGCGAGCGACGTCTTCGTCGCCGCGACGAAGCTCACCAGCGGCTTCCTCCGCTTGGCGTCCGCGCCGACGCCGTAGAAGGCGCGCACGAGGTAGCCGTGCTCCGGGGCACGCGGTGAGGCCTGCGATAGCCGGGTCTGTACCTCGAGCATGTCGCGCAGGGCGTTGGCCTCCTTGATCGCCAGATTCTCCTCGACGCCGTTGTTCGGCCGCTGGACGTTGGCCGGACTGCCGCCGCGCTGCACCTCTTTGCTGCTGGTGCGGAAGCGCTTCTCCCCCTGGATGGTGCGCAGATCTTTCTGCAGCTCGCGAAGCTCGCGCTCGAGCTTCGCGACGTCCATCTCGGCCAGCATGGAGCCCTTGCGGACAGGCTCTCCGGCGGCTGCGGGGAGGCCCTGGAGGGGCAACGTGACGACGGCGTTGAGCACGATCGCCGCGCCCTCCGGAACGGTGAGCAGGGCGGTCACGACGTGCTCTTCCGCCGCCAACCCAGCAGGGGCCAGGGCGACGGCGAGGGCGAGACGGAGCAAACGGGAGCGGAAAGTCATCGAGGCCTCCTGAGAGCGCTACTGGCCAGCTCGACTGCTAGATCCATACCCCAGCCGCGGGCCCGCCGAACATCCTCGCCCCGGGGCTCGAACCCGCAGGTTCGCGGCTACGCAGGAGCATAGCTCCGGCCTGGGGCTGAACGCTCCGAACGATTCATCCGCTGTCCTGCCGGCGATGCCTGCTGGCGATGTCTGCCGGCGTCCGCTCCGTGCGAGGATCGGGGGATGAAATCGGGCGGCTCGGGGATGAAGTTTTACCGCGTCGCCTGGCTGTTCTATCTCGTGCTCGCCGTCGCCGGGCTCCTGTGGATCGGGGCAGAGCGCGGGCGGATCGGAGTCGGGCTCTTCTTCGATCCCGGCAGCTGGTGGATCGATCTCGGCGCAGGAATCGGGCTGGGTGCCGGCCTCCTCGCGCTCTGGTGGTTGCTGCGGCGTTACGTCGCGGCGGCACGGACTCTCGAGGGCGAGCTCGCCCGGCTCCTCGCACCGCTCGCCGTTTCCGAGGCGGTCGCCCTCGCGGTCATCTCGGCGGTGGCCGAAGAGCTCTTCTTCCGCGGAGCGCTGCAGGGGGCTCTGGGCTTCCTGCCGGCGGCGGTGCTGTTCGCGCTGCTCCACTCCGGACCCGGCAAGAGCTATCGCATCTGGACTCTGTTCGCGCTCGCCGGAGGAGTGGCGCTCGGCACGCTGGTGGCCATGCGCGGCCCGCTCGGCGGCGCCATCGTCGCCCACCTCATCGTCAACGGCGTCAACCTCGTCCGCCTGGCCCGCCTCTCGCCGCAGGCGCTGGAGACGTCGCCAAGCGCCGGCGAGAAAAAAACGGCCGCTGATGACTGAGCCCGAGTCTCCGGCGCTCCAGCGCGCGCGCCACTTCGCCGCACTCTGTGATCTCGATGCCGCCGGCCGATCCGCCGGGCTGGCGGCGCTCGCCAGGCACGAGCCCGACCTTGCCGCCGAGGTCGCTCGGCTCCTCGCGCTCGACGACGAGGCCGAGGGCCCGATCGAGGGTCTGCGCGGCGAGGTGGCGGAGGCTGCCGGGCGACAGCTGCTCGCGGACGAGATGCCCGTAGAGAGAGAGCCGCCGCCGCCCGAGCGCCTCGGAGTCTGGAAGTTGGGAGAGCGGCTGGGGGCCGGCGGCATGGGCGAAGTCTGGGCGGCCGAGCGCATGGAAGGCGGCTTTCACCAGCGCGCGGCGGTGAAGCTGGTGCGCTCCGGCATGTCGAGCCGGGAGATCGTGGCGCGCTTCCAGATGGAGCGGCAGCTTCTCGCCCGATTGAGTCATGCCGCGATCGCGCGCCTGCTCGACGGAGGCGTCGCGCCGGACGGGCGCCCGTGGTTCGCCATGGAACGCGTCGACGGCGAACCGATCACCGCCTACGCCCGCGCCCGTGGCATGCCGCTCACGGCGAGGCTCCGGCTGCTGATCGAGGTCGCCCGCGCCGTGGACGCAGCCCACCGGAGTCTGGTGTTGCACCGCGACCTCAAGCCCTCGAACATCCTGGTCACCGCTGCCGGCGAGCCGAAGCTGCTCGACTTCGGGCTCGCCAAGCTCCTCGAGTCCGATAACGATCCGCGTCTGACGCGGAGCGACATGCGCGCCATGACTCCGGCCTACGCCGCGCCCGAGCAGGTGCTCGGCGAGCCGGTGACGATCGCGACCGATGTCTATGCGCTCGGCGTGCTGCTGTACGAGCTCACGACGGGCGAGCTGCCGCACGCGCGCC
Organism: Thermoanaerobaculia bacterium; assembly: GCA_043737505.1. Classification (GTDB taxonomy): domain Bacteria; phylum Acidobacteriota; class Thermoanaerobaculia; order Multivoradales; family JAGPDF01; genus JAGPDF01. Next base: position 13,534 of record JAYTAM010000308.1, read on the forward strand.
GCTCACCGACCACGGAGGGGCTCGCCGATGAGATCTCGCGCGAGTCCATCGAGCGCCCGTCGAGCCGCGTGCGGCGTCTTTCGTCCGTCACGCAGAGCGCTCACACCGAGCCGATCGCCGGCATGAGCCGCACCCGCCTCGCGCATCGCCTCAAGGGCGACCTCGACACCATCGCGCTGACCGCTCTGCAGCGCGAACCGGAGCGCCGCTACGCCACGGCCGCCGCCCTGGCCGACGATCTCGAGCGCTTCCTCGACGGTCGCCCGGTAGCCGCGCGGCCGGACACGATCGGATACCGCACGCGCAAGTTCGTCAGCCGCCATCGCATCGGAGTCGCTGCCGCCCTCCTCGTCACGCTGTCGCTCATCGGCGGGATCGGCTCGGCGCTCTGGCAGGCGCGGGCCACGCGCGTCGAATCCGAGCGCACCGCGCGTGTGCGCGACTTCCTGGCGTCGATCTTCGGCAGCCTCGACCCCGACCTCGGGCCGGGTCGCGACGCCTCGGCGGCGACGCTCTTAGCCTCCGGCGCAGCGCGCATCGAAGCCGAGCTCGCCGGCGAGCCGCGCATCGCCGCCGAGCTTTACGCCGCTCTGGGGCGCGCCTGGCTGGCGCTCGATCGCTTCGACGAAGCCGAGCGTCTGGCCCGCCGCAGCTACGACTTGGCGCTCGCCAGCGAAGGGCCGCGCTCGGTTCGCGCCGCGGCGAGCCAGGCGCTCAGCGGCGAGATCGCGACCGCGAAAGAGGATCTGCGCGGCGGGGAGCGCGAGCTGCGCGCGGCGCTCGAAGTGCTCGATGCCACGGCCGCCCCCGACAATCTCGAAGCGGCGCGAGCGGCCGCGGCACTGGGGCGCAACCTCAACTCGCAGGAGCGCCACGGAGAGGCGCTCGCCCATGCGGAGCGCGCGCACGCGATCCTGTCGAAGAAGCTCGGCGCCGGCGACCGCGAAGCGGTGCGCGCGCTGATTACCCAAAGTCAGGCGCTGCGCGGCGGTGCCCGCCCGTCGGAGGCGTCGCGAAGGATCGAGGGCGCGCGTGCTCTCCTGGCCGCGACGCCGGGGGTTCATCCGGTCACGCGCGCACTGCTCGATCTCGAACGCTCGCAGGTCGAGGTGCATATGCGCCATCCGACCGAAGCCCTGGCGGCAGCCGAGATCGCCCTGGCGAGCCTCCAGGCCACCCTCGGTCCGGCGAGCGTGGCGGCCGCCACGGCGCTGCAGGCGCGAGGCCTGGCGCGGATCCAGGGCGGCGACTTCGACGGCGCACGCGCCGACTCCGAGCAGGCGGCGGCGATCCTGCGCGCCATCGACCCCGCGCATCCCCTCCTGACCCGGATCCAGCTGGACATCGCCCTGGTTGCCGAGCACCGGGGACGACTCGACGAAGGTATCGCGCTCCGGCGACAGGTGCTCGCAGCGACGCTGCAGCAGACCGGACCGGAGAGCGGGGAGGTGCGAATGCAGCGCAGCCTGCTCGGGGCCGTGCTGCGTGCCGCCGAGCGCTTTCCGGAGGCCGAGATCGAGCTGCGCGAAGTGATCCGCCTCGAAGGGAGTTCTACGGAGTCGAGTCTGGTGCATGCGGGAACGAGCACCCGCCTGGATCTCGCCATCGTCCTCATGCGCACCGGGCGCGCGGCCGAGGCGGTGGCGCTCTCGCGCGAGACGCTGCAACGGATCCAG
>JAYTAM010000309.1:0-2917 GCA_043737505.1 Thermoanaerobaculia bacterium
CGCCTCGGCAGCTTCGAAGTCGCGTCGCTCGGCGCTCCGCACGGCACGATTGCGCCGACGACCTGCGTCACGGGCGACCGGCAGGTTTTCCTCGGCGCCGACCTGATCGATCCCGACACCCACCTCGTCGTGCGGCTGGTGGTCGATCCGCTCGCCGGTCCGGCGCTCCGCGTCTACGACGCTGACGCTCCCTTCGATCGCAGCGTCCTCTTCTTTCGCGAAGAGTGCACGACCTTCGAGATGAAGCTCGGGGAAACCGGCTGGAAGATCGACGACGTCCTCGTCCGACGCCTCGAGCTCGAGATCGAGTGCGAGAACGAAGACGGCGCGACGATCCGCGGCAGCGCCGCCGCGCGCTGCAACTGACCGGCTACTTCGCCTCGTCGCGGCTCTCGATCCAACTGACGCCGAGGCCTGCCCCCGGGGCGGTCCGCAGGAGGCCGTCTTCGAGGACGAAGCCGCCCGAGGCCATGTCCCGCGCCAGGTCGAAACTGCCATCCAGATCGAGATAGCGCGTCGCCGGCGAGGCCAGCGCCACATGCAGGGCGGCGGCGATCGAGATCCGGCTCTCGTCGTTGCAGCCCCACATCAGGCCGATCCCGGACCCCTCGGCGAGGTGGGCGATGCGCACCGCCGGGGAGATGCCGCCGCACTTCATCAGCTTGAGATTGAAGATGCCGTAGGGCCGCGGCTCCAGGAGGAGACCGCCGGCGTCTGCGAGGTCGTGCACGCTTTCGTCGGCGGCTAGCCGGGCGCGCTCGCTCTCCTCGAGCCCGGCCAGCGCGGCTTCACCGCCGCGCGCCACCGGTTGCTCGCAGAACTCGATCGCCAGTTCGCGGGTCTCGGAGAGGTAGCGGCGCAGAGAGGCGGCGTCGTAGCCGGCGTTCGGATCGGTGCGCAAGGCGATTCCCGGACCGACCGCCTGGCGAATCCGGCGCAGGCGGTCGGTGTCCTCGGCGACCTCCCTGCCGAGCTTCACCTTGAGAGCGCGGAAGCCCTGGGCGACGTAGTCGAGCGCCGCCGCCACCGCTTCGTCCGCGGGTTGAATACCGATCGTGACCGAGGTCAGAAGGGCCTCATGTGCGCGGCCGAGCAGATCGACCACCGCCACGCCGAGGTGTTTCCCGAGGAGATCCCAGAGGGCCATGTCGCACGCCGCCCGCGCGGCGGGCGCGTCCGGAAACTCACGATCGAGCCGGCGCGCAAGCCTGCCTGTGGCGAGGGCCCCTTCGCCGACCAGGAGATGCGACGCCGCGTCGAGTGCCGACCGACAGGCCTCGGGCGACTCGCCGGTCACCTCGACCGCCGGCGAGGCGCAGCCGGCGCCCGAGATCCCCTGGGCGTGGATCCGGACGCAGAAGAGCTCGACGTCGGCGATCGTTTCGCGCGAGATGGTGTACGGCTTGGTGAGCGGCAGGTGCTCGCGCCAGATCTCGACGGCTTCGATTCTCATACAGGCTCCCTGGCAGCTGCCGCGGCCGCCGCGGCCGCCGCGGCTGCCAACACAGGACGGCGGGCGAACTCGATCAAGCTTTCGAGCAGAGGCTCACCGCCGTCGACCAGCGGCAACGAGACCGGCAACCCGAGCCCGCGGCGCAGGCGCTCGGCGTGTTCTTCGAGCTCTCCGGCAGAGAGGTTCTCGCCGTTCAATCCCACGCCGAGGACGCGGGCGCCATAGCGCTCGATCAGCTCGATCTCGTCTTCGACCGGCGGAATACGTCGTCCCAGCTCTTCGCAGCCGTCGTAGCAGAGACGTCCCGGAGCGTGCTGTAGAACGACTCCTCGCGCCCCGGCGGACAGCAGGAGCTCGGCCCCGCACGGCCCGCTCGGATTGCGCAGCGCCGATTGCCCTTCGAGCAGGATCAGGTCCGGGCTCGTCGCACGCGCACAGGCGACGACTGCCCGCTCGAGCTCGCCGCTGACGAAGTCGTTCGGCGTGGCATCGAGGATGAAGCCGAATCGATGTCCTTGCAGCCAGCCGGTCTGGCCGGTGGTGACGAGCTCCGCGCGCAGGCCGCGCGCCCTGAGGCCCGCGAGGAGCAGCGTCGCCGTCGTCCGCTTGCCCAGCGCGCAGTCCGTGCCGAGGACGGCGACTCGCGGTACGGAGAGGCCAAGCGCCTCGCCGGTCCAGAAGCGCAGATCGGCGAACCTGGGGGTGCGTCGAATGTCGTGCAGGCGCGCTCCCGAGGCCGCAGCAGCGGCGGCGATCTCGGGATCGGCGCTGAGCAGTTGGTGCAGTCCGTTCACCGCGCCGATGCCGCGCCTGACCCCGTCGAGCACGAGATGGCGCATCGCCTCCGGCATCCAGCCACCGTGGAAGGCGACTCCGACGATCAACCAGTCCGGCCGCTCGGCCAACTGCGCGAGAGCGTCGTCGAGGCTGGCGAAACAGGGAAGCTGGCGAACGCGACCGTCGAGAACCTCGCCGGCATCGCGGCCGGCGTGCCGATCGTCGATCACCCCGAGCAGGCGAAATCGCGACGGTCCGCGGATCAGACCGTGGGCGGTCTTGGCGTTGCCCTCGCCGAGCACGCCGGCGGTGAGCAGCAGCGCGGTTTCCGTCACGGTTCCCCCCGCCGCAGAATCCGCCCCGGACGTTCGGCCGTCACCTTGCCGTTCTCGAACACCACCGCGCCGTTCACCCAGACGCGCTCGATGCCGACGGAGAGCGCGTGCGGCTCGTCGGTCGTCGCGCGGTCGAGGACGGTCGCGGGATCGAAGAGCACCAGATCGGCGAAAGCGCCTGGGACGAGGCGCCCGCGGTCCGGGAGGCCGACGTGGTCGGCGGCCATGGCGCTCGCCTTGCGGATCGCCTGCTCGAGAGTGAGTACCTGGCGCTCGCGCACGTAGCGCCCGAGAACTCGCGGATACGAACCGAAGCCGCGCGGATGGCGTCCGTCGAGCTCGCCGTCCGTGC
>JAYTAM010000310.1:0-15201 GCA_043737505.1 Thermoanaerobaculia bacterium
GGGCGGCGCTTCCCGTAGTCTCGGGCCGCGACGGCAGTGGCCGCGAGCTCTGTTTCGACAGTACCGTGAGCGCGCGGCCGGCCCGCGTCCCCGAAGCGACCCGCCCCCTGACTTTTCTCTTCCGCGACTGGGAGCTCGGGATCCACAGCCGCCACTACACGCCCGCCGGTTGGGCGCGGCGGAACTTCGCGATCAACCTGGCGCTGTCGTTCGTGCTCACCGCGGTGGTCGCTGGCGGCGTCCTGTTTGCGCTCCGCGCCGCCGCCCGGGCGATGCGCCTGTCGCAGATGAAGAGCGACTTCGTCTCTAACGTCTCGCACGAGCTCCGCACCCCGCTCGCCTCGATCCGGGTCTTCGGCGAGCTCCTCCGTCTGGGCAAGGCCGAGACGCCGGAGAAGGTGAAGAGTTACGGCGAGTACATCGAGACCGAGAGCCGGCGGCTCACGCAACTGATCAACAACATCCTCGACCTGGCGCGCATCGAATCGGGCAGGAAGAGCTACGAGCTCGTGCCGGCCGACCTCGAGGAGGTGGTGCGCGAGACGCTGCGCACCTTCCGTCCGAGTCTCGAACAGGCTGGATTCCGGCTCGGCTGGCAGCCGCCCGCGGCGCCGCTGCCGGCGATCGCCTTCGACGCCGGGGCGATCGCCCAGTCGCTCGCCAATCTCCTCGACAATGCCCAGAAGTATTCGGGGCTGGCGGGGACGGCGCGCGACATCGACGTCGGTCTGGAGCGCGACGGCGAGTTCGCCGTCGTCACCGTGAACGACCACGGCGTCGGCATCCCGAAGGATGAGCAGGCGAAGATTTTTGACCGCTTCCATCGCGTCTCGACCGGTCTCGTCCATGACGTCAAAGGGAGCGGCCTCGGGCTCGCCATCGTGCGCCACATCGTCGAAGCGCACGGCGGGAGGATCGAAGTCGAGAGCCGGCCGGGAGAGGGGAGCCGCTTCCGCATCCTGCTGCCGTTCGCAGACACTCAGGCGTTCGCCGCCCGATTGCAGGAGACGAATTCGACGGCGGCCGACGCGGTCACCGATTCCGTAAGACATCCGCGGGAGGCCTGAGCATGCCGAGCGTACTCATTGTCGAAGACGACGAGGCGATGTCGGTCGCGCTGCGCGACGGCTTTGCGTCCGAAGGCTACTGCGTGCGCGCGGCGCGTGACGGCGAGGCCGGGTTGCGCTCGGCCCAGGGCGAGCCGCCCGACCTGATGATCCTCGACGTCATGCTGCCGCGGATGACCGGTCTCGACGTCTGTCGCGAGCTGCGCGCCAAAGGCAACGCCGTGCCGATCATCATGCTCACCGCGCGCGGCCAGGAGATCGACAAGGTGGTCGGGCTGCGCACCGGCGCCGACGACTACGTCGCCAAGCCGTTCGGCTTCATGGAGCTCATCGCCCGCAGCGAAGCTCTGCTGCGCCGCACCGGCAACGCCATCGGCCGCGGCCGGCCGGCGGGCCCGCTGCATATCGGCGACCTCGTGATCGACTTCCTGCACCACGAAGCGAATCGGGCAACTCCTGCTGGCTCGGGCGCTCCGAGCGTGCCGGTCGAGCTCTCGGCGCGAGAGTTCCGTCTGCTCGCCTTCTTCGCCAGCCGCCGCGGCGAAGTGGTCACCCGCGAGAGCCTGCTCGATGCCGTCTGGGAGACCAAAGGCGCGCCGCTCACCCGCACCGTCGACATGCACGTCGCGAAACTGCGCAAGAAGATCGAGCCCGACCCGCGCGAACCGCGTCACCTCCTGACCATCCACGGCATGGGGTACAAGCTCACGGACTTGCCCTGATCCCCTCCGATCCCGCCCGATCTGCTAAGGCGCGACGCTCGACCACTCCGCCGTAGTGCCCCACTCGAAGTCGCCCCGGAAGACATATCCGTCCGAGATCCAGAGCTCTAGCTTCTCGTCGACATCGTGGTCGGCGAGGTAGACCAGGCCCTCGCCGTCGGGAGTAAACGCCGAACCGTTGGTCGGCAGGTCGGCGCCCGCGGGGATGGGCAGGGCGTGGACGCGGTGCGGCGTGCCGCTGCCGTCGACCCGGGCGCGCCAGAGCTCGAACGCCTCGTCGGTGCCCGGGTCGTAGCGGTAGGCCGCCCAGCGGCCCGTCGAGTCGACCTCGAGGTCGCTCACGTCGCTCGCCGCGAGTGCGGAACCGGTGCTCAGCAGGACGGCATCGGAAATGGGATTCAACAGAGTGCGGTAGGCGCGGACGACACCGGCAACGCCGGCATCGGCGCAGAAGACGATCGTTGTCGGGTCGGTAGTAAATCCAGCGCCGCAACTCGGCAGGTAGCCCTGCCCGGCAGGAGGATTGGCGAAGAGCGGTCGGGGAGCGGACGTATCGTCCATCGGTGCGGTGAAGATCTCCGATCTGCCGTCGACGCGGAGGTCGCCTACCAGAATGAGGAACGGCTCCGCGTCGAAATCCACGATGCCGCCGAACGTGACGTCGCCGCCTGCCGGCGGGTCGTCGTTCACCCGAAAGCCGGCTTGCGAGGGGCCGTCTACCGGCACGAGGTAGGCCTCGAAAACCTCGTCGATGGCGGCGTCGGCGGTGTAGATGGCCTGCCCTGCGGCGGCAGAGAAGGCGTTCAGAACATCGCCCCCCGCGACCAGCGGGCCATTCAGTTTCACCGCCGCCGTCGCCGGGCCGGCGATCGGCACACTCCAGAGCTCGAACTGTTCGTCGAGGCTCGAGTCGGCGAGGAAGAGCACCCGGCTCGAGTCTTCGAAGTCGGCCGCCAGGGTGATGTCGCCGAGCGCCGGGAGAGTGGGGCTCAGCCGCTCTGCGGCCGAAAACGGACCGGCGATCGGCACCGAGTAGAGCTCGATCTGCCCGTCCACCCGCTGGTCCGCGAAGTAAAGCACCCGCTGCCCGTCGAGCGAAATCCGGATGCTGTCGACATCCCCCGCCGCGATGAGCGCCCCGTTCAGGCGCACGGCGGGAGTCGAACCGTCGAGCGGCGCGCTCCAGAGCTCGGTGCGGCCTGCGGTGGCGAGATCGGCGAGGAAAAGAACGCGCGAGCCGGAGTACGCGGTCTCGCTGAGGCCCGTCGCCCCGGCAGGAAAATCGGCATGCAGCGCGAACGCGGGACCCGAGCCGTCCGTGGGAGCGGACCAGAGCTTGGGGAGCCCGGCGGAGCCATCGAACAAGAAGGCGGCATAGAGCCCGTCGCTTGAAAGGAAGGGACTGGTGATGACTTCGGCGTCAAGGGGGGAGCTCGGGCTGAGCTTGACCGCTGCCGCCGCCGGACCTTCGATCGGCACACTCCAGAGCTCGCGGCGCCCGAGGGTCTCCTGGTCGAGCCAGAAGATCACGCGGCGGCTGTCCGGAGTCAATCGCATGCCCGGCAGAGCGGCATCCGCGCCGGGCGGCCGCGATGCCGAAAGCCGCCTCGGCGCGCCGCCGAAGCGCGGCACCGAGTAGAGGTCCTCGACGTTGTCGGTGTCGGCGTCGGCGAAGAACACGATCCATTTGCCGTCGGGCGAGAGCTCGGTGTAGAGGAAGTTCTTGACGTCGGTGAAGGCGCTGCCCTCTGGCGAGAGCTGGCGGACCTGGAGGTCCGCTGGCTGGGCTCCCAGGCTGGCGGCGAAAGCGACCGGCAGGACGAGGCGGACGAGGACGACGGGGAACCGGCGCGAGAGTGCCATACAGATCAGAACGACAAACCGTCCCGAAGGCGACAAGCAGAGGCGAGCCCGCGGATTCAGCGACTTCTTCGCACCGCGACGAGCGAGAGGTCGTCGCCCATCGGTGCGCCGGCGAGGTAGGACGCGAGGTCTGCGCGGCAGGCGGCGAGGAGCTCGGGCAGGGGGAGCTCGGCGTGCCGGCGGAAGCTCGCCGCCGCGCGGCCGATGCCGTACTCCTCGTCGTCGGTGTTGGTCGCCTCCGTCCACCCGTCGGTGTAGAGCAGGAGCGTCTCGCCCGGGGTGAGCGTGAGGTCGCGGGTGCGATAGGAGCTGCCAGCGAGCAGGCCGAGCGGCAGATCGGCCCCTTCGACCGGGCGCACGCCGCGGGCGTCGGCGAGGAGCGGCCGCGGATGGCCGGCGTTCGCGAGCTCGATCCGGCCGTCGCCAAAGAGCCGCAGCGCGGTGAGCGTGGCGTAGGCGGCCGAGGTTGTCGCCGCATTGAACAGCTGATTGGCCCGCCCGAGAAGGCCACACAGTGAGAGGTCGGTTGGCGCGAGCGCGCGGAAGAGCGCATGCAGGTGCGACTGCAGGAGCACCGCTGCGAGCCCCTTGCCGGCGACGTCGCCCAGCAGCAGATGGAGCGGGGCGTCGATCTCTGGCGACGCGAGCACGTCGACGTGGTCTCCCGAGACGACACCCAGCGGCTGCCAGTGATAGGCCACCTCCCAGCCGAGGATCGCGGTCGTCGGCAACGGGAGGAGCGCCCGCTGCACCCGCGCGGCGCTCGACAGATCGCGCTCGAGCGCCCGGCGTTCGTCGACCGACAGGCATTCGAAGCAGATCGTCAGCAGGTGGGCCTCGGAGCTACTGGAGCCACCGGAGCCTCCGGAGCCACCGGAGCCAGCGGCGATCGGCGGCTTCGTCATCACCTCGTGGCAGCGACTGCAGGTTCCCCAGCTCCCCGCTTCGAAAGCGGTGAAGGCGTCAGCGTTCATGACGCGCTCGCGGACTCCGGCGAGCCCGGCGTCGCCGCCACTCCAGCCACCGCCTTCGCCAGCAGCGTGACCTGGCCGGCGTGGTAGGCGTTGTGCTGCAGGATGCCGAGCAGCAGCCCGCGCAGAGTCGGGTCCGAGCCGGGGACCGGGCGGTCGAAGCTCGCCTCGTCGAGCCCCACCACCGTCGCGTGCAGGCGGCGATGGCTCTCTTCGAGCCGCGCGAGCAGCGCCTGCCAGGCCGGCGCCGAGGCGCTCTTGCCGTCGACCCCGGACGGCCAGTCGGGCGCAGCGCCCGAGCCGTCCATCGCCTCCCCCGCGATCCGGCGTCGAGTCGCGTCGAGCCAGTAGTCGACGTGGAAGACGAGCTCCGCGATGCTGTGCGCGCCGACGAGCGGCCGGCGGAAGGCGGCCGTCGCACCGACCCCGTCGAGCGCCTCGGCCAGGGATGGCCCCTGCCAGGCGCCGCCGCGGAAGGAACGTTCGAGCTGGTCGGCGAAGCGGGCGGCCTCGATGCAGGCGGGGGTCAGGGTCGAAGGGTTGGCAGCAGCGGTCATATAACCTCCTTGTTTGTCTGTGAGGGTTAGATGGTACCGATGCCGGGATAACCTGTCAAGAGGTTTTAGGAGGTTATAATGGCCCCGATGTCGCCCGCCACTCCCCCCGCCACTCCAGCTGCCACCCTTTTCGAGTTCTCCGGCGGCGCGCTGTGCCTCGATTTCGTCAACAGCTGGGGGGATCGAGACCGCTCCCAGAGCGATCGCATGACCGGTTTCGGCGACCTCCTGGCCTTCGCCACCCAGGCCGGGCTCGTCGACGCGGCGCGGCATCGAGAGCTCACGGTTCAGGCGGGAGGCGACTCCGCTACCCGCGCCTTCACCACCACCATCGCTCTGCGCGAGGCGCTCTACCGGATCTTCAGCTCGTGCGCCCGTCAGATCGCGCTCTCCCCGGACGAGGTCGAGACGCTGAACGGCGTGCTGCGCGAGGCGTTCGCGCATCTCCGGATCGAGACTCTCCGGCCCGACGCACCCAGCTCCTTCGCCTGGAGCTTCGAGCCGCTGCCCCTACCGACCTCGCCGCTCTGGCCGATTGCGCGCTCCGCCGCCGACCTGCTGACCTCTCCCGACCTCGAGCGCGTCACCCAGTGCGACGGCGATGGCTGCACCTGGCTCTTCCTCGACGACAGCCGCACGCAGAACCGCCGTTGGTGCTCGATGCAGAGCTGCGGCAACCGCGCCAAGGCCCGCCGCCACTACCACCGTTCGCGCAGCTGAACCGGCGCGAATCTGGCGCCAGCGGTCCCGAGGTGAGATTCTCCGATCGTCATGCGCGTCACAGCGGCAGGGGCCGGCTCTTTTCGGGTGGAGTTCGAGGGCGCCGAAGAGCTGGCCGCCACCGAGCGCTCGAGCCTCGCGGTCGGCGGGTTGTTGCTGCCGACCGCCGAAGCCCTGCCCATGGACAGCGCGCTGGCGCTGAAGCTCTGCCTCGCCGGCGGCACCGATGTCGCCGTGGCGGCGCGAGTGGTCGCGATGCTGCCCGGCGCGCTCGCACTCCAGCTCGAGGGAGATCCGGCGGAGCTTCTCCGGGCGCTGCGCGCGGCACCTGCAGCATCGTCCCCAGAATCGTCCGCAGAGACGGCACCAGGTACGTCCCCAGAGGCGGCCGATGTGGCGGAGGGTGCGGAGGGTGAGGAGGAGGGTGAGGCCGCCCGGCTCTCACTGTGGGATCAGGTGCGTCGGATGTCGCCGCCACAGCGGATGCTGCTCGCGCCCAAGGCGGATCGCCTGACGCGAGCACTGCTCGTTCAGGACAGCGATCCGCAGGTCCTCCTCGCGGTGCTCAAGAATCCGCGCCTCGGAATCGACGAGGTCTTGCGTATCGCCAAGTCGTCGTACTTGTCGTTTCAGGCGGCGGAGCTCATCCTGAAGACGAATCCCTGGTTCGCCAACCCCGACGTGCGAGTGGCGCTCATCCACAACCCGAAGCTGCCGACGCCGTTTGCCCTGCGGATCCTCCCCACCTTGCCCGACAACGAGGTCAGGCTGATCGCCAGGGGAGCCGCCACCAGCATGGCGCTCAAGCAGGCGGCGATGAAACGGCTGCAGCGCGGCTGAGGCGCTGTTCGGAGGGGTGCAAGGCGAGTATCGAGCGCCAGTAGTGGGCGGACTCCGGCACTCGGGAACTCGAAGTGGGCTCCTAGTGAAGCTTGCCCGCCCACTTCGAGTTCCCGAGCGCCAGAGCCCGCCTGGGAACTTGGTAGGGGTGCTGGAGAGGCGCCAGACGGTGTTCGAGCTGCGGGAGCAAAAAGTGCCATGCGGCCATCGATTGCACAATGGAGCGCGGGCGCGCACGGCGGCAGAACAGCGCTTGCCCGGCAATCCCTGCGCCCTATGGCCTTCTGACCTTCGCGAGCATTCACCGGGTTGGCATCGGCGCTGCACAGTCCTCTGCTGTCGGAAGAGCGAGTCCACCGGATTGTCTCCGGGTCCCATCACCTCGCTGATGTTCCAGGAGGACCCACATGAGCCATCGACGGCACGACGCCCCGCCGGACCCGAACCAGCCGCATCGCGCGGCGTATGGAAATCAGTATCCGAACAACTACGCCGACTTCGGCTCGCGCGACGCGCACGACGCCGATCGCGCTGCGGCCTACCGCTCGCACGGGCTCATTCCGCAGGCTGGGGAAGGCGGCCTCCCCGGGGAGGCGCGCAACGACCACGCGGCGGACGGCAGGGGCACCGGTTTCGTGCGCGACGAGACAAGCCTGGGTTGGCGTCCGAATGTGGGACGTTTCCGCGGCAATGACTATTCCCACTGCGGTCGCGGGCCGAAGGGGTACCGGCGCTCGGACGAACGCCTGGCCGAGGAGATCAACGACTCCCTGATGCGCAGTCACGAGATCGATGCCTCCGACATCGAGGTTCGGGTGGAGGGCGGTCGCGTCACGCTCGATGGCACGGTGGACCATCGGCAGATCAAGCACCAGGTCGAGGACCTCGTCGAGGCGGTGATGGGAGTGCAGGAGATTGACAATCGACTGCGCATCGATCGCGGACGCCTGAACCCGTCAGTGAGCCCGAACGGCACCAGCTAGGAGCGGCCGGCGGCGGCCAGGAGGTCTGCCCGCCTCGGAGAAGGAGTGGGGACAGTCCCCATTCTTGGAGTGGAAACGTTTCGCTTAGGGAGCGGTCCAGCTCCAGGCGGCGGTCGATGCGCTCTCGAAACCGTCGAGGAAGAGGGCGATGGAGTAGGCGACGCTGACCACGCCGGCCTCGAGGTTGCCGGCCACGTCATCGAACGGCGCGCTGATGGCGATATCGGCGCCGCTGTGCCCGGCGAAGCGTCCGGCGGCGAGCGCGGCGCCGAAGCGGTCCTCGTCCTGTGGCAGGTCGCCGACCTGCGTCCAGATGTGGTCGCCGCTGCTGGTGAGGCCGACACCGGCCGTGCCGTAAACGAAGTGCACCAGACCGGCGTTGGTGAGCGTCGGGAGATCCTCGCGCGGCACACCGATCGCGAGATCGTCCACCCCGTCGCCGGTGAAGTCGGCCGCCAGCAGCGTCGCGCCGAACTCGTCGCCCTCCTGGATCGTCTGCGGGTTGAGGTAGCTCTGGAGCCAGAAGAGCGACAGCTCGGGATCGAAGTCGCGGATGGCCACAGCCCCCACTTGGTTGAGACCTGCGGAGTCGCGCCCGGGTATGCCGATGGTGAGCTCGGCGCGCCCGTCGCCGTTGTAGTCCCCCGCCGTCAGGGCGGCGCCATAGCGGTCACCGCTCGCGGGCTCTGGAAAGACCCCGTCGCCGTCGAGCATGAGCTCGCCGGCGACAGGATCCACGGCGAGTTCGAAGGCGAGGAGGACGGTGCCAGCGTTCGCCGGTCCGCCGGCGATCGAGCGCCCGGGGCAGCCGATCGCGAGCTCATGGCCGGTGCCCGGGTTCAGCTCCCCGCCGGCGAGCGCGGCGCCGAGTTCTTCCGCCGCTTCGGGCGCGCCCGGCATGAAGCCCGCCCCGCCGCGGTAGAGCAGGATGTCGCGGGCGCCGTTCACGCCGACATCGGAGCCGAACAGCACATGCACCGCGCCGGAGTTGACCACGTCGCCGATGTCCTCCCGCGGAGCGCCAATGGCGAGATCGTCGAAACCGTCGCGGTCGAAGTCGTGCGCGAGGAGCGTCTGGCCGAAGTGATCGCCGGTCTCGATCACGCCGGGGATGGAGCCGGCGCCGCCGACGCCGGTCCAGCTCTGATAGAAGGCGTACCCGGGCGAGAGGCCCGCTCCGCTGCCGATGAAGATCGTCACCGCGCCCGCTGCGGGCTCTCCCGAGAGGGTCTCGAAGGGCGCCCCGATGGCGAGCTCCGAGCAGCCATCGCCGTCGAAGTCGCCGGCCGCGAGGGCGGCGCCGAACCCGTCCCCGGGCTCGGGCAGATCGTTGAGCAGCACCGGCGGCGTCACCCACTGCGAGGCGAGAGAGCTCAAGCCGGTCTCGCTGCCGTACAGCACCAGGACCGCGCCGGAATCGACGTCGCCGTTGAAGTCGAAGGCCGGCACCCCGGCCGCCAGATCGTCGAAGCCGTCGCAGTCGAAGTCGCCCGTCGCCAAAGCGCCGCCGAGCTCGGCGAAGCTCTGCAGCGGTGCCCCCATCCCCGGCAGCCCGAGGGTGAAGAGCCGGGTCGAGGTCAGGCTCGGCTGGGCCCAGGACGGGGTGGGGGCGAAACCGGCGAGGAGCGCCAGGGCGGCGAGGGTCATCTGGAGCCGCCGGAGCCGCTGGAACCGCTGGAGCCGGGGGAGCGGAGGGAGTGGGGCGAGTCGGGCGAGTCGCGGACAGCTGCGCATGGGAAACCTCCGCCCTCGACTCTCCCTCGACGAACCGCCCCGAGTCCTTACCGCATCCTCACCGCTCGCTTACGAGTTCGCTCAAATGGGGGACTGTCCCTAATTCTTTTTCCGTTCAAATCGAGACCAGCCAATTTCAGCCGCAAGTTCTTATTAGCCAGAAGCTTGCAGACGGAAGACACTCCAACGTTGGGACACTAGGGGACTGTCCCTATTTCTCTTCGCAGCCGGCTTCGAGGGCGGGAACGTCATCGGACAAATGGCGGACAAATGGGGACTGTCCCTGTTTCTTTCTCCGTTCAAATCGAGACCAGCCAATTTCAGCCGCAAGTTCTTATTAGCCAAAAGCTTGCAACCGGGCGACACTCAGACGTTGGGACACCAGGGGACTGTCCCTACTTCTCTTCGCAGCCGGCTTCGAGGGCGGGAACGTCATCGCGTGCTGAGGCGGCAGACCGGTTCGCTGGCCGGCGATCGAATCGGCGGAGATCAGGCCATAGACTCCCTTCCGAGGGAAGACCGAATGGCGAGCTGTGCGTTGCATCCGGAGTTCCCGGCGACGAGCCGGTGTAGGCGCTGCGGCAAGGCGATCTGTGCCGCGTGCGAGAGGTCGCTCGACGGGAAGCCGTACTGTGCGGAGTGCGAAACAGACCTGGCGCGGAAGCTCGCGGCGGGACGGGCAACGACGGAAATCAGCGAGGCCCCGTCCACTCCGGCGAGCGGGCCGCGTCCGCTTCCACCCGTTCCGCCGTCGCTGCCGCCCGGTCCGCTGGGCCATATGCCTCCAATGGCCCCAATGGCCCCGATGGCCCCAATGGCTCCGATCACCCCTGTGGCCCCCCCGAGCTTGCTTCGCCCATTGGCGTTTGCGCTCGCCGCGGGGCTGGTCGGAGCGTTCGCCTGGTATCTCACCGTGCGCTTCACCGACTACAAGCTCGGGCTGGTGGCGGTCGGGGTCGGCTGGCTGGTCGGGCGCGGTGCGCTGTTCGGTGCCCACGGGCGCGGCAGCACGGAGATCGCCATCGGCTCGGTGGTCGTGGCGCTCGGCGCGATGCTGTTCGGCGAGTACCTGATCCTCGACCATATGGCGCGGGAGGCGTTCGCCGCCGACGCCTCCCACGCCTCCCAGATGCCCGGTGAAGGGCCGCCCGCGTTCCTCAGCCCGGCGATGTTCTTCGCCTTCTACCGCGAAACGGTCGGCGTCATGGACGCGCTCTTCTACGCCCTCGGCGCGTACGAGGCGTGGAAGCTGCCGGCGTCGGCGCGGCGCTCATGAAGAGCGCGAGTTGAGCTCCGTACCGCCGTTCGATCCGGATCGCGAGCATCTCGAACGCCTCGAGGCCGAGCTCGCGCGTCGCGGTTCAAGGATCGGCCCGGGCACCGACGCGCGCGACAGGACGAATCTGCCTGCGCCGCCGCCGCCGTCGCCGGCGTCGGTGACGCCGGCGACGAAGAAGGCCGGTCTCTGGGGAGCACTGCTGGTGTTCGCGGCGCTGGTCTTCAAGCTCAAAGTGCCGTTGCTGATCGTCTTGTCGAAACTCAAGTTCCTGCTCGGCGGGTTGAAATTCCTGCAGCTCGGGAAGGTCCTCACCACCGGCGGCACGATGGTGGTGACGATCTGGGTCTACGGCATGTTGCTTGGCCTGCCGTTCGCGATCGGCTTTGTGCTGCTCATCTTCCTGCACGAGATGGGGCACGCGGCGGCGATGAAGCTGCACGGCCTCGACTTCGGTGCGCCGGTGTTCATTCCGTTCGTCGGCGCGATGATCGCGATGAAGAACATGCCGCCGAATGTGCGCATCGAGGCCGAGGTGGCGATCGCCGGGCCGATTGCCGGCGGGCTCGCCTCGGCGGCCTGCTGGGGAATCGGTGTGGCATTCGAGTCGCCGCTCTTCGTCGCTCTCGCTTACAGCGGCTTCTTCATGAATCTGTTCAATCTGCTTCCGGTCTCGCCGCTCGACGGCGGGCGGATCGCCGGCGCGATCTCGAAGTGGATCTGGGTCGGTGGTCTCGCCTTCGGTGTGATGCTGGCGATCCGCCTGGGGAACCCGCTGCTCTGGCTGATCCTGATCCTAGGCGCCTTCCGCGCTGTTCAGGTGTTCCGTGGCAAGGGGGGCGAACAGCCGGGCTACTTCGAGATCCGGCCGGCGGAGCGCCTGGCGATCGGCGTCGGCTACTTCGTCCTCGCTGCGCTCCTAGGTCTCGGAACGATCGCGCTCCTGCCGCCGGCGGCCTGACCGCTGCTGTCTGACCGCCAGTGCCTGACCGCTGCTAGGGCGGCTAGATCTTCGCTGACTGTACGGAGTAGCGTGAAGCTCTACTTCGTCTAGGGAACCTCGGTCCAGCGGCAGGCCACTTCGAGCTCGAAATCGTCGGCGAAGATCCAGTCGGTCGTCGTGACGCGCAGATTGTCGAAGAACGCTTCGATTCCGGGCTCGCTCCCCACGTCCTGGGTGAGGATCAGCCGCAACATCACGCTGTCCACGGCCGGGCCGGGGACGGCGGGTCCGGAGGTGAATCGCTGCCAGCCCGCGACATCGCTCATCGCGTGGCCGGCGAAGAGCCCACTGTCCTGAGCGCCAGTGCAGTCCGCTCCCGTCCAGAACCCGAGCGTGAGGTTCGCCCTCCCCTGGACCGCCGCCGTCTCGAAGAGAATCGCTCCGCCGACCCAGTAGGAGGTGCCGGGAATGACCGGTCCGATGCAATAGCGATATTCGGCCGAGCCGAAGTTTCCCGCCGGGTTGGAGAAGGCTCGTCCGCTTCCCGACTCTCCGCAGTCGTCGGCATCGGGGGTCGGGTAATGGAAGAACGTGCTGTATTGCGGCGACACCACCGACCAGCCCTCCACGCCGACCGCCAGATCGAACTGCCCGTTCGCGAGCAGATTCCCCGGTTGCGCCATCGCCGGCGCTGCCTGGGTCAGCGCCGCCATCAGCGCGCAACCCGTCACGACCGATCCGATTCTTGCCATCGCAGTACCCCCAGAGGATTCGTCGGGAAGGCCCCCGATCCTGCGGCACCCTCTAAAGGAGAAGACGCCCTTGAGGGCGGCGAGGGGACAAGCCACCAGGCCGCGGTGAGCGGAATGGATGCCCGCGGGTAGCGGGGACACAATGGAGGGACACGTTAAAGGGACACGATGGTCAACGTGTCCCTTTATCGTGTCCCCACATCGAAAGGGTAACGGCAGCTGTCTGGAGAGGTGCCAGCCGAATATCTGGAGCCTGGAGAGGTGCATGGAGAGGTGCCAGCCGAATATCTGGAGCTCTAGAGAGGTGCCAGTGGAAGAACCGCCCGCAGGTCTACAGCGGGGGCGTCGCCATCGCGCTCTGTCTCGACACACGGATCCGCGAGGAGTCGAAGGCCGAGCGCAGCCTCGACGAGCTGCTCGGTGCGCCCGCCCACCGGGCGGCAGGGGCGAGCGGCTGACCCGGCGAACCTCCTCGAGGCCGCATCGGAGACCGCAGAAGGCAATCTCGCCGCGTTCTTCGCCAGGCGCGTGGAAGGCACCGTCGATCTGCCGATCGAGAAGTGCCCGCACGAGCTCGGGATGCGCGCGCTCGTCCAGGGCCACGACGTCTTCGTCGAAGGGTCGGAGGCCCGCGCGAGGGCGCAGTAGCGCCGGTCGTCGAGCCACCGGGGCGCCCCGCTGAAAGTTCGCCCCTTCGCGGCCCTCAGGCCCGGAGCTCTTCGGCCAGGCGGTACATGCCGGCCAGCCCCTGCGCCCGAACGGAGGGCTCAATCGTCGGAACTTCCTTCTTGCTTGCCGATCTCCAGGCGAAGGCCGCATCCGTCGGCGTCGCGCGGAACGAACCCGCGGCGCCGCACTCGCAGACGACCTGGTGCAAGGTGCGGCGCGCCATGCCTTCGAAGCGGGCGATCTCGACGAGCGACGCGCGCTCGGGCGGAGACTGGCAGAACGGGCATGGATCGGCTGAAAGGGTGATGGCAGGCGACATCGTTCGGCGAATCTCCACGGAGCCCTCCTTAGCGACGCAGGATCGCGTCACGGCGAAGATATGCGGCGCGAGCTCAGGCTACGGGAGCGGTTGTGCGACGAAGCCGTGGCAAGAGGAGCGGCGGAGTGCGGGGCGAATATCTGGAACGGTGGTGTCAGCTTGAGGGCAGTAGCGAATTGGGGAGGGGCTCAGGGCAACTCCACTTCGACGGAGTCGTCTTGATGCCTACGCTTCTGAGGAAATCTCAGTGTGGGCGCTACAGAGTTTCCGCATTACCGCGGAGCCGAACCGAGCTCGATGAGCTTGTCGAAAGGGATGTCTTCGACTTCCTCCGGGCCCGTCGCCGGTTGGACCCAATGGCGGAAGTTGCGCTCTTCGGCGACCCACCTGATGCACGAGCGAGCAACGATCGCGATTGGGATGTTCTCTCCGCAAGCGACCCAACAGACCGGACCGGCGAGGTCTGCTGGTGTGGAGTAGATGACGCAGTTGTTTCCAATGTACGTAACGCGAAATGCGATCTCGGCGACTAGGTCACGATTGCCTGTTTGCAGCCGGCGGTACAGAGACGTATGACCCCAAGAGCTTCCTCCAAGAGAGCGAGCCGTAACTGTCTCCCATGCGTCACCCACCGCCGAAACAGAGATCTCTGGTTGCGAGTAAGCAAGTGACACGAAGACCTGATAAGCAACTACGGCCAACGCTCCCACGAGGATCATTAGCAAAGCCAACTTGAGCCTCTTGTTCATCAACGTTGCCCAAAAGCCCGTTGCCGCTGAGCCTCCAGTCGCTTCCTTCGCCTCTGTTCCGAGGCCGTGAAGCGACTTCCTCTCTCTTCTGCCTCGTCGAAGCCCTTAGTCGTAAAGCCTTTGCCCAGGAGGCGGACTTTCCTCTCGTACGAGATTACATCCGGAACAGGAATCTGAAGCGGACCTGCTTCGAAAACATCTTGGTAGATCTCTGGCTCGGACTTCAGAAAAGCCGCGACCGTGCTTTCGAACGCCGCGAAGTCCTCGGCTGCGCCTACGCATTGTCCCCTGTACTGTTCGCAGAGGCCTACCAGTAGAGAATAGGTCGATTTTGCCATGTCGAGTGCAAGGTCAGGGCGCATCCAAGTCCAATCAGGCTCGTGCTTGTGCCTCCCGTGGCCGATGTCTTGGTCATTGAACGGAAGCGGGTGTTCATCGTGGAATTGCTTCCCGAAATCCCGCCGTACAGGATCCGCCTGGTGCGAGTAGCTATCCTGCCAGGCGTGAATGAATTCGCCCACCAATCCCAACCACCCAGGATCAAGATAGGCACCAGAAAAGGCATTGCGGCGCAGCCCAAGGAGCTTGGCGGGCGATACGAAGTGGTAGAGATTCATGTTCAGGTTGTTCGCGCCGCCACCGTGCATCGCGTCGCGTTCGTCGAGATCCAGATTCTGCGTTGCTGCGCCGATTAGCCTGGCGAGATCCCGATCGAACCCGGCCTTCATCGCTAGGAAGGTGGTGAGGTGCCGGTGAACATCCTCCTCATAGAGGCCGAGGGGATCGGTCTTGTTGATCGGATCGTTTTTCCCGGTGCCGTACATGCTCGGTCCATCGACATACCCCAGCGGATCCGGACTCATAAACCTCCCCATCTCCGGATCCATCCAGCGATTCCTCATGTAGACCAGCCCGGTTGCCGGATCCGTGATGTGGCCCTGGAAGCTCGCGAGGTTGTCGAGGGTGGAGGTGGGGGTGATTCTCGGATCGGGGCGTTCGTAGGCGATGTGGTCGCTGGCGCCGGTGGTGATGGATT
>JAYTAM010000311.1:0-6636 GCA_043737505.1 Thermoanaerobaculia bacterium
TCGCTCTCGGCTTCGACACCGACTTCGACTCGGCGGCGAGCGGCAGCGGCTCGTTCGATGACGACACCGACTCCCTCGGTCCGGACGACGTCTTCTTCGAAGCCGCGGACGACGCCGCCCGAGCTGCCGACGACTGGCTGGGCAATTCGAGCGCCGACGACCCGACGGCCAATCAGTACCGGATCAACGCCGGCGTCCTGGCGCGCCCCGTTCGCCTGCACTACGTCCGCATCACCACGGCGGTGCGCACGGCGCGACCCGACAACCGTTACGCCGCGCCCGATTTCGACGCCGTCGCGGGGGTCGACTTCATCGAGAACCACGACTACGACGATGCGCCGACGATCGACTTCAAGTCCCCAGAGAACCGCAAGTTCCGGCATCGCATCCTCACCACCGTCATTGACCCGCGAAACATCTGAAGTCACCCCGAGGAAACCCATGACGAGCCCTTCGACCCCTCTGAGCCCCTCCCGTTCCAGCTCCTCGTCCGCCGAACCGACCGACGCCGGCGCCACCGCCGGCATCCGGCAGAGCTCCGAAGCCGGCAGCGCTTACCTCGCGACGCTGCTCGTGCTGGTCGTGCTGACCGTCCTCGGACTCTCGCTGGCGGTGATCACGCAAACAGAGGTGCTGATCGGCGGCAGCGAGAAGCAGGCCGCACGACAGCTGTTCTCCGCCGGCTCCGGGATCGAGCTCGCCGCCACTTACGAGCTCGTCAATCGCGACTCCGCGGCGCACGATATGCGCCTCCGGACGCGCAACGAAAACATGCTGGGGAACAACTCGGAGATCACCGACGTCGTCTGCACTTCGCCCTTCCTGCAGATCCACACCAGCGTCTGCAACCTGTGCGCGATGAATCAGGATACGGACTACTTCGCCGTGCAGTACGCCGTGACCGCGAACGCCCTGCGCCGCAGCGACGCCACGCTCGGCTCGCGCAAGGCGGTCGGCGCCGTGGTCGCGTTCGAGCCGTTCCAGGAGAGCTTCGCCGGCTTCCAGCTCGGCGGCGAGCGCCCCCTGAAGGCTCCCGACGACCTCAGCGCGGACATCGATCCGACGACCGAAGTGGATCCCTGCGAAGGGCTTTATCTCAAGATCTAGCGCATTGGAGAAACTCCCATGACGACCCGCATGCATCGCCTCATTTCGAATTTCGCCCTTGCGCCCACGCTCTTTGCGCTCGCCTTCCTCGCGCCGCTTCCGACCCGCGCCGACGATCGCGACATCCTGCGCGACTCCTCGGCGAGGCCCTACGTCTTCTTCATCCTCGACACTTCGGGCTCGATGAACTGGGCGCCGAAATGCACCCAGGCCCAGGTCGACGCCGGCGTCTGCTCCTTCCTCTGCCCGACCGGCGACTGCCCGGTGCCGCGCAACGGCGACGACCCGGCCTCCAAGTTCCGCCAGTCCAAGGAGGCGCTCTACGAGGTACTGCGCGAAGTCGACGACGTCGACTTCGGCTTCGCCACCTACAACCAGGACGACCTCGCGGTCGTCAACAAGCACTGGCTCTACAAGGTCGCCGCGACGCAGCCAGCGGGATTCTTCACGCTCGCCGGCGGGGTCACCTTCCCGGTCGCAGATACGGACGAGGTGTTCGGTGCGCCCATCACCTGCACAGCCGGAACCGGCGACGCCAACGTCGCCTGCTTTCCGATCCCCGTGACCAACCCTTGCGGCGGCGCGCCGACCGCTGTCTGCTCGCCCGCTGATACGAACGACGTCTGGGAGTACACGCGGTTTCGGCGCCTTCCTCGCTTGGGGACCAACGGCTCCACTGCAGTCGACGCTTACTTGAGAGTGCCCAACGGCAGCACACGCTACAGGGTGACCTATTCTGGCGCGGTCACCTACGGGGCAAGCAGCTTCGGAGTGACCGTAACCGTAGCAACATGTACCAACCCCAAGTGCACGACCACGACCGCCGTGGGCTCGAGGACGATCAACTACAACAGAGTCGGCGACTTCGTCATGTGGGAAAACTCAATTTCGCGGACCCCGGCTCTGGGTGCCGCGGGCGGATACTTCAACGTTCAGGATTCCAGGGCCGGAAACACCTGCGCCGGTTGGGAGCCGAACCAGCGCGACACCGGCGCCTCTGACGTGACGGACGACCAGTACGTCGACGGCAACGCCGCGAGCAACCTCAAGTTCACCACCATCGACGACCCGGCCACCCCGGATCGCGACCTGATCGCCTTCGACTACGGCGATGTCCTGCCGCTCGACTGGCAGCGCGACAACAAGGGCGCGCTGCTCGACCGCCTCGCCTCGCGCCTGAACGGCGGCGATCCGACCGCCGACCCGGAAGCCTTCGGCAACGCGACCTACCTGGCGGACAATCGCCAGACCTCGCCGGCCGAGGCTTTCCTGCGGCTGAAGAACATGACGCAGCACACCCTGATTCCGGCCGGCTCGACGCCGCTCGGCTACACCATGGGCGGCTTCCGCACCTGGTACCGCGGCTGCCTCAACGGCTCCTGCCCGAGCTCCACCGGCTGGGACGACATCGCGGCGGCGAACGACCCGACCTGGGCCTGCCGGCAGAAGTTCCTGGTCGTTCTCACCGACGGCGACGACACCTGCCCGGGGCGCGATCCGTGCTCGTTCACCGCCTCGATGCGCTCCCAGGACGGCATCCTGACCTACGTCATCGCCTTCGGCGTCCAGAACACCGCCGGCAACCGGCTCAACTGCATGGCCGCCAACGGTGGCACCGGTGACCCGATCTACCCGCAGAACAAGCAGGAGCTGGTCGACGCGCTGACCGACATTCTCGGCCAGATCCGCGAGCAGGTGGCGGCCTTCGCCTCGGCAGCCGTGCCGCAGGTTCAGGCCAACGCCACCGACAAGATCTTCCTGTCGAGCTTCACGCCGGTGAAGGATGCCGCCTACTGGGCCGGCCGGCTCGACTCCTATCTGAAGCCGCTGCCGCTCAACGTCAACAACCAGCCCGATCGCTTGAAGGTCTGTGGTCCGAGCCGCAAAAGCGAGTGCTTCTTGTGGGATGCCGGAGACGTTCAGGAGGGTCGCCGTGGCGCCGACGGCGTCTATGCTCCGGCGAGACTGCTCGAGCAGGCTCCGCATCCGGACGACGTTCAAGCCGTCGCGCCGTGGGACGCGACGGAGCTGCAGCTCGGCACCGACGAGGACGAGCGCCGCCTCATCTACACCCAGTTCTCCGAGCCGGGCAACCGGCGTCTGTTCACCTTCCCGACCACCCCCGCCCAGCGCTACGACCTGTGGAGCGGCATGGGCATTCCCTTCATCGCCGGCAACACGGCGTCGGAAAACGCCGCCACCGCCCGGGCGAACGCCGTCGTCGTGACCACCCTGCTCGAGAAGGAGGCCGTGGTCTCCGTGCCCGACCCGGACGATCCGGGCAGCGTCATGGATGTGCCGCTCACCTACCTCATGGGCGACATCTTCCACGCCGATCCGCAGGTGGTTTCGAAGCCGAGCAACTTCTCCTATTACGTCGGCGACCCGTACCTCAACAAGCGCCTGTGCGCCGCGGATCCCGATCCGGACCGCTCGCCGCGAGTGTCGTACAAGTGGTTCGCCGATCGCCATGTCTGCCGCCGCACCCTGCTCATCGCGGGCTCCAACGACGGCCAGCTGCACGCCTTCGATGCCGGCATCTTTCGCCGGGTCGGCTCGAACTCGGCCGAGTGTCTGCTGCCGGCGAAGGATCTCGACAACGACGGCGAGGCGCTGGAAGACGAGTGGGCCGACGGCATTATCGACTACGACCTGAACGACGACGTCGAGCGCTCCTTCGAGCGCTGCTCGACCGGCGCCGACTGCGAGAGCCTTAGCTGTGTGTCCGGCTTCTGTGCCTCAAAGTCCTGCGTCGCCGATGGCGACTGCAACAGCAACCTCTGCCTGGGGAGCGGTTTCTGCTCGGGCGGCAACGGCATCATCGATGGCGAGTTCGACAACGGCACCGGTCGCGAGATCTTCTCGTTCCTGCCGCGCGCGATGTTGCAGACGGTGACGGCGATGGCCGAAGGCGGCGATCGCAATCGAGACTTCTGGGGCCTCGACGGCGGCCCGCGGATCGACGACATGTTCATCGATCCGGATGCCGCGGAGACCGGCACGGTGACTTGCGAGAGCCGCGAATGGCGCTCCCTGGCGATCGGCGGCTATCGCGAGGGTGGGCCCGGCTACTATGCGCTCGACATCACGCAGCCCGACGTGCTCGACAGCAAGCACGTTCCGGAGCCGATTTCGGGGGGGTACGTGCCGTCCTGCTTCGACGGTGGCGCCTCCTGCGACGACCGCGCCTACCCGTCGGTGCGCTGGGAGTTCCAGGACACCCACCCGGTAGTGATCGGCGGCATCTCCACGACCATCCAGCTCGATGAAGATCTCAACGGAATCCGCGATCTCACCAACTCCTGGAGCCGGCCGACTACCGGCAGGATCCGGGTCTGCACCGGCGGCTGCACCGCCGACGAAACCGAGGATCGGTTCGTGGCCGTGTTCGGCGGCGGCGTCAGTGACAATCCGACGGCGGCGGCCGGCAACTACATCTACATGCTGGACGTCGAAACCGGCAAGGTGATCTACAAGAAGGCGGTCATCGGCGCGGTGCCGAGCGACATCGCGGCGATCGATTCGAACGGCGACTCCTACCTCGACCGGCTCTACGTCGGCACGGTGTCGGGTTTCGTCTACAAGGTACAGTTCGACTCGGCAACCTCCCCGATGCGGCTCGAGACCCAGACCTTCACCACGAGGAACTTCGGGGTGAACTACACCTTCCAGGCGGAGCGCCTGAACGGACCGACCGGCGACACGCGCAAGTACGACCCGTACCAGGTCTTCTCGACCGGTGGACGCCCGATCTACCACGAGATCTCGGCGGTCTACGTGGCGATCAAGAACCGGGTGGCGATGGCCTTCGGCACCGGCGACCGCTGGAATCTGTGGAACTTCAACGGCCAGGCGGGGCGGTTCTACGTCCTGCTCGACGACAACTTCGTCGACTCGGATCGCGACGGCGTGCTGAACATCACCTGCGGCGGCTGCACCCAGCCGTTGACCGAGTCGAAGTACGTGGCGCTCGATCCGGACGCCGCCTTCGACTCGGACAATCCGACGCTCTACCTCTACAACGGGGACGGCGCCGGAAGCCTGCCCGGCTGGTACCTCACCATGCTGCCGGACGAGAAGGTGATCACCGAGAGCTTCTCGCTCGCCGGTGTCACCATCTTCACCTCCTTCGTTCCGACGGAGGTCGCCAACGACGACGGCACCTGCAGCCGTGCCGGAACGAGCCGGATCTTCATCGTCGGCACGGTGACGGCGCTGGGCTACAACATCCCCGACGGCGGCACACTCATCGATCGCGTCCGCTATACCGAGGTGGCGCAGTTCACGACGCCACCGTTCGTCGAGCAGAGCGCGACGGCGAATCCGGAAGGGGGCGGGTCCGGTGAACAGCAAGCCGACAAGCTCACCGATACGCTGAAGTGGATCCGCGACGAGCTGAAGAGCCTCCAGCCCACCAGCTGCCGCTACGCCAACTACACGCAGAACATCAAGACCATCCGGTCGGACACCGGCGTGGTCTTCGTCGCCCCGATTCCGCTGTGCATCGACCCGACGAGCTGGAAGGAGTTCTGATCTTGAAAATTCCACGAGCTGCTGCTTTCTCGGCGACCGCTGCGACCGCGGCGGTCGCGGCGGTCGGCATCGCCGGCCTCTGCGCATCGCTCACCGCCACCGCCGCCCGCGCCGACTGGCTGGTGACGCGCGACGGCGCACGCATCGAGACCAAGGGGTCCTGGAAGGTGGACGGCCGGCGGGTCCTTTTCACGATGCCCAACGGCACGCTCTCGACGTTGCGCACCGAGGAGATCGACCTTGATCAGAGCGCGCTGGAAACGACGCGAAGCAAGGAGCCCCCGGTCGCTCCGGCGGCGGAGAGGCCGCGCAAGCCGGCGGTCATTCGCCTGACCGAAAAGGACATCCCGCCGGTCGGAGCGCTCTCGGAAGAGGCCGACACCGCTCCCGGGACGAAGGTCGAAGGACAGCAGGTCGACACCCCTCCCCTCGAGGTCATCTCCTGGGAGAAGGCGGAGGACTCCTCGGGCGAGGGGCTCGAGATCTTCGG
This sequence comes from Thermoanaerobaculia bacterium, assembly GCA_043737505.1. Classification (GTDB taxonomy): domain Bacteria; phylum Acidobacteriota; class Thermoanaerobaculia; order Multivoradales; family JAGPDF01; genus JAGPDF01. The sequence goes on from JAYTAM010000311.1 coordinate 6,131, forward strand.
CACGATGAAGAACGGCAGCCCGAACATCGTCGCCACGCCGACCGTACTGGTGGCGATCTACGACGCCGACGGCGGCCTGCTGGCGTCGAGCAGCGGCGAGGTCAACTCGCCGCAGATCCAGCCCGGCAAGACGGCGAACTTCCGCGTCGCCTTTCCCGGCGTGCCGGACTTCGCGTCGGTGAAATTCGACGCCCAGGGCCGAGGCTACAAGCCGCGGATCGAGAACGCCGCCGGCGACGACGAGGTCGAGGAGTACGAAGAGCCCTCGGACATGGATTTCGAAGCGGGCGCAGAAGCCGATGCGGAAGAACCGCCGCCGGCGGAGTGAGCCTTCTCAGTCGCGGTAGCGCGGGTAGCCCTTGAGGTCGTGCTCGGCGATCCGGCGCAAAAGAGTGCGGTAGCTCATCCCCAGGGCGGTCGCCGCCAGTCGCTTGTCGCCGCCGCACTCAGTGAGTGCCCGGCGCAGGCGCTCGCGGTCGCCGTGCCCCGCAGTCCCCGCGGCTGAG
>JAYTAM010000312.1:0-6630 GCA_043737505.1 Thermoanaerobaculia bacterium
AAAGTCGGCCACCACCAGGGACTTCTCTCTGCCTCACCCCTCACCCCTCACTCCCACTCAATGGTTCCCGGAGGTTTGGAGGTCACGTCGTAGACGACGCGGTTGATGCCACGGACTTCGTTGACGATGCGGTTGGCGACCCTGCCGAGGAGCTCGTAGGGGAGATGGCTCCAGTCGGCGGTCATGAAGTCATCGGTCGAGACGGAGCGCAGCGCGAGAACACTTTCATAGGTCCGGAAGTCGCCCATGACACCGACGGTCTTCACCGGCAGCAGCACCGCGAAGGCCTGCGACACCTTGTCGTACCAGCCGCTCGCCCGGAGCTCGGCGAGGAAGATCGCGTCGGCCTCCTGCAGCAGTGCGACCTTGGCGGCGGTGACTTCACCCGGAATGCGAACTGCGAGACCCGGGCCGGGAAACGGATGCCGGCCGATGAACTCCTCCGGCAGTCCGAGCTCGCGGCCCAGTTGCCGCACTTCGTCCTTGAACAGCCAGCGCAGCGGTTCGACGAGCTCGAAGCCCAGCTTCTCCGGCAGGCCGCCGACGTTGTGGTGCGACTTGATGACCGCCGAAGGGCCGCGCACCGAGGTCGATTCGATGACGTCCGGATAGAGCGTCCCCTGGGCGAGGAACTTCACGCCTTCGAGTTTCCGCGCTTCGGTCTGGAAGACGTCGATGAAGACGCGTCCGATCGCCTTGCGCTTCAGCTCCGGGTCGGTGACGCCTTCGAGAGCGGAGAGAAAATCCGCGCCGGCGTCGGCGGTGACGATGGGAATCCCGAGCCCCGCGGTCAGGCTCGATTCGACCTGGAGTCGCTCTCCTTTTCGCAGCAGGCCGGTATCGACGAACACGGAGACCAGTCGATCGCCGATGGCGCGCTTCAGGAGCGCTGCGACGACCGCGGAGTCGACGCCGCCCGAGATGCCGCAGAGCACACGCTCGTCGTGGGTGCGCTCGCGGATCGTCGCCGCAGCCTCGTCGAGGTACGAAGACATCGTCCAGTCACCCGTCGCACCGCAAGCCTCGTAGAGGAAGTTGTGCAGCACTCTCGCGCCGTGGGCGGTGTGCGAGACCTCGGGATGGAACTGGATGCAGTAGAGGCCGCGCTGCCGGTTCTCCATGCCGACGACCGCCGCGTTCGCGGTATGAGCCGTCTGCGCGAAGCCCGAGGGCAGCTTCGTGACGTGATCCCCGTGGCTCATCCAGACCGTCTCTTTCGAATCGAGTCCGGCGAAGAGCAGTCCGTTCGCCGTCACCTCGACCTCGGCGCGGCCGTACTCCCGCCGCGCGGCGTGCTCTACCTTGCCGTCGAGCAGGTGGGCGACCAGCTGCATGCCGTAGCAGATGCCTAGCACCGGGATGCCGAGCTCGAGAATGGCGCGTTCGGCGTGCGGGGCGCCGTCGTCGTAGACGCTCTGCGGCCCGCCGGAGAGAACGATGCCGATCGGCGCGCGCCGGCGGATCTCCTCGGCCGGCAGCGAGAACGGATGCACCTCGCAGTAGACCCGCTGCTCGCGCAGCCGGCGCGCGATCAACTGGGTGAACTGACTGCCGAAATCGAGGATGAGAACGGTCTGGTGGGTTGCCATGCGGAATTCTATCGGATCTTCCAGGGCGAAACTTCTAGTGCGCGGCCTCGTGTTTGAGGTCCCGGGTCATCAGTTCGTGCACCGCCAGTTTCGCCGGCTTCCCTTCGTACATCACCGCCACCATCTGCTCGCTGATCGGCATCTCGACGTCGACGGCGCGCGCGAGCTGCAGGATGACGCGCGAGTTCTTGACCCCCTCCGCGACCTCCGTCGTCTCTTCGAGAATCTGCAGCAGGCTCTTGCCCTGCGCCAGCTCGACGCCCGTGCGGCGGTTCCGCGACAGGCCCCCGGTGCAGGTGAGGACGAGATCGCCCAGACCCGCGAGTCCGGAGAAGGTCTTCGGATCGCCGCCGTAGGCGAGCCCCAGGCGAGTGATCTCGTGCAGGCCGCGGGTGATCAACGCGGCCAGCGTATTGTGCCCCAGCCCCAGGCCCGAAACGATCCCGGCGCCGATCGCGATGACGTTCTTGGCCGCGCCGGCGAGCTCGACGCCGACGACGTCGGCCGAAGAGTAGAGGCGCAGAGTCGGGCTCGCCAACGTCTCCCGCAGCAGCGCCGCCACCTCGACGTCGGCGCTTGCCACGACCGCGGCCGACGGGACGGCGCGCGCCAGTTCGGCGGCAAAGGTCGGCCCCGAAAGGGCGGCAAAGTGCAGGGGCGTCCCGGCCCGCTCGCACTCCTCCGCCGACACCCGGCTCATCCGGGCAAGGGACTCCGCTTCGATCCCCTTCGTCGCCGAGACGACGGTGAGCGGCTTCTGCGACGAGCGCGTCGCGAGGAGGTCGCGCAGGACGGCGCGGTAGCCGTGAGAAGGCGCCGCCACGACGAGCGGCTCCGAATCGGCGAGAGCGGCGAGATCGTGGGTGATCGCCAGACCCTCGGGCAGCATCACACCCGGCAGATAGCGGCGGTTCTCCCGCGCCGCGTCGAGCTCCGCAGCCGCCTCCTCGCGGCGCACCCAAAGCGTCGTGCTATGGCCGGCGCGCGCCGCGTGCGCGGCCACCGCGGTACCGAAAGAGCCTGCCCCGAGAACTCCGATTCGCGCCATTCGTTGGTAACCCTCTATCCCCGACCTGCACCCAGCCGGCGTTCCGTGCCGGAAAACAGCCGCTTCAGATTCTCGGCGTGCCGCACGATGACGAGACCCGCGCAGGCGCAGGTCAGCGCCAACGCGCTGGTCGAGAGCTCCGGCGACCAGCCGATGTGCGAGAAAAGCGCCGCGAGAAGCGGCAGCGACGCCGCCGCCAGCACCGAGCCGAGAGACACATAGCGCGTGGCGAACACGGTGGCGGCGAAGATCGCCACCGCCGAGCAGGCTGCGAGAGGGAGCAGCGCAGCCAACGCGCCGAAGCCGGTCGCGACACCCTTGCCACCGCGAAAACCGAAGAAGAGCGGGAAGACATGGCCGAGAACGACCGCGAACGCCGCCGCCGCGATCACTTCGGCCGGCGCCCCCAGGGCCCGCGCGACCCGCACCGGCACGAGCCCTTTGGTGATGTCGAGCAGGAGGACGAGCAAAGCCGGCCAGCGTCCTGCCGCGCGCAGGACGTTGGTCGCTCCGGCGTTACCGCTGCCGAGCGTGCGGACGTCAGCGCGGCGCAGCAGCCAGACGACCGCAAGGCTGAAAGAGAGAGAGCCGAGCAGGTAGGAGCCGATCACCAGCCCGATCCAGCGCATCGTCACGGCCCCCCTCCGAGGGCTCCGGGAGCGCCGGGAACGCCGGGAGCCGGCTCTTCCACCAGGCGCCGGCGCAGCATCTCGAGGGCCATCTGGGAAGCGAACATCCGGACTCGCTCCCGGTTGCCGGGAAAGCGCGCTACGCGATGCTCGACCGGCACCGCGAACGGCCCGGCCACCGCGACGTGCACCGTGCCCACCGGCTTCTCCACCGAGCCGCCGCCGGGGCCTGCGATGCCGGTGAGGCTGACGCCGATGTCGCTCCCGAGGCGCCGGCAGACGCCGATCGCCATCGCCCGGGCCACCTCCTCGGAAACCGCCCCGACGGTCGCCAGGAGGTCGGGCGCGACGTCGAGCAGCGAGATCTTGAGCTCGTTCGAATAGACCACGACACCACCGGCGAAGACCGCGCTCACCCCCGGGACACGCGTCATCCGTTCGGCGACCAGGCCGCCGGTGCACGACTCGGCGGTGGCGAGAGTGAGGCCCCGCTCGCCGAGCAGCCGCGCGACGACCGACTCGAGCGTCGTCTCGGCGCCTTCGCCGAAGACGCCGTCGCCGAGGAGGGCGAGGGTGCGCTCGCGCATGCCCGTGAGGCGTGCGCGCCGCGCCTCCTCCGCGCCGACGGCGGTAAGGAGGACACGGACTTCGCCGGCGCCGGCGAGGACGGTCATCCACTCCTGTCCGAACTCCGCGTAGGCCGGAGCCAGCGCCTGGTCGACCTCCGACTCGGCGCGCAGGGCCACCTTGATGGTCCAGGTCTCGCGCGTCGCCCCGCCCGATCGGCGCTCGAGCCAGGGCGCCAGATACTCCGCCGCCATCCGTTCGAGCTCGAACGGTACGCCGGGAAAGAGGAATAGCGCCTTGCCGTCGCGCTCGAAGAGTTGCCCCGGCGCCGTGCCATTGGGATTGTCGAGCCGCTCGGCGCCGGCCAGGATCTCCGCCTGCTTGCGATTGTTCGGCGAGAACCGTCGCCCCATCTCGGCGAACCGGCGCTCGATCTGCTGCACTGCCACAGGGTCCTCGACGAGGTTTCTACCCAGCGCACGGGCGGCCGCTTCGCGGGTCAGGTCGTCGCCGGTCGGACCGAGGCCACCGCTCACCAGCACCAGGTCACTCGTTTCCCATAGGGCCGCGAGCTCGCGGGCGATCTCGGCCTCGAGATCTGCGACCACGCTCTTCTTCACCAGCTCGACTCCGAAGCGCTCGAGCAGAGCCGTGAGGCGGAGCGAGTTGGTGTCCAGGCGCTCGGTCGACAGGAGCTCCGAGCCCACTGCGAGAATGGTCGCACGCACAGTGGGCATGATAGCAACCGGCGGCGGTGCGCTTTCGCGCCGCCGGGCCTGTGGGCGCTGCATTTGACTCCGGGCGGAGCGCCGCCTACGATCCCGCTCTGCCATGCGCCCGCCCATCGCCACCTCCGTTCCGATTCTCCTCTCCTTTCTGGCTGCCGCAGCCACCGGGCCCACGGAAGCCGCAGGCGCCGGGCTGTGGGGCTCCGGCAAGACCGTCCTGCGCGCCGTCGACGCGGTGTACATCATCGAGGACGCTCGCGGCGAGCGGACGGTGAAGCTGCCGCCGGCAGTCGAAGTCGAGGAGCTCTTCGAGCTCCGCGGAGGCGCTTTCCTGAGCGCCCGCGCGCCGGCCTCGACGGACGGTTCCGCCCAAGGATCCGCCCGAGGATCCGAACGCCGCGACCTCTTCCTCGCCTGGATCGATGGCCAGGGGCTGCGCCCTCTCCCGTCACCTGCCGTGGCCGAGGAGGAGGGCGGCGGCAGGGTGCGCGAGAACGCAGTGCCGCTCGCTTCCGCCGCCGGCGAGCTCGCGGGCCTCGCCTGGCTCGAAGGCTCCGATCGGCAGAGCTATGCCGTCCGGGTCTCCGACTGGGACGGCATGCGCTGGTCCGAGCCGCGGACCGTTGCGCCAGCGGCCGCCGGAAGCCAGCTGGCACTCTCCGGCACCACGCTTGCGGACGGTTCGAAGCTGCTGGTCTGGAGCCGTTTCGACGGCCAGGACGACGAGGTCGTGGCGGCGCGCTTCGCCGATGGAAGCTGGGGCCCTGTTGTGGCGCTCGACGCCGACAATGCGGTACCCGACATCACCCCGGCGCTGGTCGCCGTTCCCGGCGGCGCCTTGGCGGCCTGGAGCCGCTACGACGGCCACGACTACCGGGTGGTGCTGTCGCGTTTCGACGGCGAGAAATGGTCGGTTCCGGCCTGGGCGGGTCCGGCAGGATCGACCTCTCCTCAACTCACCCGGTCAGAGCCGGACGGGGTCGCCGGAGCCGCGGGCCCGCGAAAAGCGGCCTCTGCCTGGCTCACCTTCGCCAGCGCCCGGCCGCGCGGATGGAGCGTCGTCGAGCTCGATCGCGCCGGCGGCGAATTGCGCCGCGGCCGGGTCGAAGAGGCGCCCGCAGCGCGACCGGCGCTGGTGAGGCTCGCGTCCGGCGAGGTGCGTCTGCGCTGGGCTGCGGGGGAGCGGAACGTCGAGCTGAAGTAGTCCGGCGGTCTCATTTCACTCCTTCGGGCGCGCTGGAGGGCGGGCGGGCTTGCGGCCTGCGGCCGCCGGACGGCGCTCAGGTGCGCGGCGGACCCTGCGGCAAGATTCGCTCGACGACGAGCGCGGGCGGAGTGGGTGGGGTCGCCGATTCTGCGATCTCGAAACAGGCGGCGAAGCGCGCGGCGAGCTCGGGATCGGCCTTCCGCAGATAGACCCGGGCGAGCTCCTCCCCGGCTGCGACCCGGCGCCCGAGCCGCGTCCGGTAGTGCAGCGCGATCCCGAGGTCCAGCTCCGAACCGATCGCCCGCCGCGCGCCTCCGGCCTCGGCGAGCAAGAGACCGAGCTGGCGCGTCCGCACCGCCGTCACGCAGCCCGCGCGCGGCGCCGCGATGACCGACTCGTGCGGAGCCAGCGGCAGTTCGGGTCGATCGAACCAGCGCTCTTCCGCCCCCTGCGCCACCGCCCAGCGGACGAAGCGTTCGCGCGCCGCGCCCGAATCCAGCAGCCGGCGGAGTTCCGCTTCGCCCCAGTCGGCGCCGATCTGCCGGCCGAGCGCGAGGGCGAGGGCCAGAGTCAGCTCGACGGTCTCGCGCGGGCCGCCCCCTTCGAGGCAGTCCAGCACTTCGCGGACCTCGCAGGCGTGGCCGGCCCAGTCGCCCAGGGGCTGATTCATGTCGGTGAGCAGGGCCTCGGCCCGCATGCCGAGCTCCGACGAGATGCCGGCGAGCAGGGTCGCGAGCTCGCGGGCCTCCTCGACGCGAGGAAGGAAGGCGGCATCCCCGACCTTGACGTCGAAGACGATGGCGGCCGCCCCGGTGGCGAGCTTCTTCGACAGGATCGAGGCGACGATCAGGGGAAGGGAGTC
>JAYTAM010000313.1:0-15128 GCA_043737505.1 Thermoanaerobaculia bacterium
TTGCACCGGTACTACCGGAATCAGATGGCTTCCTTCCAGCTCGACACGGTCATCGTCTTCGCGCTGCTCGAAGACCGGCTCGGGAGGATCTGGGCGAGCGCCAAGGGCGGGCTCTACGAGGTGCACGCTGACGCCACGGTGATTCGCCACGCGACGCCGGTCCAGCCGCTTCACCGGCTCTTCATGAGCGCCAGCGAAGACTCGCGCGGCGACCTCTGGTTCGGCACGCTCGAGGGTGGAATCGTCCGCTACCATGCCGGCGAATTTCGCTTGCTCCGCCGGCAGGACGGTCTGTTCGACGATACCGCCTGGGCGATCGTCGACGACGGGCTCGGCTACCTGTGGGTGTCCTGCGCGCGCGGCCTCTACCGTATGGCTCTGACCGACCTCGACGCCTTCTTCTCCGGCGCCGCGCCGAGAGTCCGCTATCGCCTGTTCGGAGTCGAGGACGGCCTGGCGTCGGCCACCTTCGAGGGCGGCAATGCCAACGCCGGAATCCGCGCGCGCGACGGCAGGCTCTGGTTCGCTTCGATGAAGGGGGCCGCGATGGTCGATCCTGCCGCGGTCGCGGCACTGCCTCTGCCGGTGGCGCGGATCGAGGAGCTGCGGATCGACGGCAAGCGGAACGCCGCCGACGCGCCCATCACGCTCGGCCCCGGTGACTATCGCCTGGAGCTCGACTTCACCGCCTTTCACTACCGCGCTCCGCATCGCCTGCACTTTCGCTATCGCCTCGAAGGCGTAGATCGCGAATGGATCGACGCCGGGTCGCGACGTCATGCCGAATACCCGGCCGTTCCGGCGGGCCAGCACCGATTCGCGGTAGAGGCTTCGCTGGACGGCGAGAGCTGGGGGCCGGCAGCCTCGGTGCCGTTGTCCATCGCCGCGCCTTTCTGGCAACGGCCCTGGTTCTTCGGTGCGATGGCGCTCGCCCTCGTGGCACTCGGACTGGGCGTGCAGCGCGTGCGCGTCGGTCAGCTCGGCCGGCGCGCGCGCGAGCTGGAGGGGATGGTCGATTTCAGCCGTAGCGTCGCCGGAGTCCTCGAGCCGGAAGAGATCGGCAAGCAGCTCGAGCGCGCTCTCGCCTCCCGTTGGGGAGAGGTTCCGCGGCTGGTCGTAGCTCTCCGGGAAGGGCGCGCGCCGCAGCACATCGTCCGCGGGCTGCGGCAGGAGCTCTCGCTCACCCCCGAGGCACTCGGTGGGCTCTACACCGGATGGCGCAGACCGGTGCGTCTCGGCGAGACCATGCGCGATACGGGCTCGGCGCACGGGCTCTTCGGCGAGCTCTACGCCGCCGGCCTGCGGATCGCCGCGCCTTTGGTCTCCGGCGAGACGGCCTTCGGCATCCTCGCGGTCGGCGGCCCTCGTGCGCGGGAAGGCGCCGAGTCGGACCTCGCCCATCTGTCGGCGCTCGCGGCCCAGGCAGCGATGGCGCTCGAGGGCGCCTGGCAGGCGCAGGAGGCGACGCGCTGGCGGCACGTCTCGGAGGCGCGCGGCGAATGGCTGCAGCTCGATCTCGCCGCCCGCCTGGTTTTCGCGGCGGTGGCCCGCCAGGGTTTTGCCGGCCGAGTCACCGACGAAGACGTACGAGCCTCATTGGCGACGGTCTTCAGCGCGTCGCCGGCAGCGACGGAGCGAGTCGACGCGGCGATCCGTCGCCTGGTCGGGGAGCGGATCCTGTCCCGCGGCGAGCCCTCCAGCGACGCCTCCACCGAGCTGCGCGTCGAACGTGACCGGTGGCTGTTGCTGCCCGAGATCCGGCTGCCGCTCGCCGAGATCCTGCGTCAGTCGGCACAGAAGATCGGCGCCTACCAGCTCATCGAACGGATCGGCGCCGGCCGAATGGGAGAGGTCTACCGCGCGGTGAATGTGCACGACGGCACTCATGCGGCGGTGAAGATTCTCTTCCCGGAGCAGACCGCCGATCCGACTGCGCGCAAGCGCCTCGAAGGGGAGGGCGAGATCGTCGCTGCGATCTCCCATCCGGGAATCGTCCGCCTGCTCGAACGCGGCGAGCACGGCGGCAGGCTCTACCTCGCGATGGAGCTGCTGCCCGGGGACACCCTCGCGCAACGCCTGACTCGCGGCAAGCTCTCGGAGCGGCGGGCTCTGCAGATGGGCACCCAGATGGCATCGGCGCTCGCGGCGCTGCACGCTCACGGAGTCATCCATCGCGACGTCACGTCGGGAAACATCATGTGCCTGCCGGACGGTCGCTTCGTGCTGCTCGACTTCGGACTGGCGCGCGGCGCGGCGCGGACGACCCTCACCGAGGCGGCGACGATGGTCGGCACGCTGCCGTATATGGCGCCGGAGATTCTGCGCTCGGAGACAGTCGACGAAGCGAGCGACCTCTGGTCGCTGGGGGTGGTCCTCTTCGAGGCGATCATCGGCCACCTGCCGTGGGGAGAGGGCCAGCCGACACTGCAGATGGCTCTGGCCATCGCCCGCCTCGAGGCCTCGCCGGAGGTGCTCGAGAAGGCGGCGCTCCGCAGTGGTGTCGCCGAGCTCCTCGCCGAGCTGCTGCATCCGGACGCTCGCAAGCGCCTCCGCGATGCGGCGACCGCCGAAGCGCGCCTCGCGGCCCTGGCGATCGACGCCAACGCGGCGAGCGGCGAGGTCGCGCTGCACATCGGCTGAGTCGGATCAAACTTGTGTCGCGCGCACAGGTGTGTGCGGCACGCACGCCGCGGGGATTACAAGGTGGGATCCGCGCGAAGAACAACCCCTTTAAATGTAGCTTTTAGCCTTTCAGATCTCGTTGGCGCGGCCTGTGCTCTCTGCGCAGACAGCCATGTCGAAGATCTATCTGACGAAGCGCCCGGACGACGCCAATGGCGGTCGAGGTGCGGCGAACCTTCTCGATTCGCTGGAGCATTCCGCCGCGACCGCTATTGCCGCCTCGGTGCCGCGCTCGCTGGAGCTCGCCGACTGGATCTACGCCGCCGGCCTCGAGGGGCGCGGGTGGCACGACGTGACCCGCGTGCTGGCGGCGGCTCTGGGGGCGACACGCTGCTGGCTCATCGCCACCGAGTCGGGCCGGTCGCGGATCGTCGCGGCGAGCGACCTGCCGGTCGCCAGCGGGGCACTGGCCTCGGGTTCGGAGTGGGCCGGAGATGCGCCGGGGGATGCCGCGGTCGAGGTTGGGGGCGACGAAGCGCTGCGGCTGGTCTTCGAGCGCCCGGCGTTCGCTCCCGAAGAGCGCGACTTCGTGCGCATGATCGGGCGCCACGTGGTGCGCTCGCGCCTTCTCGCCCGCACCCTCGCCCGCGCCGAGGCGCGCGGACACCTCGCCTCGGCGGCGCTCGATCGCATGGCCATGGGCGTCGTGATCCTCGACTGCGAGGGCCGCGTGGCGCACCTCAATCCAGCGGCACGGCGGAGGCTGGGACCGGGCTGCGGAGTGACCCTCGTCGCGGACACGTTGGAGTGGAGCTTGCCGGCGATCGACATGCAGCTACGCGCGCTGCGCGGAGGCAAGCACGTGACCGCGGGCGAGCCCCGCCGCCTCGCTTCGGAGATGCTGCGCGTGTCGCGCGAGGACGGCCTGCCGCCGCTCGAGATCCTCGCCGTCTCGCTCGAAGGCCTCGACCTCGCCGAAGGCGGCGCCGCGATCGCCCTCTTCCTCTCCGACGCCGACCACGCGGCGGAGACGCCCGCCAGCGTCCTCATGCGCCTCTACGGCCTGACCGCCTCCGAATCCCGCGTCGCCGGCGAAATCCTGCGCGGCAGCGGCATCGACGAAGCGGCGACCCGCCTCGGCCTCAAGCGCGAAACTGTCCGCACCCACCTGAAACACATCTTCGCCAAAGTCGGCACCACGCGTCAGGCAGACCTCGTCCGCCTGCTGCTCACCGGCGCGGCGGGAGTGCGGTGGGAATAGGAGAGTCGTTGTCCGTTGATCCTTGGAGGGTGTGCTTCCGTGGTCGCGGACGATTCTGAATCACCTCAGGGCGTTGGCCCAGGAGAACCGAATGACCCAGTATCGCAACGCACTTGTCGTCCTGGCACTCATGATGACGCTTCCTGCTCTCGGTCTGGCGGGGCAGACCACGGGGACCGTCCAGTCGCTGGGCGTCATCACCTACACGGGCCCAACGAGAACGGTGGTGCTGGTTCAGTTCGCGGCGGGAGCGGCGGTAACGAATCCACCTGGTTGCGCGCCGTCGGGGCTGGAGTACTCCTTCGATCTACTGACGGACAAAGGCAAAGCGGCTTTCGAGGTTTTCCAGACGGCCGTCGTAACCGGTCTCGAGGTCCGAGTCGGGGGGTTGGGCACCTGCGCTCTCGTAACCGGAATGGAGGATGGAAACCTTGTCAACTTGTTCGCTCCGTAGAGTGCCGGGAGTCCAACAATGCTGAGAAACGGAGCCGAAGAATGAGGATCCCGCTCAACGCTGCCGGGTTGCTCTACGCGATCCTGGCGGCGACCGCTTTCCAGGTTGCGAGTGCCGATTCCGGCGAGGGTCTTGCGCAGTACCCCGTTCACGAACCGCCGGGGTTGTATCGACTGCAGGTCGAAGAAGTTGGTCTGGTGCCCGAGGCCACGGTCGTTTCTGGCCACGTGGGTAGGTGCTCTGGCGCCAACTGCTATTGGATCGTTCCAGGCGCGACGATTTCCATCGCCGCGCCGATCTCGTTGCGGAGTGTCTCCTGGATCTCCGGCCCCTGCAAGGGTAGAAACACCTGTGCGTTTGTAGCCGAAGGGAATGAGCTGGCGAGAGTCCGGGGAGTGCCTTTTCCGGCGACCGCGAGACGAAGCATTCTGCTCTGGGCCCGTACGATCTTCTTCGACGGTTTCGAGAACGCCACGACCGACGCCTGGAGCGAAACCGCTCCGTAACCGCAACTGCTGGAGGAGTTTCTCACCCGCATTGCGAGGCCGTCCCCTGGCGCTGAAGAACACGGGTGGAATCCCGCAGCCGGCCTGTCGCTCTTCTTGGGAGGCGGGCCGGTTTTTCTTTGTGCGAGGAGACCCCCACTGTGGAATTTCAACAGCGCGCACGGCGATCGTCACGCCACTGTCCTCTCCTCGCAACGAACCTCGTATTAGTCTAGGAGCCCCAGATTTGGTGTCGTTGGAGTCGCCTCGCGGGGCGAGCTCTCTCGGTGACCCACGAGCAGGGGAGGAGATTCGTTCATGCAGAGCCATCAGGGCAGTCAGAGCCATCAGAGCCAGGAAATTCGCGCCACTGTCCGGCGGTTGATCGGCGACATTACCCGCATCCCTCTGGAGCGGATCGAAGAGGGGACCTCCTTCCGTGAGGAGCTGAAGATCGACTCACTCTCGCTGATCGAGATCGGCGTCGCGGTCGACTACGAGTTCCGCCTCGACTCTCCGGAGGAGGCCTTCCAGGCGGTCGACACGCTGGCGCAGACCGTGGAACTGGTCGAGCAGCAGCTGGCGGCCAAGGCGTCGGCGGTCCCGGCAGCGAAATGACGCGTTGTCGCGTGGTGGTGACCGGCCTCGGGCTGGTGACCCCGCTCGGTGTCGGGACCGAGGAGACCTGGGCGGGGCTGCTCGCCGGCCGAGTGGCAACGGGGCCGGTGCGCAGCTTCGAGACCAAGCGCTATCGCGTCGATCGCGGCGCCGAGGTCGCCGGCTTTCGCCCGGCAGAGCACCTGCAGCGCCTCTCCGCGACCAGCGCCGGCCGCGCGTCGCAGTTCGCTGCGGTCGCGGCCCGGATGGCACTGCGAGACGCGGGCCTTCCGGATCCCCCCGATCGGCCGGAGCGATCCGGCGTCGCGATGGGCACCACATCGGGGGAGCCGGCGGAGATCGAGCGCTTCGACGACGCCTGGGTGGCCGGAGAGTCCGCCCACTGCGACCCACGTTTCGTTTCGCGCTATCCCTGTCACGTCATCGCCCAGAACGTCGCCCGCGAGGCCGGCTTCCGCGGCCCGGTGGCGATGCTTCCAAACGCCTGCGCCGCCGGCAACTACGCGATCGCCTACGCCTCGGAGCTGCTGCGTGCCGGGCGAGTCGATCGCATGCTGGCGGGCGGCGCCGACATCTTCTCCCGCATCACCTATTCCGGTTTCGCGCGGTTGGGCGCAGTTGCTCCCGATCTCTGCCGGCCATTCGACCGTGACCGCAAGGGGATGATCCCGGGCGAAGGCGCGGCGGTGCTCGTCCTCGAGCCGTTGGAGCTTGCGCGGGCGCGCGGTGCCGCGATCTACGCCGAAGTCGCGGGCTACGGTCTGTCGTGCGATGCCCATCACATGACCGGCGCCCACCCCTCGGGCGACGGCGCCTTGCGTGCCATGTCGCTGGCGCTCGCCGCGGCCGGCGCCGGAGCGTCCGACGTGAGCTATGTGAGCGCCCACGGCACCGGCACGCCGGCCAACGACAGAGTCGAGGCGATCGCCATCCAGCGCCTCTTCGGCGAGCGCGCGGCGCAGACGCCGGTCTCCTCGATCAAGTCGATGATCGGCCACACCATGGGCGCCGCCTCGGCGATCGAGGCCGCGGTCTGCGCGCTCGCCGTACGCCATGGACGCATTCCTCCGACGGCGAACTTCGCCGCCGCCGACGACGACTGTGTGCTCGACTTCGTCCCCAACCTGGCGCGCCGCCACCCGGTGACGCTGGCGATGAACAACGCTTACGCTTTCGGCGGCAGCAACGCCTCGGTGCTCTTTCGGGCAGTTCCGGCATGACGATGCGCATCGGCATCACCGGCATCGGGGTTCTTTCGGCGCTCGGCGACGAGCCGGAAGCGGTGCATCGCTCGCTCTGCGCCGGAGAGCACGCCCGCCGGCCCCTGATCGACGAGCTCCTGCCCGACCTTGGCGATGCCGTGACCGCGCCACTGCCCGAGTTCGACGCCGCGCACTACCTCGGGGCCGACGCCAACCTGCGGCCTCTCGACGGCACCGGTCGGCGTATGGCCGCCGCCGTCACGCTGGCGCTGCGGGCGAGCGGCTGGACGGAGGCCGACTGCGCGGCGCGCCCGGTCGGACTCGTCGTCGGTACGATGTTCGCCGGCATGCGTACGATCGCCGAATTCGACCGGCGCGCGATCGAGGCGGGGCCGCAGTACGTCCTGCCGCTCGACTTTGCCAACACGGTGTTCAACGCCGCCGCCGGTCAGGCAGCTATCCGATACCAGCTCACCGGGCCTAACGTCACTTTCGGTGGGGGTCAGGTGGCAGCCCTGCAGGCTCTGGGCTACGCCGCCGATCTTTTGCGCTCGGGGCAGGCTGCCGCGGTCCTCGCGGGCGGAGTCGACGAGCTTTCGCGCGAGGCGCTGCGGGCGTTCGCGCGCGCGGGACTGCTGAGTGGGGGCAAAGGCGCGGACGGCTGTCCGGTGCCCTTCGACCACCGGCGCGATGGCTGCGCCCTCGGTGAAGGCGCGGTCTTCTTCATGCTCGAGCCGATCGACCAGGCCCTGCAGCGCGGCGCGACGGTGCTGGCAGAGATTCTCGCCAGCGCCTCCGCCTGGGCTCCGATGCAGCCGATGCCGTCGGTCGAAGGGGAGAGCGACAGGCGATTGGGCGATGACCTGGACGAGGTCGCCGAGGCTCTCGCGCGGACCATCGCCCAGACCTTTTCGCGGGCAGGAGAGCCGCTGGCGAAGCTCGACGCCTGGAGCGCTTCGGCGAGCGGCGCGATCGGACTCGATCGCACAGAGGCGCGCGGCTTCGTCAACGCCATGGGAGAGGGGGCACGCGAGGTCGCGGTGACCGCGGTCAAGGGTGCCTTCGGCGAGACGCTCGGAGCCGCCGGCGCCCTGCAGGTCGCCGCTCTCCTGGGGGCGATGGCGAGCGGACGGCTGCCGGGGGTCGCCGGGTTCACGCCCGGCGGGCCGGATCTGGGCTTCGAGCTTTCACCGGCCGACCGGGAGGTCGACCTTCAACTGGGACTCGCGACCGCGGTCGGACTCGACGGTGCGGTCGAGGCACTCCTGCTGCGACGCTGGGAAGGAGAGCGCAGTGCAACTGGCTGATACCTACGACGTGGTCATCATCGGCGCCGGCCTGGCCGGTCTCACCCTCTCGCGGCAGCTCCTGCGCGAGACCGACAAGCGCATTCTCCTCGTCGACCGCTGGCGGCACATTCCGTCGCCGCGCCAGAAGTATGGCGAAGCGACGGTACAGCTTTCGGGCTACTACTTCGCCAAGGTTCTCGACCTCGAGGAGCATCTCCTGCTCGAGCACCTGCCGAAGTACAACCTGCGTTTCTACTGGAAGAGCGCCGGCCGGGACAATCGACAGTTCGAAGACTTCTCGCACGCCTACGTGCGGAAGATTTCAAACGTCCCGACCTATCAGCTCGATCGCAACGCCCTCGAGGCAGAGCTCCTGCGATTGAACCAGCTCGACGAGCGCTTCACCTTCGTCGGTGGCCTCGAGCCGGCGGGCATCGATCTCGCGACCGACGAAACGGCGCCGCACATCGTCCACCTCAAGGGCGAAGGGTGGCCCGAGACCCGGGTCGCGGCGCAGTGGGTGGTCGACAGTTCCGGTCGCGGCCGCTTTCTCGCCCGCAAGCTCGAGATGCGGCGTCAGAATGCGATCCGCCACGGCGCCTTCTACATGTGGGTCGACGGCCATGTGAACATCGAGCGCCTGACCGACCTGTCGTGGAAGGAGGTCCGGCTCAAACAGGATCGCCAGGAGCTGGGTCTCTATCCCTTCTGGCTGGCGACCAACCACTTCTGCGAGCAGGGCCTCTGGTTCTGGGTCATCCCATTGCGCGGGAAGACCAGCCTGGGCCTGGTCTTCGAGCACGGCGCCGTCGACCCCGAAGAGGTCAAGACGCCAGCCAAGCTGACCGATTGGGTCTGCCGGCACTTCCCCCTTTTCGAGCGCGACCTGCCGGGCAGGAAAGTTCTGCACTTCTCGGGCCTCGCCGACTACTCCCACGGCTGCGCGCAGACGATCAGCGCCGACCGTTGGGCGATGTGCGGCGAGGCCGGGCGATTTCTCGACCCGCTCTACAGTCCAGGCAGCGACTTCATCGCTTTGCACAACACCATGATCGTCGATGTTATCGGCGGCAGCGGCGGCAGCGGCGCCGGGGGAAGGGCGGAGCGCGAGGCGAAGTGCCGTCAACACGAGACCCTGGTGCGGGCGCTCTACGAGGCCTTCGTACCCGGCTTCGCCGAGAGCTACGTCGCCCTGGGCGACCCGGAGGCCTACAGCCTCAAGTACACCTGGGAGCTCACGGTCTACTACGCCTTCTACGTCTTCCCGTTCATC
Organism: Thermoanaerobaculia bacterium; assembly: GCA_043737505.1. GTDB lineage: Bacteria > Acidobacteriota > Thermoanaerobaculia > Multivoradales > JAGPDF01 > JAGPDF01. The sequence goes on from JAYTAM010000313.1 coordinate 9,205, forward strand.
AACGACCTGTTCACCGAGCCGAAGTTCGTGCCGGGCTTCCTGCGTCGCTTCGGCCGGCTGGGAAAAATCAACCAGGGCCTGCAGGAGAGCATCCGCGACTTCTATCACTGGCGGAAGGCGGCCGGAGCGCCGCTCCCCGGGCCGATCTTCTGGGAGTTCATGAATCTCGCGCCGCTCGCCGAGTCGGAGAAGGCGTTCTACGAGATCGGCGTGCCGATCGGCCGCGCCCACCAGGTCCTCGACGAGCAGCTCGCGAACCTCGAAGAGCTGGCGCGGATGATCGTCGCCTGGATCGGTTCGCGGGTGGTCGACGATCCGGCGGCGCTCTACGATCGCGCCTTCGTCGACGGTTTCGACCTGGACGACCTGCGGTTCGATCCCGCGGCTGTTCGCCAACGGTGGGCCGAGGTCGCGGGGAGCGCCGGGCGCAAGGAGTGGCGCTACGATCCCGGGCTCCTCGAGCGCTTCCGCACTCCGCTCGGTGGGATGGAGGGCGAGCGCGGATTGGAGGCGGACGCCGTGGCCACAGGCGAGTTTGCCAGCGAGCCGGCATCGTCCGGCGAGCTTGTGACGAAGCCGGCGTGACCGATTTCGCGCCCGGCCTCGAGACCGCCTTCGCGGCGCCGCCGGTCGAGTTCGCGCCGACGCCGGCGGTGGTCCACGGCACTCTGCCGGCCTGGCTGCGCGGCAGTCTCTACCTCGTCGGGCCGGCGCGCTTCGAACGCGGCGGCCAGCGCTACGGCCATTGGCTGGACGGTGACGGGATGGTCGTGGCGCTGCACTTCGACGAGGAAGGTGCCACCGCGGCGGCGCGCTATGTGCGCACCGAAAAGTGGATCGAAGAGGAGGAGAGCGGCCAGGCGATTTACCGCACCTTCGGTACCGCCTTTCCCGGCAGCCAGCTGCGCCGCGGGAGGGCGCTCGCCTCGCCCGCGAACGTCAGCGTGCACCCATTCGCGGGGCGCTTGCTGGTCTTCGGGGAACAGGGGCTGCCCTACGAGCTCGATGAGTATGACCTCACGACGATCGGCCGCTACGGCTTCGGCTCGCTCAACGAAGTGACGCCGTTCTCGGCCCACCCGGCGCTCGATCCGGCCACCGGCGAGCTGACCAACTTCGGCCTCTCCTTCGCCGCCGATCGGCCTTCGCTGCAGCTGTTTCAGTTCGACGTCGACGGTACTCTCTCCGCGCGCTCGCGCGTCGAGCTCGAGCTGCCGTACTCGCTGCACGATTTTTCCCTCAGCGGCCGATTCGCGGTCTTCCATCTGGCGCCCTATCTTCTCGACGTCGCGCCGATGCTCACCAGCGGGGCGACGGTAGCGGATTCGCTGGTCTGGCGGCCGGAGATCGGCTCGCAGCTTCTCGTCGTCGAACGCGCCGCCGGGCAGGTGGCGGCTCGGATCGCCATCGGCGGCGGTTATTGCCTGCATCAAGTCAACGCCTTCGACGACGGCGACGAGCTGGTGGTCGACTTTCTCGAGCTCGATGAGCCGGTCTATCCCGACTACGACGGCTTGCCGGAGCTCTTCCTGGAGGTGCGGCCGGCGCACGTCGTCCGCCTGCGGGTGGATCCGATCGCCGGCCGCCTCCTCGAGCGCCAGGTGACCTCACCCGGCTTCGCGGCCGACTTTCCCGTGCTCGATCCGCATCTGGCCGGACTCCGCGCGGAGGAGTTCTGGATGCTGGCGATCGCCGCGACCGGGCAGTCGGGGCGCAAGTTCTTCGATCGACTGCAGCGTTTCGACTGGCGAGTGGGAGAGATCGTGGACACCTATGCGACGGCTCCGCCGCTGTACCTCGCCGGGGAACCGGTCTACGTCCCGGAGTTTTCCGGCGGGCGCGCAGTGGGCGGCGGCGCCGGCGGCGCCGAGGCTCGGAGCGGAGTCATCCTCTGCCATGAGCTCGACGTCGCGGCGCGCGAGAGTGCCTTCGTCGTCCTCGACGCTTTCGACCTGGCGCGCGGGCCGCTGGCGCGGATCGTCCTGCCGTCACCGGTTCATCTCGGTTTCCACGCGGCTTTTCGAGCGTCGGAGGGTGGGCGATGAGCGATCGGAGCGCGCGTCGCCCGCTCGACCTGGTGCCGCGCTTCGCCGATCGCGGCTACGACGATGAATCGATCGCCGCTCGCCGGCGATGGGTCGAGGAGAAGACGAGTGCACATCTCGAGGGTGTCGCCGTGCACTCCATGCCGGCGGCTGCGCTGCGCGGCAACATCGAGAATCCGATCGGCGCCGTCCAGGTGCCGCTCGGCGTCGCCGGTCCGCTCGTCGTCCGGGGCGAGCACGCCGTCGGCACCTTCTACGTGCCGCTTGCGACCACCGAGGGGGCACTGGTCGCCTCCTACGAGCGCGGCATGGCGGCGCTCGCCCGCGCCGGAGGTATCGAGGTTCGCCTGGAGCGCGACGAGAACTGCGTTTCGCCCGGCTTCGCCTGCGCCGACGTCGGCCGCGCCGCGGAGTTCGTGCGCTGGATCGAATCTGCGACAGGAGAGCTGCGGACGGTGGCCGAGGCCACCACGCGGTACGGGAAGCTCCTGCGCATCGCCCCACGGCAGGTCGGGCGCCACGTAGTCGTCGACTTCGTCTATTCGACCGGCGATGCCTCCGGAATGAACATGGCGGTACGGGCGACGGAGCACGCCTGTCGCTGGGCGATCGGCAGGTCGCCCGCCGAGACGTTCGAGATCTTCAGCGGCGGTGAGTCGGAGAAGCGTGCCAGCGCGGCTCTCTGGCGCGGCGGCAAGGGAAAGTGGGCGATCGCGGGAGCGAAGGTCGAGCGCTCGATTCTGCGCACGATGCTGCGGACCGACGCTCGCTCGCTCGCAGGACTCGCCGAGCGGACCGGCGCGGCGCATGTCACGACCGGCACGGTGGCCAGCAACGGGCAGCTGGCCAACGGCCTGGCGGCGATCTTCATTGCCTGCGGCCAGGACGTGGCGAACGTCGCCAACGCCGCCGTCGGGATCACCCGGTTCGAGGAAGCAGGCGAGGGGGCGGTCTATGCGAGCGTGACTCTGCCGTCGCTCACCGTCGGCACGATCGGCGGTGGCACTGCGCTCGGGACGGCGCGCGAGTGCCTCGCCATGGTCGGCTGCGAGGGTGCCGGGATGGCGGGAAAACTCGCCGAGATCGTCGCCGCGACGCTCCTCGCCGGAGAGCTGTCGTTCGCCGCGGCGATCGCCAGCGGCGAGCTGGGTGCCGCGCACGAGGCGCTGGGGCGGAACCGGCCAGGGGCCTCCTCCTGACCGAAGGTCGCCTGCCGTGAAGCGCCGGTACCGGGGCCTGCGCACCGCGCCGCGCGACAGCTACGACGCCGTCGTCATCGGCGCCGGCATCGGCGGACTGGTCGCGGCAAATCTCCTGGCGCGCGGCGGGCTCTCGGTGCTCGTCGTCGAGCAGCACTACATGGTGGGCGGCTACTGCAGCATCTTCCGCCGCGACGGCTTCACCTTCGACGCCTCGACCCACTTCTATCCGATGCTCGGCAATCCCGAGACGGAGCCCGGACGGCTCCTGGTGGACCTCGGGGTCACGACGCGCTGGTTGCGCATGGATCCGGTGGACGTATTCCATTTTCCCGATGGCTCGCGGTTCGAGGTGCCGGTCGACTTCGAGACTTACCGCGCGCGACTCCATCGCGACTTTCCGGATCAGATCTCCGGCCTCGAAGCGTTCTTCGCCGCGGCGCGCGAGGCCAATACCGCCGGCCTCCTCGGCTACTTTCGCGGCCAGCGATCGACGCGGCTCGAGCGCTGGGAGCACTGGACGGTGCGCGAGGCGCTCGACCGCTTCATCTCCGACCCGAAGCTCCAGCTCCTCCTCACCGCCGACTGCCCGCACTGGGGCTCATCACCCCGGCGGACATCGTTCGTCTTCGATTCGATGCTGCGGCTGGCTTACTTCCTGGGCAATTACTATCCGGAGGGGAGCTCGCAGGCTTTCACCGACGAGCTGGCGCGCTGCCTCGAGGAGCATGGCGGCGACATCCTGACCAGCACCGCCGCGGTGCGCATCGTGACCGCCGCTGGGCGAGCCCAGGCGGTGGAGATCGAAACCACTCGCGGAGCGCTCCGCGGGCGCCATACCGTGCGTTGCGGCCAGGTCGTCGCCAACGGGGATCTGCGGCATACCCTCGGCGACCTGCTGCGGGAGGCTCCGGAGGCCGCGGCGCTCCTCGATGCGACCGCCCGGATGCGTCCGAGCTACCCCTGTTTCCTGACTCACCTCGGCCTCATGGGCGTGCCACGGGACGAGATCGAGGGGGCCCAGGGCTACTACTGGAACGAGTGGAATCCCGACGAGGTCGGGCGCGGCGCGCTCGCCTGCAAGGTCTTCTCGCCGACGCTCTTCGACCCCACTCTCGCGCCCGCGGGGGGACAGATCGTGATTCTGCAGAAGGTCGTCGAGATCGAGCCGGAGGCTAGCGGCGACCCGACGCACCGGAAGGCGGAGGTCGAGCGCTACGTGCTCGCACAGTTCGAGCGCATCCTTCCCGGCGTCTCGCGGGCGATCGTGAGCCGAAGCTCGGCGTCGGAGCGCACCGCCGAGCGCTTCACGCGCAATCGGGCCGGGGCGATGCTCGGCTGGGAGATGGCGCCCGATCAACTGGGAGCCCATCGTCCGGACGTCGCCAGCCCCTTTCCCAACCTGCATTTCGTCGGCCACTGGACGCGCCCCGGCGGCGGTGTCGCGCCGGTCTTCGTCTCGGCGATGCGCGCCGCCGAGGCGATTCTCGGCGGCCGCCGCTCGACCCTCGCCGACCGCTAGCGCGGGAGCGGCCCTCCCTCCCCGGCACCGGCGTCGAAGCGGTCGACCGACTTTCGGCGTCGGATCGGCGCAGCTTATGATGCGGAGCGATGCAGGATCTGACACGGGAATTCGACTATGAGCGTCTCGTCCGCGAGGAGCGCGAGCACTACTCCCAGATCGCCGTCACGGACGACCTCAGGGAGGGAGGTGTCCAGGCCGCCTCGGCCTGGCAGCACTATTGGGAGCGTTTCCGCCCGATCGTGGAGAACTCCGGCTTCGCCAACCTGGGGGCGCACCTGTCGCAGACGCTTTCGCACCTCGAACGTCCGATCGAAGTCCTGAGCCTGGGCAGCGGCTATTGTGGACACGAGCTGACGCTGGCGCGCAAATTCACCCGCGACTACCGCATCCTCTGCACCGACATCAACGAGACTCTCTTCACCCAGGCCCGGGAAGTCGCTCGCGGCGAAGGCCTCGCGCTCGAATTCCGGACCGCCGACATCAACTTCCTCGCGCTCGAGCCGGGGCGATACGATCTCATCTTCGCCCACGCCGTCGTTCACCACGTGATCAATCTCGAGCACCTCTTCGGACAGTTGGCGACGGGCCTCGCCGACGGCGGGCTTCTGCACCTCGTCGATGTCGTGGGCAAGAACCGCAAGCTCATCTGGGACGAGAACGAGCACTTCGCGAACGCTCTGCTCGACCATCTCCCGACGCGCCTCACCAACGGCGTCCGCCTCGCGGTTCCCGAGGGGGATGGCGGCATGGAGGGGATCCGTCAGCAGGATATCCTCCCGCAGCTGCGGCAGACGTTCACTCCACTCTTCGAGCATCGTCACGGCGCATTCATGCGGTTCATCTGTACGCATCCGCAGCTGGGTCCGACCCTGGGTGCCGCCGACGTCGAATCCCGCCACGCCCTCGACTTCCTGATCGACTGTGACGAGAGCGCCGTGCGCCACGGTCTCCTCCGCCCGCTGGAGATCTGGGGCGTCTACCGGGCGAGCGATCGGGAATAGCCCGCCCTACCCAGCGGGCGGGGCCGGAGGGAGCTTCGCCGCCTCGCGCAGCGTCCGCTCAACGTAGATCGGCGTCACCTGGCCGCGCCAACGCGGATCGAGGTCGGTGTTGTCCATCGGAGTCGCCGCGCTGCGTGCCTTCGACGCGGCCGCC
>JAYTAM010000314.1:0-15109 GCA_043737505.1 Thermoanaerobaculia bacterium
CCCGAGCTCCTGGCGCCGCTGGCGCATCTGCCGCAGGCGATCTCCGAGGCCCTGGCGCTCGAGCACGAGATCGAAGAGCTCTCGCGCCGCTACCACACGGCGACCGACTTTCTCTTCCTCGGCCGCGGCATCCAGTACCCGGTGGCGCTCGAGGGGGCGCTGAAGCTGAAGGAGATCTCCTATATCCACGCCGAGGGTTACCCCGCCGGCGAGATGAAGCACGGCCCGATCGCGCTCATCGACGACAAACTGCCGGTGGTCGCGATCGCCACCGGCAAGCGCGTCTTCGAGAAGACGAAGAGCAACCTCCAGGAGGTGAAGGCGCGCGACGGCGTGGTCATCGTCATCACCGACCGCGATCCTGCGGAGCTCGACGGCGTCGCCGACCACGTGCTGCGCGTTCCCGCTCTCCCCGAAGCGCTCTCCCCCATCGTCACCGTCATCCCGCTCCAGCTCCTCGCCTACCAGATCGGCGTCCGCCGCGGCGCCGACGTCGACCAGCCGCGAAACCTCGCCAAGAGCGTCACCGTCGAGTAGGGCCGAGCCCTGTCGCTATACTTTCGCAGTGATCTCCAAACTGGCCTCTGAGCTGCGCGATGAGGATCGACGCGCCGAACGCGCGCTGTCTCCTGTCGAACGCCTGCGCCTGGCACAGAGGCTCGGCGATGAGGCGGTCGCAACCTATGCCCGCGCGCACGGCGTGACTCCAGCCGAGGCCGTCCGTGAGTTCGCGCGCCGACGTCAAGCGGGACGTCGACCCTCGCGTTGCGCCGCCGTCGAATGAGCCTGCTGGCAGAAGTGGTTCGCCGGCTGCAGCACGCGGAAATCCGATGCGCGCTGATCGGCGCCGAGGCGCTATCGCTGCGCGCGGCGAGCCGCTCGACTCTGGATCGCGATCTTCTGACAACCGATCTCCGCTCGTTGGATTCCGCACTTTGGAAACCGCTGATCGACTCGGGCATTCATTGCGACGTTCGTCGCGGAGACGCGGAGGATCCACTCGCCGGCGTCGTGAGAATCGCCGCCGCGGGCGAGCGACCGGTCGATCTCATCGTGGGCCGCTACGCCTGGCAGACCCGCATTCTCGAAAGAGCCGAGATGCTCGATCTTGGCGATGTGGTTCTTCCAGTCCCGCGCGCTTCCGACCTCATACTCCTCAAGCTCTTCGCCGGCGGAGGACAGGACGCTTGGGACATCGCGCAGCTTCTGGCAGCCGACGATCGAGCGGAGGCCGTCGCGGAAGTCGAGCGACAGCTCGCCGACCTGCCCGCGGACGCTCGCCTGCTGTGGGAGCGCATCCTCCGCAACTGACCGCAAGAGTCACGGTCTCGAGAGAGCCGTTCGCCACCAGGCGCGGCCGAAGCGGCGCGGCTGGCGGGGCGGTGGAATGGATCCCGGCGGATAGCGGTCCTTGTCCGGGTCGACGCGCGGATGCTCGAGAAACTCCGCGAGCGGGGCGAGGACGGTCGCCCAGTCCTGGCGCGCGGCCCACGCGCGGCCGCGGGTAGCAAGGTCGGTGCGCAGCGGCGGCGAAGTGAGCAACTCGCCCACCGCTGCGAGGAGAGCCGCCCCATCGCCCTCCGGCACCACGAGGCCCATCTTCTCTTCGGCGAGCAGACGGCTCATCGTGCCGCCCGCCGTCGCGACGACGGGGAGGCCGGCGCCCAGGTAGTCGAGGACGCGGGTGCGCATCGAGATCTCGGCCTCGAAGCGCGGCCGGTGGAGCACCGCCGCGATGGTCGCCTCGCGATACAGCCCGAAGCGCCTGCCGGCCGCGACCCAGGGAACGAAGAAGACGTGGCGATCGACCCAGCCGGCATCCCGCGCCGACCTGAGCACATCGGCGTAGGTTCCCTGCGGCGTCGTCGTCGCGTTCGGGTTCGCCGAAAAGACGACGCGGAGCGTGGGAAAGGGCTTCAACAGGGCGGGCAGAATCGCCAGCAGCAACAGCGGGTCGTACCAATCGTAGATGCCGCCGAAGAAGAGGATCGGATCGTCCGGTCCGATGCCGGGAACGACGCCGCGCAGGATCGGCTCCGCCGCCGCAGTGGGGTGAGGAAGAGTGACGCCGAACGGCACCTCGCGCACCAGATTCGCCAGGGTGAAGTCGGCGAAATAGGTCTCGGGGTTCAGGCGCCCGAGGGCGTAGAGCATGCCGAGATAGAACAGCCGCTGCTCCGCCGACGAGCAGAGAAAGAGGTCGCCTTTTCCGAGTTGGCGCTCGAGCGTCGCGCGGTCGTGGCGATAGGGGCTGTCGCCGAGCTCGCGGAAGTAGTTCAGATTCTCGATCGGGAACGGGTCGTAGAGGTCGACAACCAACGGTCGCTCTTCGCGCCGCGGTACGCGGTCGAAGTAGAGATTCGATACATGCGCGTGCAGCACGACGACCTCGGCGGCGCGCGCCAGGCCCGCGAGGTTCGCACCGTCGTAGCGCAGGAGGCGAGCTTCCGGGAGCGCAGGGTAGTCGCTCGGGTCGTTCGGAAACCCCAGCGTGACCTCGTGCTGGGGTCCGAAATGACGCGCCATCTCGAGGAACCGTATGCCGACACCGGCCATGGCGGCGCGGCCGGGCTCCGGACAGAGGAGAAGGACGCGCGTCACGGCCGAGCTTTCAAGCGGATTGCGGTTCGCACTGACCGAGATAGTAGCCGCAGAGCAGGACGCGGTGGAGGATGCGCCTGCCGAGGGGCAGCCCGGCGCGGTCGAGGGTCGACAGCAGCGGCATCATCGGCGGGATGAGCCTTCGGCCGGCGGCAAACCAGCGCGGGGGGGAAACCGGCGACAGGAGCGTCGATCCGGCGAGCTCGGGATGGAGGCGCCAGAGCGTGTGCAGCCCCTTGCCGATGAGGCGTTGGCGGGCGAACAGATCGCCGAGCGTCATCGGATGCAGATGCTCGGCGACCGCCGCCGGATGGTAGACGATCCGCAGGCCGCCGAGGCTGAGGCGATAGCCGAGCTCGACATCCTCCCAGCCGTAGGCCGCGAAGTGCGGGTCGAACGGACGGTCGCCGAGGAGCGCGCGCGGCAGCGAGATGTTCGAGGTATAGAAGCAGGTGAAGGGGACCTCGGAATCCGCCTGCATGTGGGCGAAGCCGAACTGATGACCTTCGCGATTCGCCATCTCGAGCGCCGGGGTGACTTTCATCTCACTGCGCCGCCAGTCGGTGAAGCCGACGACGGCGTGGTGCCCGGTTCGTGCGCCCCGGCGGAGGTGCGCCGCACGATGCTCGGCGACGAAGCCGGGGCGCGGAATGACATCGTCACCGAGAAAGAGCACCAGCTCTTCGCCGACCTCCCTCACGCCGCGGTTTCGCGCCTGCCCCTGCCCCCGGTTCTCCTGCCGCAACGCGACTATCGGAGGGCCCGGAGGGCCCGGCGGGCCCAGCGGGTCGGGCGACCCCGAAGCGGTCGCGGCGCGTTGCCGCAGCCACTCCCAGGTGCCGTCGGTCGAACCGTCGTCGACCACCACGACGCGGAAATCGCGCTCGGACTGAGCCGCCAGCGCGGCCAGGGTGCGCTCGAGGATCGCCCTCCGGTTGTACGTCGGAATGACGACCGCGAGCGAAAGCGCGGATGCGGGCATGACCGCGAGCGACGATATCTCAGCCGCTGCGGCGGTTTGTCGCTCCCACGAACTCTGCTAGGTTCGAAGCGGTGAACGAACCGGTCAACTATTGGGACTCGATCGCGGCGCATTCCCGTGTCGAGGAGATCTGGGGGAGCCACCCGCTGGTGCGTGAACGCATCAACCGGCGGATCTCCGGCGACCCGCACATCTGGACGACGAGTTGGCTGGCGAAACGCCTCCAGGGGATGCCGAGGTGGCGGAAAGCGGTCAGCATCGGCTGCGGCATGGGGCACTTCGAGCGCGACCTGGTGCGGCTCGATCTGGTCGACCGCATCACCGGCATCGAGATCTCCCCGATCTGCGTCGCGGAAGCCGGGACCGCCGCGCAGGAGGCGGGCATGGAGGAGCGCATCGCCTACCGCTGCGCGGACGCCTGGGAGGAAATCTCGCAACTGCGCGACCTCGACGCGATCCTCTTCCACGCTTCGCTGCATCACTTCGATCGGCTCGACGAGATGGCCGTCCTTTTGCGCCGCGCCTTGAAACCAGAAGGGCTTCTCTACCTCGACGAGTACGTCGGACCGGCGCGCGACGAGTGGCGCCTCGTCGACGAGCTGCGCTGGAACTGGCACTACTATCAACTGCCGAAGAGCGTGCGGCGAGTGGGGCGCATCCGGCCGCCGATCAACTACGAGGATCCGACCGAAGCCGTCGCCTCGTCCGGCATCCTGCCGGCGATCGCCCGCGAGTTCGACCTCCTCGAGCAGCGCGACTACGGCGGCAACCTCCTGTCGGTGATCTACGCCAACATGTACCGCCCTACGGCCCACCCGCCTTCGCCGCAGGCCGACTTCGACGCCGCCATCAAGCGGCTGCTCGACGCCGAAGACAGGCTCCTCCGCGCCGGCCAGCTGTCGTTTCACTCCGTCGTCCTGGCGCGCCCGAAACCGCCGCGCTGACGGCCACCCGCAGTCGAATCGGCGGGCAGGCTCTCAGGGCACCGAGCTCGACCAGCGCGAGATATCGCCGCTTTCGAAACCGTCGAGGAAGAGCTGGCCTGCGGGATCGTTGTCCGCAATGGTCACGATCGCCGTCGACGGCGCGCCCAGCGTTCCACCGCCCTGAGGACTGAAGATCCTGAACTCGAAAGTCTCGTTGCCCTCGTCCGTCGGGTCGTTGACGATCGGAATCGCGATCTGCTGGAGATTCTCGTCGGCGGCGAACGACAGCAGGCCCGACACGGCGGTGTAGTCCTCGCCGGCGTCCGCGCTGCCGTCGTTCGTGTCGTAGAGCACGGTGACGCCGGAGGCGCTGCCGCCGGAACGCGTCACCGTCAGAACCACGCTCGCGCTTCCCTCGGAGACGGAGAGGGTCGAGGCGGTGAGCTGCAGGCTCCCGGCGATGTCGTTGTCGACGATCGACACGACGACCCGTCGCGGCGTGCCGAGCCCGAGGGCGGTCGAGGGTGCGACCAGATCGATGATCACCGTCTGTGTCGGCTCGTCCAGCGTATCGTCCACCGGGTTGACGAAGAAGAACTCGATGCTGTCGTCGCCGGCGTCCCAGGCAAGGGTGCCGGGCGTGTAGGCGAAGTCGTCCCCGGGCGTCGCGCTGCCTCCTACCCGGAGATGATCGACTGAGCCCGCGATGAGGGCGTTGCTGCGCGTCGCCACCACGACGGCGAAGCGTTCCTCGTCGACGCTGACCGTCGAGTCCTCGAACTGAACGGTGCCGAAGGTACCGGTCTGGCGATCGAGGCCGTAGAGCACGGTGACCATCCCGGCGGCGTTCGCGCCGCCCAGGTCTTCGCCGGGAACGCCGATAGCCAGGTCGTCCGTACCGCTGCCGTCGAAGTCCCCGCTGGCGAGCGCCGCGCCGAAGAGGTCGGATGGATCCGTCGAGTCCGGCATGCCGGGCGGCAGGTCGGAGTGGAAGGCCGCGGGGACGATGGCTTCGAGCCCGTCCGTGGAGCCGTAGAAGACCGCGATCTCGCCGGCGTCCGCGTCGCCGGCGACGTCGTCGAACGGTACGCCAACGGCGAGGTCGTCGAAGCCGTCGCCGTCGAAGTTCCCGGAGGCGACCGCGAAGCCGAAGTGGTCGGACGACGCCGCCGTCCCCGGGTCGGCATCGTTCTGGGTGAGCTGACCCCCGGGATCGAAGCCGGAATCCGCAACTCCGAAGATCACCTCCACCGCGCCCCCCTGGGTGGCGGTACCCATGCTCTCGCCGTCGGATCCGATGCAGAGGTCGGCGACCCCGTCACCGTCGAAGTCGCCGGAGGCGAACGCGCCGCCGAAGCGATCGTTCTGCTCCTCGAGTTGCGAGATCAGGCCGTTGTCCGTACCGAAGCAGTTGACGGCGGTGACGCTAAGTCCCGAAGAGCTCGAGGTGAAGACGTGAATGCTACCGACGTCGGGAGTGCCGCCGCCAACGAAGCTGGCGTCCTCGAAGGGACTGCCGGCGGCGACATCGGCGAACCCGTCGTCGTCGAAATCGGCGACCACGACAGCGTAGCCGAAGCGGTCGCCACTCTCGTTTTCGTTGCCTGTGGTTTCGCAGCCGGTCTCGCTCTGGTCCCAGTCCTCCTCACTGGCGAGCGGCGTCGAGCCGTTGTTGTAGAGAACGTGGATCTTGCCGGAGGAGTTCTCGATCGCGCCGTCCTCGCCCGGCACTCCGATCACCAGGTCGGCGCGGCTGCCGGAATCGATCCGCCCGGCGGCAAGGGAAAAGCCGAACTGGTCATTCGTTTCCGAGCTCTCGGTGTCGCTGATCGTGCTCTGTCCGAAGGCGAGGCTGCCGGTGGCGCTGAGCCCGGTTGCCGAGCCGAAAAGGACCCAGACCGCGCCCGCGTCGACGATGCTGCCGACATCTTCGTCCGGCGCCGAGATCGCCAGGTCGTCGAAGCCGTCGGCGTTGAAGTCGGCCGCAGCGACTGCGAATCCGAAGTGATCCCCAGGCTCGGCCGTGTCCTCGATCCCGCTCGTGCCCTGGTGGAAGATCTGATCGCCGGCGATGGCCAGACCGGCAATCGAGCCATAGAAGATGTGCACTGCGCCGGTGTCCGCGTCGCCGCCGACCGTCTCCCCTGGCACACCCACCGCAAGATCCTCGAAAGCGTCGCCGTTGAAGTTGCCGGACGCCACCGAGGAGCCAAAATTGTCCTCCGCATCGCAGCTCCCGGAGGCGGTGCACTCCTCGAGCAGCTGGGCGGCGAGGGGGGTCAACTGCGAGCTGCCGGGCCTCGCGGCCGGCAGAAGGGCCATCAAAACGAGCAGCACGGGGGAACTCCAACGGCGGGCGGGGAATCTCATGGCGGCGCTCCGATCGGTATCTCTCACGATAGGAAACGCGACGAATCGGCGAGTTGTCGATCAGCCGACACCACGGCCGGGGGGCCCATCCGACGAGAGCCGGTTTGACAGTCCGGCGAGGGGGGGTCTAGCCTGCGGCCTCGCAGTCAGGAAACGGGGTCTCGTGCATGGACGCCGGCGGCGGGAGTTCCGAACGGAGCGCGGTTACGGCAGCGCTCGTCGAATGGGGGCGGGGGGACGCCGGTGCCGCCGACCGCCTTCTCGAGCTCGTCTATCCCGAGCTGCACCGCATCGCCGAGCGCCAGATGCGGCGTGAGCGCGCGGGGCACACGCTGCAGCCGACCGCGCTGGTGCATGAGGCCTACCTGAAGCTGGTCGATCAGACGCGGGTCGACTGGCGTAACCGTGCCCACTTCCTCGGCGTCGCGGCGCAGGCCATGCGACGGCTGCTGGTCGATCACGCTCGCGGCCGCGCTCGCGACAAGCGCGGCGGCGGCGCGACGCTGGTGGAGTTCGACTCCGCCGCGGCCCAGTCCGCCGATGGCGCACTCGCAGTCCCTGCCAGGAGCGTCGATCTCCTGGCCCTCGACCAGGCGCTCGAACGCCTGGCGGCGCTCGACCCGGCGCAGGCTCGGCTCGTCGAGCTGCGCTTCTTCGGCGGTCTTTCTGTCGAGGAGACGGCCGAGACCCTCGGCCTCTCCACCGCAACCGCCGGGCGGGACTTCCGCTCCGCCCGCGCCTTTCTCGCCCGCGAGCTCGGAGCGCCATGACGCCGGAACGCTGGCGAGAGGTGCGGGCGGCCTTCGACCGGCTGGCGCCCCTCTCCGGAGCCGAGCGCGACGCCGCCCTCGCGGACCTCGCCCGCACCGACGAGGAGCTCGCCCGCGAGACGCGCTCCCTGCTCCTGGCCGAGAACTTCGACGAGGCCTTCCTGAGCGGCCCGGTGGGAGAACAGCCGCCGCGCAGCGGTGAGCAGGTCGGCCCTTGGGAGCTGCTTTCGCCGCTCGGTGAAGGGGGCATGGGGAGCGTCTACCTGGCCCGCCGTGCCGACGAGAGCTTCGACAAGCTGGTGGCGGTGAAGTTCGTCCATGCCGAGCTGCTCTCTCCTCTGCTCCGAGAGCGCTTCGCCGCCGAACGCCAGGCGCTCGCCGCCCTCGAACACCCCGGCATCGCGCGCCTGCTCGACGGCGGCGAAAGCGCCACGGGGGAGCCGTACCTGGTCCTCGAGTACGTCGACGGGCAGTCCCTGCTCGCCTTCGCGAACGCGCGCCAGCTCTCGGAGCGGGAGCGGATCTCTCTCTTCCTGCAGATTCTCGCTGCAGTCGCCGAGGCCCATCGTCATCTCGTGGTCCACCGCGATCTCAAGCCCTCCAATATCCTCGTCACCGACGCCGGCGAGGCGAAGCTGCTCGACTTCGGCGTCGCCAAGATCCTCACGCCCGTGGGCGAGACCGGCGATCGGACGCGGACTTTCCTGCGCGCCCTGACCCCCGAGTACGCCAGCCCCGAACAGGTTCTCGGCGGCGCCACGACGACCGCGACCGACATCTACTCGCTCGGCGTCGTGCTGTTCGAGCTGCTCACCGGCCGCCGCCCCTACCGTGTGGCCACGGGAGCCCCGGCGGAGTGGGCCGAGGCGGCGGTTCACCAGGAGGTAGCGCGGCCCCGGGAGCTCTCGCGGGACCTCGAAGCGATCCTGCTCCGGGCGCTGCGAAAGTTGCCGCAAGAGCGCTACGCCACCGTCGATGCGTTCGCCGAGGATCTGCGCCGCTACCTCGAAGGCCGGCCAGTCACCGCGCGGCGCGGCAGCCTGGCCTATCGCGCGACGAAGTTTGTCGGACGCCACCGCGGCGCCCTCACCGCTCTGGCGCTCGCGTCGGCCCTCGTCGTCGCCACCATCGCCGTGTCTGCGGCTCGCCTGCGGCGCGAACGCGACCGGGCGACGCTCGAAGCCGCCACGGCGCAGAGCGTGGCGGAGTTCCTCGCGACGCTCTTCCAGAACGCCGATCCGGCGCGAACGCGCGGAACGAAGCTCACGGCGCGCGAGGTCCTGGATCAGGGCGCGCTGAGGATCGAGCGCGACCTCGCCGATCAGCCCCTGGTCAAGGCGAAGCTCCTTCTCGTGCTGGGCGCGGTTCATCGCGACCTGGGGCTACTCGACCGCGCTCAAGCGCTGCTCGAACGCGCCCTCGACCTGCGCGAGCGCCAGGTGCCGGCCGACGAGCTGGCGGTGGCCGCGGTTCTCACCGAGCTCGGCCTGCTCGACCGGATGCAAGGCGAGCTCGACCGGGCGCGGCCACGCCTCGAACGCGCGCTCACGATTCGCGAGCGCCGGCTCGGCGCCGATCACCTCGACGTCGGACGCACGCTTTCGACGCTCGGGACAGTCTCTCGCCTCGCCGGCGACGCGACTCGGGCGCGAAGCTCTCTCGAGCGCGCGGTCGCGATCGCTCGCCGCCACGCTCCGGATGGCGCTGAGGCGGGCAAATGGCAGAGCAACCTCGGACTCGTCTACCAGGACGCTGGCGAGCTCGAGCCGGCGCGTCTCTCTTTCGTCGAGGCGACGCGGATTCTCGAGCGCGCCGAGGGTCCGGAAAGTCCGTTCGTGGCCATGACCCTGGACAACCTCGGCGCGGTGCTGCGGGCAAAGGGGCGAGCCGCCGAGGCACTGCCGCACCTCGAGCGCGCGCGCGGCATCGTCGAGCGCACCTGGGGAATCGCCCACCCGCAGTACGGCAACGCCCTCAACTCGGAGGCCGACGCGCTCTCTGACCTCGGGCGAAACGCCGAGGCGCTGCCGCTCTTTCGCCTCGCCGCGACGGTCTACGGCGCGGCTCTGGGGCCGGAGCACGCCTTCGTCGCCTGGCCGCTGCGCAACGAGGCGGAGGCTCTCCTCGCTCTGGGCCGCCCGGCCGAGGCTCTGCCGCTCTACGAAAGGGCTTTGAAGATCCGCCGGGCGGCCTACGGCGACGCGCACCCCGAAACCGCCCAGAGCCTGAGCGATCTGGGGCTCGCCCACGCCGCGCTGGGAGATCTCGAAGTGGCGGAGAGATGGCTGCGCGAAGGTCTGGTGCAGAGCCGCGCGACGCTCGGGCCGGCGAGCCTCGGGCTGGCGGAAGCGAAGATCTTTCTCGCCGACCTTCTCGCAGCTCGCCACCAGAAGGTGCAGGGGGCGGAGGCGCTGGCGCTCTACGCCGAAGCCTTGCCGGTCCTGCGCGGAGCCCTCCCTGGCGACAGCCCACAGATCGCAGCGGTCGAGGCGCAGCTTCTGGCGCTCCGCACGACGAGCTCCCCTCCGCCCTGACTCTTGTCGCCTTGGAATGCGCGCGCGGCCTGTCGCGGCGCTCACCAGTTGTCCGTTCTTGCTCCTGATGACCATGCGCTCGAGGCGTAGACGCAACGAAGAGGACGGCCTGCCCGATCCAGCGGCGGGACTCGACCGGCTGGAGGGCTGGATCGAGCGCCGGCTGCCGGCAGAGCCGCGACCGCTGTGGGCCGAGGGCGTCGTCCTCGTCCTGCGGCTCCTGGTGGGGCGCGGCAGCTGGGTTCTCGGCACGCTCTGTTTCGCCCTCGGCGCCCCCTGGTTCGTCCTCGTGCATCGCCAGATCGACAGCATGGTGCGAGCCGCCTGGTATCGCGCCACGGCGACGGCTACCGCAACCGCGCGCGTCGAACGGGTGGAGCTCCGCTTGATCGCCGGGGTCTCGGACGGAGTGCAGAGGGTCGTGCCGTCGGTGCTGCTCTCCTTCGAGCCCACGGCCGGCGCCGAGCGGCTGTGGGTGCGCTATCTGCCGCACGGCGAGGGACTCGAATCGCACCACCAGTGGGGAAGCTCGCCGCCGCTTCTCGCGGCGCCGCCGACGATCTCCCCGGGCTGGCGCTTTCGCTGGGCCGCCGCCGACGGGAGCCCCGGCTTCGACCTGCTCTGGGCGGACAGCGAATCGTCTCTCCTCGAAAGCGCGACGCCCTGGAACGGCGAGACTTTCCTCGCCAACGTGCTCACCGATCTCGATCGGCCCGTCGATCATCTGGTCGGCGACTGGACGCGCGGTCCGGCCGACGCGACGGCGCTCGCGATCCGCTTTCCACCCGCGAAACCCCACCGCATCTTCGTCGCCGACGCGCTCTCGCACCTGCCCCCGTCGGCCGGCAACGGCTTCGCGGAGCTCCTCTTCTCGTGCATCCTCGCGATACCGTTCGGGCTGCCGTTCTGGTGGGTGGGCACCCGGCTGCTCTCGCGCGGAGTCGCACCGCGTCACCGCCATTTTTTCGTCTGGGTGCCACTCGTGCTCCTGCCGTTCTGGGGTCCGAGATATCTCGAGATCCTCGAGCGCCTCTCGCCGGGTGCCCTCGAGCGCAACGCAATCCTGGCCAAGGTCGGCTCGACCCAGGTCCTCCCCGGGGCCGAAAGGGCGGGGCCCGGGCCGGCCTTCGACCGCCGGCGGCGCGTCGACTTCGCAAGCTCGCGCTTCGCCGCGACGCTGGCGCAGGTGGACCTCTCTCGCCCGGCGAAGCGGCTGGCGAGTGGCAACGCCGTCTGGCGTGAGATCGAGGGGCGTTTCACGCGCGTGCTCGCCCCCCTGGACGACGAAGCGTTCGTCCAGCTCCTCGAACAGACGCTCGCGGCCGAGTCCTGGAGCGGCCCGCCGGCGCTCGCACCGATGCTGGTCGACGGGGCGCTCCTCGCGCTCGGCGATCCGGCTCGCGGCGAAGCCGCCCGAAATACCGCCCGCCGGCTGCTCGGCTCGCTCACCGCGACAACCAGCGTCGATCTCTGTCACCCGAGCTTCCGCGCCTATCGCGAAGATCTCGAGCAGATCGCGCTGCACCCCGAGCCTGAAGTCTCGGCGCCGGCGCGCGAGCTCCTGGCCGAGATTGCCGCAGGGATCGCCGCCCGCCAGCGCGACTGGGGCAAGATCTGCTGACCGGCCCGCGCTCGCGATCGAGCGGAGCTAGGGGACCCGGGCGCCCTCCAGCCGATGGATCAGAAGCGCCGCCCGCTGAATGAGCAGCGGCAGCGCGGCGAGGTCGATGTACTCACCGCGCGCGTGCTCCTGTTCGCCCAGGGCACCCAGTCCGTCGAGGCCCGGAAGGAGATGGGCGACGAAGGAGATATCCCCGGCGCCGCGCTCGTTGGGGTCGTGCTCGCCGATCCGGCCGCTGCCGAGGTCGCTGCTCGCGCCGTCGAGCACGGCCAGCAGAGCGCGATTGCCCGCGGTCGGCGCCATCGACGGCATGCCGTCGAGAAACGAGATTGTGGCGCCCGTCTGCGGCGCGTGGCGGGCGACGATCGCGCGCATGCGCTCTTCGGCGCGCAGCTTCTGCTCGTGGGTGAGAAAGCGCAGGTCGCCCTCGACGATCGCCTTCGCCGCCACCACGTTGTGTTTGCCCGTGGCGGACGCCGAAGCGCCTCCCGCCAGCGGCAGCTCGGCATGCGTTCCGCCGACCACGACACTCGGATTGAAGGTCAGGTACGGCTCCGGCAGCTCACTGCGAAAGTCGGCGAGGATCCGCGCCATTTCGAAGATCGCGCCGTCGCCGCGGTCGGGCCCGAAGATGCGCGATGAGTGCCCGGTGGAACCGGAGGTCTCGAGCCGCCAGGAGGCGATGCCGCGCCGTCCGACCACCGCCACCCCCGGCACCGAGCCCTCGAAGGCGAGCGCGAGATCGCTCCGGGAGGCGGCGTCGAGCAGCGCCTTGCGGCTCTCCGAATGCGGCTCGCCCGGATCCTCCTCGTCGCCGGTCAGGACGACGACCACCTGGCGGCCGGCGAGGAGCCCCTCTTCCGCCAGGGCGCCGAGCGCCTCGACGATCACCACGTCGCCGCCCTTCATGTCGGAGGCGCCGCTGCCGTAGCCACGTTCGCCTTCGCGCCGGAACGGCTCGCCTTCGAGAACCGTGTCGAGATGACCGATCATGAGGAGGCGCGGACCGGCGGGCTCGAGGTCGCCCCCCCGGTACTCGGCGACGAGGTGCCCGGCGCGACCTACCGCCTGCGGAAGCTCCACCCAGCGAGTCTCGAAACCGATCCCGGCGAGCTCGGCGGCGAAGATTTCGCCCACCTTGCGCACGCCGGCGTGATTCTCGGTCGCGCTCGGTTGATCGACCGCCCGGCGCAGAAGCTCGATGGCGCGATCACGGCGGGCTTCGACCCGCGCGACGAGGCGTTGCTCGACGGCCGAGAGGCCGGCGCCGGCAAGCGCCGGGGAAGGAGCCGCGACGGACGAAATCAGCGTCGCGAGGACGGCGAATGCAGGCAAGAAGAACGATCGACGCGACATGCTCACCTCGGAGGGAAGTCGAACGAAGCGGCGACGGACCACGGGCCGTCAGCGACCTTCGGCGCGCGCCGCGAGCCGGCGGACGAGGCCGCTGAAGAGGACCGCGTGCGCCGGATACAGGGCGTACCAGTAGAGGAGCCCCGAGAGCCCTTTGGGCGCGAAGAAGGCGGTCTGCGCGAGCAGGCTCCCGCCCTCGGCCTCGCGGACCTCGAACTGCAACCAGGCTCGGCCCGGCACCTTCATCTCGGCGCGCAAGCGCAGGAGCGTCGGCCGCTCCACTTTCTCGACGCGCCAGAAGTCCAGCGCGTCGCCGGGGCGCAGATCGTCTGGATGGCGACGACCGCGGCGCATGCCGACGCCACCCGCCAGGCGGTCGAGGGCGCCGCGCAGCCGCCAGGCCCGGTCCATGAAGAGCCATCCACGACGGCCGCCCAACTGCATCACGGCGGCAAAGACTCGCTCCCGGGGCGCGGCAACACGCCTTTCGCGGCGCTCGAGAATCATCCCCTCCCGGCTTTCGAGCCGCACGACGGGCCGGTCGCCCTGGCTCGAGGCCAGAGCGTCGCTCCAGCTCGTCTCGACCGCGCCGGTGTCGAGTTTCTCCAGCGCCAGGCCGACGGCGGCGGTGAACCCGATCGGCACGATGGCGGGAAAGAGCCGGCGAGCCTTGGGGTCGCGCACCACGACCTCGTTCTTCAGGCCGTCGATGAGCGGGCGGGCGATGGCCGCCGGGATCGGAGTCACCAGATGCACCCAATAGGAGGAGAGCCGCGGCGTCAGGATCGGTACGGGCAGAAGCCATCGCCGCAGGCCGCGCGCGGCGGCATACCCGGTCATCATCTCGCCATAGGTGATCACGTCCGCGCCGCCGATCTCGATCACCTCCCCCGCGCTCTCGGGCTGCTCGAGCGCGGCGACGAGATAGTCGAGAACATTGCGGATCGCGATCGGCTGCGTGCGGGTGAACACCCAGCGCGGACAGATCATGATCGGCACACGCTCGGCGAGGTAGCGGATCATCTCGAAGGACAGGCTCCCCGAGCCCACTACGACCCCGGCCCGCAGCTCGGTCACCGGCACGCCCGCCTCGCCCAGCGCAGCGCCGCTCTGCTGCCGCGAATGCAGGTGATGCGACAGCGCGGTCGCCGGGTCGCCGAGGGCGCCGAGATAGAGAATGCGCTGGACGCCGGCGGCGCGCGCGGCGGCACCGAAGGCCGTCGCTGCTTCGAAATCGCGCTGGGCGAACTCCGCGCCAGTCCCGAGGCTGTGAATGAGGTAGTAGGCCACGTCGACTCCGGCGAGCGCGGCGACCAGCGTCTCCGGCATCAGGGCATCGCCGGTGGCCACCTCGACCTGCTCCCGCCACGGCCGCCCGCCGAGTCGCTCCGGATCGCGTGCCAGGCAACGCACGCGGTACCCCGCTGCGAGCAGGCGCGGCACCAGACGGCCGCCGACGTAGCCGGTGGCGCCGGTGACCAGGATGCGGAGGGGTTCGACCATGGGAAGCCCACTCTACGCCCTGAAGTCGCGCGTGGAGTTTCGAGCCCTTGTCGGAAGCGTCGGAACCGCTATTGTCGCGTTCCAATGACCCGAGGCGCCGACAGGGACCGCGGATGACTCCCGACATCGTCGTCATCGGCGCCGGAGTTCACGGCTGTGCCACAGCGCTGCGCCTCGCCCAGGCGGGCGCGCAGGTGACGGTGCTCGAACGGAGTGTTCCCGGAGCGGAGGCGTCGAGCGCGGCCGGGGGAATCCTCTCCCCCGGAGTCGAAGCGGCGCACGGCGGACCGCTCCTCGCTCTGGCCCAGGCCTCGCTCGCGCGCTGGCCTGCCTTCGCGGCGGAGCTCGAGGCCGCCACCGGTATCGAGATCTCCTATCGCGGCCTCGGTACGCTGCGCATCCTTCTCGACGACGCGGAGAGTGCGGCCTGGCAGGCCGACCTCCCGCGG
>JAYTAM010000315.1:0-6588 GCA_043737505.1 Thermoanaerobaculia bacterium
CTCGCCGCCGCCGCCGGCAAGGCGATCGCCAAGATCGAGGCAGCGCTGCCCCGTACCCGTGCTCATCTGGTGGAAGAGACCCGGCTCTACGTTCCGCGCCACGGCGAGCGCCGGGTCGACCGCCTGCCCCTCCACCGGCTGCGCACGGCGATTCGCGAGCGCCGGATGGTCCGTCTGCGCTATACCGACGGCGACGAGCGGGCGAGCGAGCGCGTCGTGCGCCCGCTCGCGCTCGCGTTCTATCCGCCGGTGTGGCTGCTCATCAGCTGGTGCGAGCTGCGCCGCGACTTCCGCAACTTCCGGCTCGACCGGATCTCCGCCTGCGAGCTTCCGGGCGAGACCTTCGTCGAGGAACCGGGGAAGACCCTGGCCGACTTTCTCCGCGCCATGGAAGAGATGGAGCGCGCGGAGTGCGCCCGGTCCGTCGGGGGGCCGCCTCAGTCGTCGCCGTAGGGCATCTCCGGCACCTTGCCGGCGAGGCGGGCGTAGACCGCGAGCGCCCCGCGATGATGGCCCGTGTGGTCGGAGAGCGCCTCGACGGCATGGTAACGGCGGCGGACTCCGACGATCGGATTGTCGGCCATCGGCGAGTCCAGCTCCGCATCGCTCGAAGCTTCGACGCGAGAGCGCAGGCGCTCCCAGGCATTGTCCAACCAGAGCCTGGCCTCGGCGAGCGAGGTCACCGCGTCGGTCGCTTTCGCCGAGGTCTCGAAGTCCATGTCCCAGCGGTCCTCGAACGCCCCCTCGCGGAACCAGTCGATCGACTGGGCGGTGTGGGCGACCTGCTGGGCCACGGTCATCGTCGCGGGCGTCGCGCGGAAGCCGGCCTCGGCCTCCGTGAGACAGCGGGTGGTGCGGTTGAAGAAACGGCGGGTCGATTCGATCTCCTGCAGGGCTTCGGTCTTGAGGCTCATGCGCGTCTCCCGATGCGCGCCTCCGGGCGGAAGTACCCGGCGCGTGGCGAGAGTCTCGCCCACCCCTCCTGACAGCGTGGTGTCAGGAGAGGTGCCGGGCGGCCGAAAAACTAGAGGTCTGCTGGCGCCTTGAGCAGGAGGACGGGGACGTTCACCGTGTGGCGGACCTTGTTGGCGATCGAGCCGTAGACCAGATCGGCGAGGAAGCGATGGCCGTGGGTGCTCATGGCGATGAGATCGACGCCGGCGGTTTCGGCGAGCTTGACGATCTCGTCGGCCGGTTCTCCCCACATCAGCTGGGCCTCGGCGAGAATGCCGGCCGCCGCGAAGCGCGCCCGCACCTCCTCGAGGTAAGTGCGGTCCTCCCGCATCTCCTCCGATTCGGCGAGGTTCAGGCGTTCGCGATGGCGCGCCATCCAGCCGTCGGCGACATGAACGAGCAGGAGCGCGCTGCCGAGCGGTTTCGCGAGCTGCTCGATGTGACGCAGGATCGCCTCGTCGGTGCGGCTATTCTCGAGGGTGACCAGGATTTTCTTGTACACGAGCCCTCCGTGAGTAGCCGAATTTGACCCAGAGCGTGAAAGTTAGCGCGATACCGACCAGGAGCGCCATCCAGGCGGTGCCGATCGTTTGCCAGAGCAGCGAGATGTTGAGCCCGGCGATGAGCGTACAGATCGAGTAGCCGAGGATCTTCACCGGAGTCGTGTTGGCGAACTCGCCCATCAGGCGCTTGTTCGAGGTGAAGGCGAGGAGCGGAAAGATGGCGAACGAGAGCTGCATCGACAGGACGACCTGCGAGAAAATCAGCAGCCCCACGGTGTCCTTACCGCCCGAAATCGAGATCAGGATGATCGCCGGCACGATGGCGAGCGAACGGGTGATGAGCCGGCGCAGCCAGGGCCGGACGCGGATCCTGAGGAAGCCCTCCATGACGATCTGGCCGGCGAGCGTGCCGGTGATCGTCGACGACTGGCCGGAGGCGAGCAGGGCGACGGCGAAAGCTGTCGAGGCGATCGGTGCGCCCAGGAGCGGCGCGAGCAGGCGGTGCGCCTCCTGGAGCTCGGCCACGTCGTGCTGGCCGTTGCGAAAGAAGACCGCGGCGGCGACGATGAGAATCGCGGCGTTGACGAAGAAGGCCGCACCAAGTGCGATCACGGTGTCGATGATGTTGTAGCGCACGGCCTGGCGCTTGTCGGCGACGGTAGGTCCGACGTCGCGCGTCTGCACCAGGGCGGTGTGGAGGTAGAGGTTGTGCGGCATCACCGTCGCGCCGAGGATGCCGAGGGCGATGTAGAACGCCTCCTGGTTGGGCATTGTCGGCACCAGCATGCCGAGCGCGACCCCTCCCCAGTCCGGTTGGGCGAGGACGATCTGCAGTACGAAACAGAGAGCCACGGTGCTCACCAGGGTCAGGACGATCGCCTCGATCTTGCGGAAACCGAAATGCATCGCGGTGAGGAGCAGCAGCACGTCGAAGCCGGTGATGATGACGCCCCAGACCAGCGGGACGCCGAACAGGAGGTTCAGGGCGACCGCCGAGCCGATGACCTCCGCCAGATCGCAGGCGATGATGGCGATCTCGCACAGGAACCAGAGGACATAAGCGACCGGCTTCGAATACTGCTCGCGGCAGGCCTGCGCCAGGTCCCTGCCGGTGACGATTCCGAGCTTCACGCACAGCGACTGCAGATACATCGCCATCAGGTTCGATAGCAGGATGACCCAGATGAGCGCGTAGCCGAACTTGGCTCCGCCGGCGAGGTCGGTGGCCCAGTTTCCGGGGTCCATGTAGCCGACGCTGACCAGGTAGCCGGGTCCGGCGAAGGCGAGGAATCGCCGCCACCAGGTGCGGTGATTGGCCAGCGGGATGCTGCCGTGGACTTCGGGCAGCGAGAGGTGAGGTTCGGTAGTGGAGGGGGCGGGGGCAGCGGCAGGGACGGGCGCGGATTTGTCAGGTTTCATGGCTGGGTCCGGGATCGGGTGGCTGGGTCCGAAGTTGAAGTTGGAGTTTTGACTACTCTAATCTTTGAGTAGTCAAAAGTCTCTACCGGAGAGAGCCCCGATGTCAAGCGGGGGGCGGGCCCGTTTTCCAGGCTAGAGTCCGCAGGTGCCGACTTCAACTGTCGAGGACTATCTGAAGGCGATCCTGCTCGAGGAGGAGCGCGAGCCGGGGGTCGCCGTGGCGACGGGCCGCCTGGCGACGACTCTCGCGGTCACTCCCGGGACGGTCACGGCGATGCTCAAGACGCTCGCCGACTCCGGTCTCGTCGCCTATGAACCTTACGCCGGCGCCCAGCTCACGGCCCCGGGGCGGCAGCTGGCGCTGCACGTGCTACGGCGGCATCGCTTGATCGAGCTCTTCCTGGTGCAAGTCGTCGGGCTCGACTGGAGCGAGGTGCACGCCGAAGCCGAGCGGCTCGAGCACGCGGTTTCGGACCGTCTCATCGAGCGCATGGACGAAATGCTCGACCGGCCGGCGGTCGACCCGCACGGCGACCCGATTCCGACCGCCGCTCTCAAAGTGCGAACGCTCGACTATTCATCGCTCGCCGACCTCGGCGCCGCCGAGATCGGAGTGCGCTGCCGCGTGGTGAGGATCGCCGATCAGTCGCCGGAATTCCTGCGTCTGGTGGAGAAGGTGGGTCTGCGCCCGGGAAAGAAAGTCCGCGTCACCGCCCGCGACGAGGCTGCCGACACCCTCGAGATCGAGCTCGATCGCGGGCGCCGGGCGAGTCTGGGCCTGCGGGCCGCAGGCAAGATCTTCGTCGAACGGGTCTGAAGGGGAGCCGCAGCCGACCCTGGCCTGCGCGCAAGCAAAAACGGTCCGCCCGGAAACCGGACGGACCGTCGAAAGCGAGCTCAGAGCTGGCTTGCCGACTTCAGCTCTTGCTGTCGACCGTGACGACCTTCTTCACGCCGTCGAGACCCTTGACTGCGGCAACCGCCTCCTGGCGCTTCGCGGCAGACCACTCCTTGTTGAACTCCAGCGTGATGACGCCGCTCGCGGCCTCGGTGCCGACCTTGAGGGCTTCGCTGCCGAGCTTGTCGAGGAGCGCCCAGCGAACCGTCGCCTCCATCGTCGCATCCTTGACTTCCGCCTCGCCCTCGGTGACCGCCGCGCTGACTTCGCTCGGATTGTTGACCGTGGCGGCGAGCTCGAGATCGTTATCGATCATGTTGACGCCCTTGACCGACTTGGCGACCGTCGAGGCGAGCTCTTTGGTCTCGCGCTTGTTGACCGTGCCGAGGAGGTTGACGTTGCCGCCCTTGGTGTCGACGTCGATGCGCAGAGCATCCGCGCCCAGCTTGGCGAGCAGCGCCAGCTTGACGTCCTTGGTGACCGCCCAGTCCGTCTTGTCGTCGGCGATCGCGGCGCCGGCGGTGAAAACGAAAGTTGCGGCGACGAGCGAGGTGATCCACTTTGAGGTTTTCATATGCAGTCTCCTTGAGGAAAGGAGGGCAGCTTGTTGCCGCCCTGCCGTGTCTCCGTGGAAGAGCAAGAGGGGTGCCACGCGGGACCTGCAGAGAACAATGAGGTTCGGGCGATAGCGAGGACGGCGGGGGTTGCGCTTTGTAGATTCTTCCCTGTACGGCGGCGCGGGGGCCGCGAACTCGACTAGCCGAGCGGGGTGAAGCGGGCCCGCCAGTAGGCGCGCCTGAGAGTCCAGTGGCCCACGGTGGGCGTCTGACGCGCGAGCTCCGGCGGGCGGTCTTCGAGGAGCCCGAGGAGCGAAAGCGCTACCGGCAGGAGGTAGGCGACCGGGCGACGGAAGGAGAGCGGGACTTCGCCGGCGGCGCGGGCGCCTTTGAGCAGGAGCTTGCGGAGCTCCGCACACTCGCGCGCCACGGCGACACCGATTTCGTCCGGGGTGCGGTACTGCACCGGTTCGGGCAGGTCGCTCTCGGGCAGCGCGCAGAGCTGCGCGCGGAGATCCGCGGCGAGGCCATGCAGCGAAAGGAGGCGCAGGAGACCCGTGCCGAGGTCGACGACCGCGGGCGTCGGTTCGGCGCCGAAGAGCGCGGTGATGAAAGATTCCGCGAGCAGCTGCGCGCGCATCGCAAGCTCCTCAGGCGTTTGAGGCCTCCGCCTGCGCGCGAGGCCGCGCGCGACGTCGAAGAGGTCGTCGAGCGCCCGCCGGGTGAAGCCGCGCCGGCGCGACTCGGCCCCGAACCGATCGGCGAAGCCGCCCGCCTGGGCGGTGCCACTCTCGCCGCGCAGACCGCGGGCGATGGTGAAGGCGATCCGGTCGAGGTCGTCGATCCGTGACTCGGTCGTGCCCGGTCCGGTCGCCGTGGCGAAGAGCACGTCCGTGAGGGCGAGCAGCACCGCGGCGCGTTCCTGCTCGCGGTCGGGCAGCAGCGCGAGCGCCCGGGAGACGAGGCCGGCGCGCTCTTCCGCCGCGCGCAGGTAGGTACGCCGCAGGACCGTTTCGTTCGCAGGCGGATCGGCAACCGAAAAAAGCCGGCCCGCCGGGCTGTCGAGGCTCCAGTTGGGACGATCGAAGAGTGCCGGCCGCCCGGCGGAGCCCTGCCGGCCGGCGGCGTGCGCGATCGTCTCCGCAGGGGCCGAGATCATCAGGGGAGAAGGCGGAGGAGCTCGTGCTGCGGCGCGCCGCCGGTCACCTCGGCGGCGGTCGGGGTGAGCGCGATATTGACCTCGCTGCGCACGCCGAACTCGCCGTGCAGATAGATCCCGGGCTCGATCGAGAATCCGGTCATCGCGATGAGACGACGAGTATCGTGGGTCTCCAGGTTGTCCATATTGGCGCCCTGGCCGTGGTCCTTGATGCCGATCGAGTGGCCGGTCCGATGGAAGAAAGCGTCACCGTAGCCGGACTGGCGAATCACGTTGCGCGTGGCGTCGTCCACTTCGAATCCGTGCACCGGGGTCGCCGGCCAGCGCTCCTGCACCAGCCGGATGCCGGCGTCGCGCGCGTCGCGCACGATGCGCCAGATCTCCTCCTGGCGGTCGGTGGGGGCGTCGGCACAGACGCCGCACCAGGTGATATCGGCGTACACGCTGCCGGCACTCTTCTCTTTGGCCCACAGATCGATGAGCAGGAAGTCCCCTCGCCGGATCGGGCTCGCAGTCTCCGGAGTCGGTTCGAAATGCGGGTCGGCGCTGTGCTCGTTGACGCCGACGATCGGATCGGCCTCGGTGTGGAGCCCCGCCTGGTCGAAGGCCTCGAGAATGAATCGCTGCACCCGGTACTCGTCGATGGGGCGATCTGCCCCGAGGTGCGCGGAGACCAGAGCGAAGGCTTCGAGCGCGATGCGGTGCAGGTGGACATTGGCGCGGCGATGGCCTTCGAGCTGCGCCGGCGTCCACACCGCGGCAAAGCGCTGCGCGAGGTCGGCGGCGGTGGCGAGCTCGCAGCCGAAGGAGGCGAGGAGCTCCGCTGTGCCGGCGTCGAGACGCGACACACTGGGGATCTCGTTGCGCGGGCTGTACTGCGCGGCGAGCCGTGCGCAGTCCCGCACCAGGAGCTCCAGCTGCTGGCGATGCTGTTGCCAGGTGGTGTAGAGCGTCTTGGTGCCCGGAAGGTGGTCGAGCATCGCCGGCTCGAGAGTCGAGACGAGCTTGCGCGGTTCGCCGCGGCTCGGCACGACGTAGTAGCAGCGGCGGGTGACCAGGCTCTTGTCGGCAAGACCCAGAAGATCGAGGCTGATCGGG
>JAYTAM010000316.1:0-15054 GCA_043737505.1 Thermoanaerobaculia bacterium
CTCTCCTTGATATGGAAAATCGAAGTCGACGAAGTTCTCTGACTCGATCTGAGCGTTGTAGGCCTGTTTGCTCGTCATGTCGTCGGTGAGCTTGAAGTAGAGCCACTTGTCGGCGAGCTTCTTCTCCGCTTCCGCCGCAGCCTCCGCACCGAGCTCGGCCGGAGACTTCTTGGGCGGTTCAGGTCGCTGAGTAGGCGCGGCCTTTGGTACCCTCGCCTCTCGTTTGGGCCTGGGAACATTGGTCGCCCCATCCGGCGCCAGAACAATCGCCAAGACGACGGCGAAGACGGCGACACAACCCAGGCCAATCTTGTCGCCACTCGTCATGGCGTCCACGGCCCCTTGCCGTCCGGACGAACGTGCATCGTGACTTGAAGCCGGAGATCGGCGGCCCCATCGAGTTCAGCCGCCCGCTCCTTGGCCAGCTCAAGGTCGACCGAAAAACGCGCTGACTTCTCCTCCTCGACCGAGATGTTGTACTCGCGGCCGCGCGCCAACATCTCACCTTCTCCGTCGCGGAGCGCGAACTCGAGCGACACGAATCGATCATAGGACTTGTCGACGAGGAGCATGCCTGAGACGATCACCGTCCGCACGCCCTTCTTGGAAGTCGAGGTAGAAAGCTTCAGCAGCGGCAGCGACGCGTCCTCGCACCGGTACTCTCTGATCCCCGCGACCGAAAAAGCCACAAGGGTGGACTGGCCTCTTAGCTGCGGTAACGGGATTGAGAGCACCATCGGAGACTCGAAGCGCTTCCCGTCTGCGACCGCAGGTGCACCCTGGCTCGCCGTGATCTGTGCGAACCCTGGTGCAGCGAGAACGGTTAAAAGGGCGAATCCGAATCGAGCCCAATAGCGCATCATCATGGCACCATCGTCGCGGCTTCCTTCGCCGCCTGGTCGAGTTTGTTGGTCGCCTTAGGATCCGGCGGCATGGGCTGGAGACTCTGCACCTTGGAAAACGCGCGATCAATGTCGGTGCGCAAG
This sequence comes from Thermoanaerobaculia bacterium, assembly GCA_043737505.1. Classification (GTDB taxonomy): domain Bacteria; phylum Acidobacteriota; class Thermoanaerobaculia; order Multivoradales; family JAGPDF01; genus JAGPDF01. The sequence goes on from JAYTAM010000316.1 coordinate 987, forward strand.
TCGGATAGCTTCGCGCTAAAACTGATCAGGTTTAGGCCGGCTGGATTTCGAGCAACGGAACACAGCGCCTCTACTTCTGAGGATGCATCGATGACAGCTGCGCGAACGTCTGCGGACATTTGATCGCCTGACCGTGCGAGCTCGGTCTGCGCTTGGGAGAGGTATATGTTGGCAGCAGCCAGAACGCGCCTCGTTTCTCGGCTCGCCAGCCCGGAGGCGATGTAGTTCTCCACGCCAATGTTGTACTCAATCGCTGAGCGCCATTGACTTGAAACCACCTGCCCTACTTCTTCGCAGGCAGCCCGTCGCCCCTCCAAGGAGTGCAGGACTAATCGGGCCGACTTCGTGTCGGAGCCGCAGCCGGCGAGCGCAATCAGCAGCGCGAAAAGCTTCGCCGCTCGTCCTCGATGTAGATTCGCAGCAGCGTAACGAGAGGACCCGCGCTCCTGTGAGACGGGCGCCGAAGTTCGTACCACTTCCCGAACTCGATCTGTAGCGATGCAAACATCTCGCGCGAATGGCGCGGGCTGCGCCGAACGATGCCCGCTCGCGAAGCTGAGGCGCAATAGATTCCAGTCAGAGAAGAGTGACATTGCCCCGGATTCTAGCCCCCTCTACAAACCTGTGGCGCGCGGTTCAATGGCTAGATTCAACACCTTACTCCGCGCTGGACCGCAACGGAGGACTCTTCGTCAAACTCTTGCGACACTGGCTGGCAAGGAAGCCATCCTTGCCCCGCCGAGCTCGAGCGCCCCTTGCTCCTCCATAACTTGAGTGAACTGCATCGCCCGGGTCCCAAAGCCCGACCTACCGGCGAGTCAGGTGACTGGAAGGGGCGCGACCTTACTTCTCGACTCCGGCGCAGAAGGCGAGCGCCAGGTGGGCGTAGATGCGGGCGGCTTCGGTGATCTCGGCGACCGGCACGGACTCGCGCGGGGAGTGGGCGAGCGAGAGTTCGCCCGGGCCGAGGATGATCGTCGGGATGCCGGCGTAACCGGAAAGCAGGGCGCCGTCCGTCCAGGCGGGGAAGGTAGTGAGCTCGCCCACTTCACCGCAGACTGTGCGTCGTGCCGCCTGCGCGGCCATGGCGAGCGGCGCTTCGGGCGGCGTGACCAGGGCGACGTGCAGGAGGTTGCCCATCCCGCCCTGTACCCGGCGGACGACGGTGTGCAGGCCCGGGAAACCGCGCTCGACGCGCTCCAGGAGGTCGGTCAGCTCGGCGACGATGCTCTGGAAGTTCTCGCCCGGCACGGTGCGGCGATCGAGGGTGAGCAGACAGGTGGCGGCGACGGTCGACGGCTGATCGCCGCCGCGAATCGTCCCGAAGTTCAGCGTCGGCGGTCCCAGAATCGGATGGCGCCGGGCGAGCAGGCGCGGCTTGAGGTCGTTCTCGACCATGGCGATGAACATCCCCGCCGCCGAGACCGCGTTCACCCCCTTCTCGGGAGTTCCGCCGTGTGCCGAGCGCCCCTGGAAGTGGACCTCGAGCCACTCGAGCCCCTTGTGTCCGAGGGCGATCCGGTTCCCGGTCGGTTCGCCGACTACGGCGCCATCGGCGCGGAAGCTGGTTTCGACCAGCTGTTCGCAGCCCAGGCTCTCCATCTCCTCGTCGATGACAGCGGCGAAAGAGACCCGCCCCGCCGGAAGATGGCGCGACAGCGCGACCACCGCGGTGGCCATCGCCGCCAGCGCGCCTTTCATGTCGACCGACCCGCGCCCATGCAGGCGTCCTTCGCGGATGTCGCCCGAGAGCCCGACTCCCGGATCGCCGGAGTTGAGCGGCACCGTGTCGGTGTGGCCGCAGAAGAGCAGGTGCGGACCGGGCCGGCTCCCTTCGATGCTGACCAGGAGGTTCGGACGACCGGGCAGGATCTCCTCGAGCTGCACGCCGAGATCGCGCTCGCCGAAGAAGCGCCCGAGGGCCAGCACCACGCGCTCCTCCTGGCGTTCGATTCCCGGATGGCTCGGCAGCCGGACCAGCTCGGCGGCGAAGTCGACCGGCTGCAGGCTGGCGATCTCGGCGTTGATTTTCTCGGTCAGCGTCGGGTCGGGCATGATTTTCCAAAGTGTAGCGCAAGGCGGGAGCCGGAGGTTCGAGGCGTGTAGGATCCGCCGCAATGGCCGCCAAAATCCCCGATCCGCACGCCGTGGCGCAGGCCGACCCGCACGCCGGGCCGCGAGTGGAGTTGGTGCGAGGACTGGGAGTCTGGGACGGCGTCCTGCTCACCGTCGGCTCGGTGATCGGCACCGGGATCTTCCTCGTCTCCTCCGACATCGCCAAGGTCCTGCCGCACGGCGGCATGCTCCTCCTGGTCTGGCTCGCCGGCGGACTGCTCTCGCTGGCGGGCGCCCTCACCTACGCCGAGCTCGGCGCGATGTTCCCGCGCGCCGGCGGGATCTACCACTTCCTCAAGGAGGCCTACGGTCCGCTGCCGGGATTCCTCTACGGCTGGGCCTGCTTCCTGGTGATGATGTCGGGCGGGATCGCGGCGATCGCCATCGGCTTCGGCGAGTATCTGGGCGCCTTCTTCCCCTTCTCCTCCACCGGCAACGTCGTCGCCTCGCAGGCGATCGGCGGCTGGACCTGGACTCTCTCCGGCGTCCAGGTTGTCGCGGTCGCCGCGATCCTCCTTCTGACCGCCATCAACCACTTCGGACTGAAACAGGGCGCGCTGGTGCAGAACGTCATGACGGTGGTGAAGATCGGCGCCATCCTGGCGGTTGCCGTCCTCGGCTTTCTCGTCCCGGCGAAGAGCGCCCTGGGGCTGACCGCGCCCCTCGCCGGTTCGAGCCCGGGCGGAGGTCTGCTGGCGGCATTCGGCATCGCCATGATCGCCGCCCTGTGGACCTACGACGGCTGGTACGGGCTCACCTTCTCCGCCGGCGAGATGAAGAACCCCGGCCGCTCCCTGCCGCTCGGCCTCATCGGCGGCACGGCGATCATCACCGGCCTCTATCTGCTGATCAACTTCGTCTACCTGCGCGCCATGCCCGTGGCAGCCATGGCCGGCGAGTCGCGCATCGGCGAAGCCGCGGTCGCGGCCCTGCTCGGGCCGGTCGCCGGTCAATGGCTCGCGGCGGCCGTGGTGGTCTCGACGTTCGGCTGCCTTGCGGCGACGATTCTCTACAGTTCACGCATCTACCAGCCGATGGCCGAAGACGGACTTTTCTTCCGCTCGCTGGCGCGCATCGATCCGGTCAGCCGGGTGCCCGCGCGCAGCCTCTGGGCGCAGAGCCTGTGGGCGGTAGTGCTGACGGTCTCCGGCAGCTATAGCCAGCTCTACACCTACTCTGTCCTGGTGACAGTGCTTTTCCATGTTCTCGCGGGCGCCGCCGTCTTCGTCCTGCGCCGCACCCGTCCCGCGGCCGAGCGCCCCTACAAGGTGTGGGGCTACCCCTGGGTTCCGATCGCCTTCCTCGGCGCGATGGCGGTCCTGCTCGTCAACACTGTGGCCGAGCGCCCGGTCGAGTCGCTGCTCGGACTCGGGCTCGTGGCGCTCGGTCTACCGGCCTACCTCTACCTGCGACGCGGCTCCGCCCAGGGAAGGCCGGAGCCGTGAAGCGCTGGACCTGCAGCGCGGTCTAAAACCGCCCGGACACCGCCAGCGAAACGATCCTTCCGGTAGCGAGGTCGGCGGCGTTGTCGGCCGCGGAGAAGTAGCGCTTGTCGCCGACGTTTCGCGCCGCCAGGCGCAGCTCGATCGCCTCCGTGAAGCGATAGCCGCCGCCGAGGTCGAACAGGGTGTAACCCGGGCGTTCGAACTCGTTCGGCCCCGGCTCGTCGTGCTCGAGGAAGGTCGTCACCCGACCGAATACATAAGCCTTGGCAAACGAGTAGCGCAGCGTCACCCAGCCGTTCGGCGGAGCGATGTCGTCGATCTCGGCGTCGCCGTCCGTGCTGCCGTCCGACACCGCGATGCCGGCCTCGATGCCCCAGTCTTCGGCGATGGTCGTCTGCACTTCGGCTTCGATCCCTTCGACGACCCCTTCGCCGCGATTGCGGAACTGGAAGTTGTCGCCGACACCGTAGCGCTCGATGAGATTGTCGATCTCGTAGCGATAGGCGAAGAAGCCGACCGCCGTCCTGCCGCTGCGCCAGCGGGAACCGAGATCGAACTGCAGGCTCGTCTCCTCTTCGAGATCGGGGTTGCCGACCACGAAGCCCCGGCCGGAGGGACCCCGGAAGTAGAGGTCCGAAAGGGTCGGCGTGCGGAATCCGCGGGCGACCTGAGCCGTCGTCGTCCAGCCGGCGAACGGTCCGAACGCCAGGGCGACGTTGCCGGAGAAGTCCGTCGTGTCGGTCGAGCGATCACCGAAGAAGCCGCCGGTGTTCTCGGTCTCGACGTAGTCGCCGCGCGCTCCCAGCGCGAGCGAGATGCGCTCCGTGAGAGCCCGGTTCCAGGTCGCGAAGAGCCCAGTGTCGAGCTTCGCCGCATCGTCGATCGCAGGAAAGAGGTCGACGCGGCTAATGGTCTCGCCATCGCCCGCGTAGCGGATCTGCGAGAAGACCGACTCGAGATCGAAGCGCGTGACGACGTCGAGCCCCGCCTGCACGCGACCGCCGGCCAGCGGCCGGGCGGCCACGAAGCGCGCCGAGCCGTCTTTCGCCCGGGTATCCGCGCGATCGATTCGCCGGTTCGAGGTGGAGGTGGGGGCGCGGTCGCGATCGAGCACGATGTCGTAGCTGCCGTAGAAAGCCGAGGCCTCCAGCGAATCCCAGGAGCCGGCCGATCCGATCCAGGAGACCGTCAACCGATCCGAGTCCTCTTTCGGGTAGTAGGCGCGGATGGACTGCGAATCGATCGCCGCCTTGCCGAGATCCTCGACGCGGTCGATACTCAGGCCGAGCCGGAACCGACCCGTACCGGCCGGCACCAGGTACCTCAGGGCGCCGCCGAAAGAGGAGTACCCGGAATTGAAGATCTCGTCGCCGCCGCCGGCGCTGGAATCGTCGGCGTCGCGGTAGTGCGCTTCGACGAGAACTCCGCCGCTGCCGACGGGCAAGGAGCCCGAGACGAAGGCCGAGGCCTCGTCCGCTGCGTCGAAGGCGCCCTCTGCGCCATAGGTAAATTGCGCCTCTTCGAGGTCGGGCTCGCGGGTGACGGCGTTGACCACGCCGCCGAAGGCGTCCGAGCCGTAGACCACCGAGCCCGGACCGCGGGCGACCTCGACCGAGCCGAGGCTCGAGGGGTCGACGAACGTCGCCGAGGGACCCGCCCGCCGCTCGGCGGTCACCCGGGCGCCGTCGAGCATGATCAGGGTGCGTCCGCGCCCCAGGTTGCGCACCGCGAGCACCGAGTCGGCGCCGTCGCCCAGCTTCGATGTGCCGACGACCGATTCGAGAGTCTGAAAGAGCCGCTGCGGCGCGCGCTGCTCGATCTCCTCCCTCGTCACTACGGTAGCGGCGGTGCCGAGGGCGAGGTCGATGCCCGGCGCGACGCCGGAGACCACCGTGACGCTCTCGCGCAGTACCTCCGGCAGCGCGAGCTCGACGACCGCAAGGTCGGTGACTTCGAACGGCGCGGAGGTTTCGCCCGAGGGAGAGGTCGCAACCAGCACGAACGGCAACGCCGGCGGCGGATCCAGCGTCAGCCGGCCTTCGCCGTCGGTCAGCACCGTCACCGGTTGACCGACCACCGAGACCGAGTAGCCGGCGGCCGCGCCGCCGCCGGGCAGAGTGAGTCGGGCCTCGAAAGCAGCCAGCAGCGGGCCGGAAAGGAGCGCACAGGCGCCGAAGAAGGCAAGGATACGCAAAGCTCTGAACATGAAAATCTCCTGCTCCAGAAAGGCGAAGTTGGACACGGATCCGCATTGCGGATTCCGCACGAATGTCGCGATCGGCGCACCTCGCGTGCGCCGGCGATCATTCGTTCTGGCGGCAGGTACTGCGGCGGGGTTCGATCGCGACGCAGCACGGCGGCGTCGGGCGATCGGTGGAGGTCGAGGCGAAAGGACCAGTAAAGGGATGGTCGGAGGACTCGGTGGCGGCGATTTGCGGCGACGCGGGTGCAGCCGTGGCGTAACGGAAGGCGAGCCACGCGTGGGGCTCGACCGCATCGATCTCCGTTTCGCGGCGCGCCGCCGTGACCGTGCGGGTCGCGCCACCCTGCCGCTTCCCTTCGACCCATAGAGAAACTCCGGCATCGCGCGGGTCCGATGGGCGCGCCGGCTCCCCGCGTCCGCGCGCCAGATGCGCGGGCTCGGCATCGAGCTGGCGCGCGGCGAGGATCGCGAACTCGCCCGGCACTTCGTACTCGAACTCCTCGCGCTCGTCACCGAACCGCAGCAGCAGCCGCGCCCGCTTGGCGGCGAACCGCGGCAACGTCACCGCGAAGCTCCGGCGGGTGAGGTCGAGATGCGGCGTCAGGCGTACGGGGTAGCGCTCGCCGTCATCGAGCGAGAGAAACGCCTCCCACTCCTCGAATCCGGAGTGGAGCTCGAGCTCCGGCAGAGGCTCCCAGGCGATGACGATGGTTTCAAATGCCCGCAGAGGAGCGGTCGAGAGCGGCGAGGTGACCGTCACCGGCGGCCGGTCGAACCGCCGGTGGTGGCCGGCGGCCCGCGCTTCGCCCACGTCCGCCGTGGCGGCGAGCGCCCCGGCCAGGGCGAGCGCCAGGTCGACCCGCCTGGACCGGCGCCAGAGCATCGGCGAGAGCCTACTCCTCCGCCATGTGGGGATAGGCGACCTCGCGCGGCGCGACGAAGGTCTCCTTCATCGTCCGCATCGAGGTCCAGCGCGTGAGATTGGCGGCGGCCCCCGCCTTGTCGTTGGTGCCGGAGGCACGAGCTCCACCGAACGGCTGCTGGCCGACTACCGCACCGGTGGGCTTGTCGTTGATGTAGAAGTTCCCGGCGGCGTGACGCAGGGCGGTCGACATCCGCTGGATGACCGCCCGGTCCCGGGCGAAGATGGCGCCGGTCAGGGCGTACGGTGAGGTCGTGTCGCAGAGCGCCATCGTCGCTTCGAAGTCGCGGTCGTCGTAGACGAAGAGGGTCAGCACCGGCGCGAAGATCTCTTCCTCCATGAGCTTGAAGTGCGGGTTCGAGGTCAGCACGACGGTCGGCTCGACGAAGTAGCCGGCCGCCTTGTCGCCGCTTCCGCCGACGACGATCTGCGCTTCGTTCGACCGTCGCGCAAAGTCGATGTAGCCCATCGTGCGGTCGAAGGAGGTTTCGTCGATCACCGCTGCCATGAAGTTGCGGAAGTCGAGCGGGGATCCCATGCGGATCGCTTCGACTTCGGCGACCACGCGCTCCTTGACCGCCGGCCAGAGCGACTTCGGGATGTAGCCGCGCGAGGCAGCGGAGCACTTCTGACCCTGATACTCGAACGAGCCGCGCACCAGCGCGACGGCGAGCGCCTCGACGTCGGCCGAGGGATGCGCAAAGATGAAGTCCTTGCCGCCGGTCTCGCCGACGATACGCGGATACGACTTGTACTGTGGCAGGTTCGTGGCGATCGTGTTCCACATGCCGTGAAACGTTTCGGTCGAGCCGGTGAAGTGCAGGCCGGCGAATCCGCGGTTGGCGAAGACAGGATCGCCGACGTCGGCGCCGCGTCCGGGGATGAAGTTCACCACCCCGGGCGGCAGCCCGGCCTCGATCAGGATCTGCATGATGTAGTGGTTCGAAAGGATGGACGTCGACGCCGGCTTCCACAGGACGGTGTTGCCCATGAGCGCCGGCGAAGTGGAGAGATTGCCACCGATGGCGGTGAAGTTGAACGGCGTCACCGCAAAGACGAAGCCCTCGAGCGGCCGGTAGTCGATCCGGTTCCAGACGCCTCGCGAAGATACCGGCTGCTGGGCGTAGATCTCCTGCGCGAAGTGGGCATTGAAACGCCAGAAGTCGATGAGCTCACAAGCCGAGTCGATCTCGGCCTGGAATACGGTCTTCGACTGCCCGAGCATGGTCGCTGCGTTCACTGTGTCGCGCCAGGGCCCGGCGAGAAGATCCGCCGCCTTGAGCAGGACTGCGGCCCGCGCCTCCCACGGCGTCTCGGACCAGTCGCTCCAGGCCGCCGCGGCGGCGGCAATCGCCTGGTCGACCTCTTTCGGCCCGGCCTGGTGATAGGTCGCGAGCTTCCGCGCGTGGTCGTGCGGCGAAGCGCATTGCCCGGTCTTCCCGGTGCGCACCTCCTGGCCACCGATGACCAGCGGAATCTCGATCTGCTCGTTCACCATCTCCGCCAGGCGACGCTTGAGCGAGGCCCGCTCCGGCGAGCCCGGAGCATAGGAGTGGACCGGCTCGTTGACCGGCGCCGGGACGCGGACGATTCCGTTCATGGAAGAGGCTCCTGTGTCGGGGAAAAGCTCAGATCTCGCCGAGGCGGCGGATCTCGCGCACGCTCTCAGCAGGGACGAGAATACGCTTCAGATTCGGCCAGGCGCCGAAGCGCCGGGCGTGCTCGAGAAATTCGGCGCGGCTCTTGCCACCCGGCGAATCGCCTTCGTGGCCTTGAGACCGTTCGCGGTGAACATCGGCATCGCGCAGGATGACTCCCTCCGCGACGATGTCGTCACATCGCCCGACGAAGAGCTCCGGCCCGGAGGTCTCGACGACGACGGTGATGCCGTGCAGTTCGTGCTTGTTGTGATGAAAGGTGCCCATAGTGGTCTCGGCCCGGTCGGTCGAATGGCGTCGCCAGGGCTCAGCCGGCGACCGGCACCGGGGCGCAGTGCGCGGCGAACGCCGCGCGCAGGTCCGCGGCCACCGCCAGGGCGTCGCGGCCTTCGATGCGGTGACGGGGCAGGAACCAGACCAGCTCCCCGTCCTTGAACAGGCCCATCGACGGCGACGACGGCGGAATCTCGCCGAAGCGCGCCCGCATCCGCGCGGTGGCTTCGAGGTCCTGGCCGGCGAAAACCGTGGCGAGCCGGTCGGGGCGGGGCGACTCCTGGATCGCCAGACGGGCTCCCGGGCGGGCGCCACCGGCGGCGCAGCCGCAGACGGAGTTGACCACCACCAAAGTCGTTCCCTGCTTCTCGTCGATCAGGCTATCGACCTGGGCGGCGGTCGTGAGCTCGGTGAAACCGGCGCTCGCCAGCTCTTCGCGCATCGGACGAACCAACATCGGGCTGTAGGGCATCTGAACTCTCCTCGTTGAACGGCGGTCCAGGCGACCACCGCAGGCGGCAAGCTTATCGTTTCAGCGGCGCAGGATGCTGAGCAGCGGCGCCAGCTCCGCCAGAACCTTCTCCGGATCGAGGAACTGCACCGCCATGCCGGAGAGGTAGTTCTTGCCCTCGCCGACCACGGCCTGCGGATCGAATCTCTGCACGACCCGGGCGGCGAAGAGCCGGGGCCGCTCGCCGGGGATCGGCAGCTGCATCTCGATCCAGAGAGTCGCCTGCATCGGCAGGGGGTTCGGCGTCGAAACGAAGAGCCCGCCAGAGCTGATATCGCGATGGTAGGTCGAAAGAAAGCTCGCCGGATCGGGGAACTGGATCGGCACGATCTTGTCGCGGGAGATGTCCATCGGCAGGTCTCGCGCCGGCGGCGGATCGCTCGCCGCCTGTGCCCCCGAGCCGGCGCCGGAGGTGACCGCAATCGGTGCGTCCCCGGCCGCTGGATCGTCGGCGGTGAACGGTTCGGGCTCGAGCGTGCGGCCCCCCTGGGTGACAGGGCCTGTCTGCTGCGCGAGCGGGAGGAGGCGCTCGACCAGCTCCTCCGGCAGGAGGAAGCGCACCCCCACGCCGGGCTGATCGACCTGCCGCAACGCCAGCGCCACCCGCCGGACCCGGGCCACCTGCCCCTCGGCAAAGAACCCGTTCTCGCGATCGACGATCTCCAGCCGCAGCCTTTCGCCGGGCATCAACGCGTTGGCGCTGCTCAGGAACAGACCGCTCTTCGAGATGTTGGTGGTGTAGGCGGTGTGCCCCTGCGACTCGCCGGGGCGCCAGAAGCGCAGCTCGAGGCGCCGGGAGAACCGGCGGTGGATCCGGCGTTCCATCTGGTGGAATGATACCTTGCGATGCAAGCGGTCACGATCGACGAGCGCAATGAGCCGCGATGGCAGCTCCTGCTCGACCCGGCCCCCGCCGACGGCGAGCTCGTTCTGCGCATGCGCTGGAGCGGCCTCTGCGGCACCGATCTGTTCAAGCTGGCGACCGCGAAAACCCCTGCTGGAACGGTGCTGGGGCACGAGATCGTCGGCGAGGTGGTCGCCATCGGCTCCGGTGTCGAGGGCTACGCTCCGGGACAGCGTCTGGCCGTACCGCACCACGCGGCCTGCGGCACCTGTTTCGACTGCGCCTCCGGCGCCGGAACGCAGTGCACCGCTTTTCGCGAGAACCTCCTCCAGCCGGGCGGGTTCGCCGAGCTGATCCTGGTCCGTCGGCGCGCGCTCGCCGCAACCGCCCGCCGGCTGCCGGAGACCCTGGACGATCTCGATGCCCTCTTCCTCGAACCGGCGGCCTGCGTGCTCCGGAGCCTGACGCGGAGTCCGCTCCTCACGCCGCCGGTGACGCTGCGGCACTCCGCCGGCGACCAAAGCGGCCGGCGCGTGGCGGTCATTCTCGGCGGCGGAAGCATGGGGCTCCTCCACCTCCTGGTCCTGCGCGCTCTCGATGCCGCCGTCCGCACCGTCGTGGTGGACCCGCGCGAAGACCGGCGGCAGCAGGCGCTCGCGTTCGGCGCCGATCTCGTCGCAACGCCCGGCGAGGCACTCCTCGCATCGGCGCGCGAGGCGAGTCCCGACGGACGGGGCGCCGACGCGGTCTTCGATTGCGTCGGCGGCAGCGCTCTCACCGCGGCCGCTCTCGCGGCGCTGCGGCCCGGGGGCACCGCGGTCCTCTTTGCCCACGCCGGCGCGGGTGAACCTGCCGGATTCGCCCTCAACGACCTTTTCAAATACGAGAAGCGCCTGGTCGGAACTTACTCGGGCGGGCTTTCCGAGCAGGCCCTCATCTGGGAGCTCCTGTGCTCCGGCAGGCTCCGTCCCGGGCGGTTGGTGAGCCACCGCTTGCCGCTCGCCGCCTTTGCCGAAGGACTCCAGCTGGCCCGCACGCAGCAGGCGCTCAAAGTGGCCTTCCATCCATGACCGCCATGACCGGTAGCCTGCCGGATAGAGCGCGGGCGATCTTCCTGCTTGGACCCGGCAAGCTCGCCCTGCGCGAGGTCGAGGTCCCGCGGCCCGGCCCAGGGGAGCTCCTGGTGGCCATCGAAGCCGCCACCACCTGCGGCACCGATCTGAAGGTTTTTCGCCGCGGCGGCCATCCTCGGATGCTCGAGGTCCCCGGGCCTTTCGGCCACGAGATGACCGGCCGGATTGCGGCGGTCGGCGGTGTCGGCGGTACCGGCGGCATCGGCCGCGGCTTCTCCTCCCCACCGTTCCGCGAGGGCGACGCCGTGGTGGTCGCCAACTCCGCCTCCTGCGGGATCTGTCCGGCCTGCCGCGGCGGGCGCGAGAACCTCTGTCCGGCGCTCGTCTACCTGAACGGCGGCTTTGCCGACTTCCTCCTGGTGCCGGCGCTCTTTGTCGCGCGCGCGACCTATCGCCGCCCGCCCGGCCTCGCGCCGGAGCTCGCCGCACTGGCCGAACCGCTGGCCTGCGTCGAACACGGGCTGGCCCGCCTGGGCGAGAGCGGCGAGAGGAGCTCCGGCTGTCCGGTCCTGGTCCTGGGCGGCGGAGCGTTGGGCCTGCTTTTCGTCGCCGTCCTTTCGCAGCTCGGGCATTGCGTCACCGCCGCCGATCCGCATTCCCACCGCCTCGATCTCGCCCGCCGGATGGGGGCGACGGCGACGATCCCGATGGCACCCTCCACGGGGGGCGGAGCCCAGGCGCCCGGGCGACTCGAGCGAGTCGAGCGCGAATACGACATCGCCATCGATGCCACCGGTACGGTCTCCGGCTGGCAGACGGCGGTCGAAGCTACGCGTCCCGGCGGCACGACGCTCTTCTTCGGCGGCTGCGCGCCAGCCGACCGGATCGAGCTCGCCACTTACCCGATCCACTACGACGAGCTCTCGCTTCTCGGTACCTATCACCACACCCCCAGGAGCTTCGGCGCCGCCATCGCCCGGCTCGGCGAGGCGCGCTCGGACTTTCGCGCCTTGCTGACCTACGAGGAAACGCTGCCCAACGTCGAGTCGGCGCTCTGCGCGATGATGGACCGGCGAGCGCTCAAGGTCGTCATCCGGCCGAACGGCTCTGGCGCAAACGCAGCGGATTCCTGAGGAGTCGAGGTCACCATGCGGACGAAGTGGATGATGAGCGCCAGTGCGATCGGCATGGGGGCGCTCGGCCTCGCAGCCACTTTCCTGCCGCAGGAGATCGTCGCCTGGCAGGGCGGAAGCGGAGAGCTGGCGGAGATCCTCGTCCAGGTCGCAGGCGGTCTCTACCTCGGCTTCGCGATGCTCAACTGGTCGGTCCGCGAGATGGTGATCGGCGGGATCTACAACCGGCCGGTGGTGATGGCGAACCTCCTCCACCTCACGGTTGTCGCTCTCACCCTCGTCCGCACCGTCGCCGAGGGGGAGCGCCAGCCCTGGCTGCTTCTCGCAAGCGCCCTGTATCTGCTTTTCGCCGCCTGGTTCGGGCGGACGATGATGGGCTCGCCCGCGAAAGAGATCCGCGACCCCTAGCGCAGGAACTGCGGCGGGAGCGGCTGCACCGGGAGGGCGGCGGAGTTGCGGGCTGCCGGCGGGCGATCGTGGTCGTCGAGCGGCTTGTCCAGCAGATAGTCGCGCGGATCCACCGCCGTCCAGCCGTCGGCCGTCCGGCGCCGGATCTCGTAGTGCAGGTGCGGTCCGGTCGTCCACCCGGTCTCGCCGACGGTGGCGATCGGATCGCCGGCGGCGACCCTCGTTCCCGGCCGCACCAGAATCTCCTGACAGTGGCCGAAGATCGTCCGGAAGGTGTCGCCGCTCGCGATGACGACCGTCTGACCGAGTCGCCACCAGTCGTTGCGACGATCGGCTTCGACTGCGCCGGCCCAGACCACCACGCCGGAGGCCGGCGCGAAGATACGAGCTCCGGCCGGTGCGGCGAGGTCGATTCCGGAGTGAAACTCCATCGCCCGGGTGTACGGGCTGCGGCGGCTGCCGAAGGCGCTGGTCAGCACGACATCCTCACCGCGCAGGGGCGAACGCGCCGGCACCTCGGACACCCACTTGCGGTGCGCGCTCTCGAAGGCCTCGAGCGCGCCGAGGGCGGCATCGATCTCGTCGAGGTCCTGGCGCAGCGCCGTCTCGAGTCGGTTTCCTTCCGCCAGCGCGCCGCCGAAGATGGTCTCCGGGAGATCGGCCGGGCGGGATGGAAAGCGCTCCTTCGCAGCGTCGGGCAACGCAGGCATGTCGTAGACCCGCACGATGCGATCGACCCGTTCGTGCAGCGCATGCCCCTGGCCGCCGAGCTCAGCGAAGCGTTCGACCAGCGCCTGCAGCCGCTCTCCGAGCTGCTGCCGCCTGGCCACGCGGACACGATAGTCGCGCTGCAGTAGCTGATTGGAGATCGTCCGCGGAGCCAGCAGGAGTCCGCCGGCAACGAACAGCAGGTAGGCCCCGAGGACCGCCAGGCCGAAGGCCTTGCCTCGCCGGCTGAGCCGCAGCGTCCGAATCCGGCCATGCGCATTGCGCGGATGGAGGTGCAGCTCGACGGACTTGTTTGGGCTCACGGCCGTCTCAGGGCCGGCTCACGGCACGAGACGGTCGAGCTCGGCCTCCGAGGCCAGTCCCCTGGTGATCGCCAGAAGGCCGGCGTGTACCCCGGGGTTGCCGGCGAGGACGTTCCCCGACGCGAGGTAGCGCTCGCCCCCGTCGAGATCGGAAAGCACGCCGCCCGCCTGCTCGATCAGCAGCGAACCGGCGGCGATGTCCCAGGGCGAGAGGCGGAACTCGAAGAAACCGTCGTAGACACCGGCGGCGACGTAGGCCAGATCGAGGGCCGCCGCGCCGCAGCGGCGCACCGCGCGGGCTTCGGTGAAGATGCCGCGGAACAGCTCCAGATAGAGGTCGAGAGCCGCTTTGGCGCGGAACGGATAGCCGGTCGCGAGGAAGGCTCCCGACAGGGTGGGCCGGTCGGAGACCCGCATCCGGCGCCCGTTCCAGAATGCCCCACCCCCGCGCG
>JAYTAM010000317.1:0-6583 GCA_043737505.1 Thermoanaerobaculia bacterium
CGGATACTCGGCGATCGAGGCCTCGAACATGCCGACGCCACGCAGGAACTCGCCCGAATGAATCGTCATCTTGCCGAGACCGTGCAACGCCACCGCGCGGGAGAGGGCATCGGCCGGGCGCGCCAGGAGCTCGCCGAAGAGCGTCCGCGCGAGCTGCCAGTCACCGCTGTGGTGGCGGTGGAACTCGGCGAGGAAACGTGTCGCCACCGGGTCGGCGGGGTCGGCGGCATGGGCGAGCTCGTAGGAGCGCCGGGCGTCGTCGATCCGCAGCTCGTATTCGGCGCGGAGACCGGCGCGAAGGAGAGCGGTCATGACTTCGGACTTCTCGAGGCTGAGATCCGGCGCCGGAAAGTCGAGCGCCGCGTCCTCGTCGGCCACCGTGCGTCCGAGCCGCTTGAGCGACTTCTGCGCCTTGCGCGCCGAGCTCGACACCAGACAGCGCTGGGAATAGACCTCCTGATAGATCGTCGCCGCGGCATCGACTTCGCTGGCCTTCTCCCTGGCGACCGCTTCGTCGAGGCGAGCCTCCGCCACCGCGCGCCGCCGGTCGACCTCGGCGCGCAGCGCTTTCTCGAGCGCAGCGACCCGCAGCTCCCCCTTCTCGGGCGTGATCCGCGCCAGCTCGACGCCCTCGGCACCGACGACCAGCGCCACCGCAGTGGCGTCCATGGCACCGTACTGGAGGCGCAGCGCCGCGGCGTCCGAAGGCACGATCCAGAAGCCGGCGCACGGGGCGATCGTCAGCGTCAGATAGCGCGATTCGAGGAGCTGCGATCCGCGCGCCTCGTCGCGTGACACCGGGAACCAGAGCACCGACATGCCGGAGGTACCCGGAGCGGGGGCCGCCTTCGGTTCGAGCACCTTCCACGGTACACGGTAGACCTCGGCCTCACCCATGCCACCGGAGGAGACTCCGCCCATGCCTCCTCCACCGCCTCCGCCGCAGGTCGCGACGGCGGGCGAGTAGGCGGCGAAAACCAGGAGGAGCGGAAGAAGGGTGAGCTGCGCGAGGGGTGCGATCGGTCGACGCATGGGGAATGTCCTGGCGAGGTCTCCCGAAAATCTCGGGTCAGCGGGTGAGGGGGTTGGCGCTCTCGGCATCGATACCGAGCTCGTGCACGGCCAGAGCGGCCACGTGGCGTGAAATCTCTCCGCGGCGCGCGAGCCCGACGAGCGCGGCGAGAGCAACATGCTCGGCGTCGATGCCGAAGAACCGGCGCAGCTCTTCACGGGTCTCGCTGCGCCCGAAGCCGTCCGTACCGAGCGGCAGCAGCCCCTGCGGCACCCAGCGGGCGATCTGATCGGGCACCAGCTTCATGAAGTCCGAGACCGCGACGACCGGCCCACGGGCGGCGCCGAGGAGACTCGTCACGTACGGAACACGAGGCTCCGCGTCGGGATGGAGGAGATTGAAGCGCTCGCACTCGAGCGCCTCGCGACGCAGCTCTTTGTAGGAGGTGGCGCTCCAGACGTCGGCGGCGACGCCGAAGCGCTGGTCGAGGATCTGCTGCGCGCGCAGCGCCTCTCCGAGGATCGATCCCGAGCCCAGCAGCTGGACTCGCGGCCGCTCCGCCGGCAACGGCGAAGGCGAGAACAGGTAGAGGCCCTTCAGGATCCCCTCGGCCGCACCTTCGGGCATCGGCGGCATCACGTAGTTCTCGTTGTAGAGAGTGAGGTAGTAGAAGATGTCTTCACGCTCCTGGTACATGCGCCGCATTCCGTCCTCGACGATCACCGCGACTTCGAAGGCGTAGGCGGGATCGTAGGCCACGAGATTCGGCACCGAGCAGGCGAGGAGATGGCTGTGCCCGTCTTCGTGCTGCAACCCCTCGCCGTTCAATGTGGTGCGGCCGGCGGTCGCGCCGAGCAGAAAGCCGCGGCCGCGCTGATCGCCGAAGGCCCAGATCTGATCGCCGATGCGCTGGAAGCCGAACATCGAATAGAAGATGAAGAACGGGATCATGTCGAGCCCGTGGCTCGCGTACGCCGTCCCGGCGGCGGTGAAGGAGGCCATCGAGCCGGCCTCGGTGATCCCCTCTTCCAGGATCTGACCGTCCTTGACCTCTCTGTAGAACAGCAGCGTCTTCGAATCGACCGGTTCGTAGAGCTGCCCCTTGCTGGAGTAGATGCCGTGCTGGCGGAAGAGCGACTCCATGCCGAAAGTACGCGCTTCGTCGGGCACGATCGGCACGATCCGCGGCCCGACCACGGGATCCTTGAGCAGCTGCCGCAGGATCTGGACGAAGCCCATCGTCGTCGACACCTCGCGGTTGCCGCCAGCCAGGAACTCGGCGAAGGTCGCTTTCGGCGGCGGCGCCATCGGCACTGTCCAGGCCTTGCGCGCCGGGACGCTGCCGCCGAGCGCCGAGCGCCGGGCCCTCATGTATTCGAGCTCGGGGCTGCCATCGGCCGGCCGGTAGAAGGGTGCGTCGCCCAGGTGCTCGTCGGCCACGGGAATCTCGAACCGGTCGCGGAAGGCGCGCAGTTCTTCCTCATTCAGTTTCTTCTGCTGATGGGCGACGTTCTTGCCTTCGCCGGAGACGCCCATGCCGTAGCCCTTGATGGTCTTCGCCAGGATGACCGTCGGCGCGCCTTTGGTCTCGGTCGCCGCCTTGTAAGCAGCGTAGACCTTCTCCGGGTCGAGTCCGCCGCGCCGCAGGTAGGGCATCTGGTCGTTGGGGATGTCCGCCACCATCGCCGCGAGCTCGGGGTAACGCCCGAAAAAGTGTTCGCGGATGTAGTCGCCGCCTTCGACCGAGTACTTCTGGTACTCGCCGTCGAGAGTCTCGTTCATCACCCGCACCAGCCAGCCGTCCTTGTCGCGGTCGAGCAGCGGATCCCAGGAAGAGCCCCAGATCACCTTGAGCACATTCCAGCCGGCGCCGCGGAACGCCGCTTCGAGCTCCTGGATGATCTTGCCGTTGCCGCGCACCGGACCGTCCAGGCGCTGGAGGTTGCAGTTGACGACGAAGGTGAGGTTGTCGAGACCCTCGCGCGAGGCGAGGGTGAGCGCGCCCAGCGACTCGGGTTCGTCCGTCTCCCCGTCGCCCAGGAAGGCCCATACCCGGCGATGACCCGTCTCGAGCAGACCGCGGTTCTCGAGGTAGCGGTTGAAGCGCGCCTGATAGATCGCGGAAATCGGACCGAGGCCCATCGAGACAGTCGGAAACTCCCAGAAGTCGGGCATCAACCAGGGATGGGGATAGGAGGAGAGCCCGCCCGTGGGTGCGAGATCGCGCCGGAAGTTCTCCAGCCGCGACTCCGACAGCCGGCCTTCGAGAAAAGCGCGGGCGTAGATGCCCGGCGAAGCGTGCCCCTGAAAGTAGATCAGGTCGCCGTCGAAGCCGCTCTCCCCGCGGCCGCGGAAGAAGTGGTTGAAGCCGACTTCGAGCAGGGTCGCGGCGGAGGCATAGGTCGAGATATGACCTCCGATGCCGTCCTCGTGCTTGTTCGCCCGCACCACCATCGCCATCGCGTTCCAGCGGATGATCGACTTGATGCGGCGCTCGAGGGCGCGATCTCCCGGGTAGGCCGGCTGCTCGAACCAGGGGATGGTATTGACGTAAGGGCTGACCGGCGCCGGCAACGGGACTCCCCGGCGGTAGGCGCGATCGGCCAGTTCGCCGAGCAGAAATCGGGCGCGATCGTCACCGCGGGCAGCAATGACGTCATCCAGCGCCTCCAGCCACTCGTGGGTCTCCGACCTGTCGATGTCGCCTCTGCCGTCCATGGAGCCTCCTCGCTCGTGCGAAGAATACCGGCTCGACCGGCCGCCGGG
Source organism: Thermoanaerobaculia bacterium (assembly GCA_043737505.1). GTDB lineage: Bacteria > Acidobacteriota > Thermoanaerobaculia > Multivoradales > JAGPDF01 > JAGPDF01. Next base: position 3,779 of record JAYTAM010000317.1, read on the forward strand.
CCAGACCGTAGTTCACACTCGCGCGAATGCCGCCGCGACCGGGCTGCGGTCGCGGCAGCGTCGTGCGGTCGCCTCAGCTATCGCTGTCGATCGGTCCCGGGGACGGGGCCGAGGGGGCCTGCACACCGACTCCCGCCGGCAGGGGCGAGCCCTCTGGACGGCGGCCGCGGCCACCGCGCCGCTTACCGCCGCGACGCCGGGGGCGCCCGGACGGATCGACCTGTTCGGGACGGGATCCGCGGGCGGCAGGCTGGGTCGGCACACCGCGCGGCGCGAGCCGGGTGCGCAGGTTGCGGTCGCCACCCGCGTGCGGGACGTAGGCGGAGGGCTCGACATTGCCGTTGATCTCGGGCAGCTCGACCGGAACGTCGTGGAGCCGGCGGATCACCTTCAACTGACCGTCCTCCGGTTCACCGTTGTCGTCGAAGGTCTCGCTGCCCGGGTCACCGCCGAAGAGCACCAGGGACTCGCCGGTGCTCTGCGCCACCGGAAGATCGCCGCGCTTGCCGCGGCGGCGCTTGCCGCCCCGTCGGCGCTTCTTGCCGCCGCGCCGCGCCTCGCCGGCGCCCTCGGTCCCGTTGGCTGCGACGCCGTCTCCTTCACCCTCCGCCTCCGGTTCCGCCGAAGGGTTGACCTCGAAGACGACCGGCGCCAGCGCTGCCTGCGGCGAGCTGCGGCGCACGCTCGCCTCCGCCTTGTGGGGCGCCATCGTGATCGGCGTCTGCCGGTCGCGCCACTCGATCTGCTCCTCGGGGCCGTGCAACCGGTGAGAGGCGACGATCTCGATCTCGATGTCGTACTCGCTCTCGAGCCGCGCGAGGTCTTTGCGGCGCCCGTTCTGCATCGCCTCGGCGAGCTCCGGATGCATCTCCACCCGCGCCTTGAGAAGCCGCCCGGTGGCCGCCCGGCCTTCGATTCTCCGCATCAGGTTCAGCCCCACCGACTCCATCGACGGCACCCGCCCCGTGCCCTGGCAGGTCGGGCAGGGGCGCTGTGCCCGGGCCCGCAGCGACTGCTGGATACGCTGGCGGTTGATCTCGAGGAGACCGTTCGGAGACAGCCGGCCGACCGTCGAACGTGCGCGGTCGATCTTCAGCGAGTCCTTCATCGTCTTCTCGACCGCGCGCCGGTTCTTCATGCTCCGCAGGTCGATGAAGTCGACGACGACCAGGCCGCCGAGGTCGCGCAGGCGCAGTTGCCGCGCCACTTCCCGCGCCGCCTGGAGGTTGGTCTCGAGGGCCATGTCCTCATGGCTGCCGTTGCTCGAAGCGCGGCCCGAGTTGACGTCGATGGCGGTCAGGGCCTCGGTCGAGTCGACGACGATCGAGCCGCCGCCCGGCAGCGGCACGGTGCGGGCGAAGATCTGCTCGATCTGGCTCTCGAGCGAGTACTTGGAGAACAGCGGCACGCGCTCGACGTAGTGGGTGAGCTCGACCCGGGTACGCGGCATGAACGCCTGCATGTACTCGGCGGCCTGCTGGAAAGCGGTCTCGTCGTCGACCAGGATCTCGTCGACGCCGACGTCGAGATGATCGCGCAGCGCACGGAGAATCAGGTCCTGGTCGCTGTAGAGCAGCCGCGGGCCGTTGCCGCGCCGCGCCTCGGTCTGAATGCGCTTCCAGACCCGCAGGAGCGCGGCGAGGTCCTTCTGCAGCTCGGCGCGGGTCTCGCCCAGCGCGTTGGTGCGCACGATGACGCCGCCGCCGTCGGGCAGCTCGAGCTTGCCGGCGATGCCACGCAGCTCCGAGCGGGTCTCCTCGTCCTCAACCTTGCGCGAAACGCCGCGGGTGTCGTCGAACGGCGTGAAGACCAGGTAGCGCCCGGCGAGGGAGAGGTTGGTCGTGATCGCGGCGCCCTTGGCATTCTCGGGTTCGCGGGTGACCTGGATGACGATCGGCTTGCCCTGCTGCAGGATCTCCTGGATCTCAGGGCGACCACCGTGGGACGGCTCGGCGTAGCGCGCCTCGGCGACGACGTCCTGGATGGCGAGGAAACCGTTCTTGCCGGTTCCGTAGTCGACGAAGGCGGCGTTCAGGGCCGGCTGGAGATTCGAGATCACGCCGCGGTAGATGTTGCCGCGCGTCAGACCCCCCTCTCCGACTTCGACCTGGTAGTTCTCGAGCCCGGCGTCGGAGACCACGGCAATGCGTAGTTCCTCCGCGCTGCGGGCGTTGATAAGCATTTTTCGAGACAAGCGGGCTCCGTGAAACAGCGTTGCGAGCGTTTGGGGCGGGCGCAAAGGCGGCGGCAAAAGCGCCCGCGGAAGTATCCACAGTCTACTACGGTCCGGGTCCGGTAGACCGTTTCGGCCCCCGGGCCGGTACGATTGTCCTCCGATGTCACCCGCCGCAGCCGGCCCCCCACCCCCCTCCGACCCGGAGCAGGGGATCTACCGCGGCCGCCGGATCGCCCGTCGCTTCCTCTCGCCGGACGGTTTCACGGTGCTGGTAGGCAAGACAGCCGAAGAGAACGACCTGCTGACGACAAAGCTCACCCAGCCGCTCGACTTCTGGTTCCATCTGGCCGGGGATTCGGGCTCTCACGTCCTGGTGCGAAACCCCGACCACCTGGAGCGCCTGCCCAGGCCGACGGAGCTCTACGCCGCCGCCCTGGCAGCGGGCTACTCCAGGGCGAAGAACGCCGGCCGGGTCGCCGTCCACATGGCCCGCGGCGCCGACGTCTCGAAGCGCCGCGGTCAGCCCCCGGGCGAGGTCAGTCTGGAGCGCTATACGACCGTGATGGTCAAACCGCAGCGGGAGTAGCTGCTTGCTGCCTGGCCTGAATCGGGGACACAATAGAGGGACA
>JAYTAM010000318.1:0-15003 GCA_043737505.1 Thermoanaerobaculia bacterium
TCCACGTTCACGACACCTACTTCGTCGTCGCCCATTTCCACTACGTGATGGTCGGCGGCACGCTCATGGGCTACCTTGGCGGCCTGCACTTCTGGTGGCCGAAGATCACCGGCCGCCTCTATCCGGAATTCTGGGCGAAGATCGCCGCCCTGCTGGTCTTCGTCGGTTTCAACCTGACCTTCTTTCCCCAGTTTCTGCTGGGCTACATGGGGATGCCCCGCCGCTACCACTCCTATCCGGAGGAGTTCCAGGTCCTGAACGTCCTCTCGACCGCCGGTGCTTCCGTGCTGGCGCTCGGCTTCGTTCTGCCGGCGGCGTACCTCATCTGGTCTTTGAAGAGCGGCAAGCTCGCCGGCAACAACCCCTGGCATGCGCGCGGCCTCGAGTGGGAAACCACCTCCCCGCCGCCGACCGAGAACTTCACCTTCGCGCCCAGCGTGTCGCGTGAGCCCTACGACTACTTCGAGGCGGCCGAAGAGGCCGCCGGGCGCGTGGTTCCGACCGCGCGTCGGCATTGATAGAGAGCGACGAACAAGGAGCCGCCCTCGTGTCCCACGGTCATTCCAGGTTTCTGGCGCACCACTTCGACGACCTCGAGCAGCAGAAGGAATCCTCGACCCTGGGGATGTGGCTGTTTCTGGTGCAGGAGATCATGTTCTTCGGCGGGCTGTTCATGTGTTACCTGCTTTACCGCTGGAAGGACCCCACCTCCTTCGCCGCCGGCAGCCATGAGCTGTCGATCGAGCTCGGAGGATTCAACACGATCGTGCTGATCGGGAGCTCGCTCACCATGGCGCTCGGAGTCCGCTCGGCGCAACAGGGCAGGACAAAGGCGCTCATCAACTGGCTCTTCGCCACTGGCGTCCTCGGAATCGTGTTCCTCGTCGTCAAGTACTTCGAGTACTCGGCGAAGTGGGAGCATCACCTCGTTCCGGGGCCCAATTTTCACTTCGCCGGCGAGGTCGGATCGCGTGCGGAGATGTTCTTCTCGCTCTACTTCGCGATGACCGGCATGCACGCCCTGCACATGATCATCGGCCTCGGACTCCTCGTCTGGCTGGTGCGAAAGGCGAAGCTCGGGCACTTCTCGGCCGAGTACTACAACCCGGTCGAGAACTTCGGTCTCTACTGGCACTTCGTCGATATCGTCTGGATCTTCCTCTTCCCGCTGCTCTATCTCATCGGCCGGCACTACCACGGAGGCGCCTGAGCCATGTCCGAGCACCACCTCGTTCCGCTCAAGACCTACTTCGCCGTCTTCGCGGCGTTGATGGTTTTCACCGCCATCACCGTGGGCGTCGCATTCGTTGACCTGGGGCCGGCCAACAACGTCGTCATGCTGGCGATCGCCATCATCAAGGCGACCCTGGTCATCATGTTCTTCATGCACGCGAAATACGGCACACGGCTGATTCCCCTGGTGGCGGCGAGCGGCTTCTTCTTCCTCCTCCTGATGTTCGTCATCACCATGTCGGACTACATGTCGCGCGGCTGGCTCGGTGCGGGCCTCCCCTGGAGACCCTGAGGCAGCCCGCATTGCGGCAAGTGAACGCAAGCCTCCTGGATCTCCTCCTCGAGCTGCAGACTCTCGATCGCGTGCCGCGCAGCGGCTACTTCCTGCGCGGCATCTCCGACTGCGAGTCGGTCTCAGAGCACACCTTTCAGCTCGCCATGCTGGTCTGGTTCCTGGCCGGGAGCGAGCCCGCCATCGACCGCAGCCGCGCCGTCGAGCTGGCTCTCATGCACGACCTCGCCGAGCTGCGCATCGGCGACCTGCCACGCACTGCCACCGTTTATCTCCCGGCAGAGGTCAAGCACGCTGCCGAACGCCGGGCGGCGGCCGACATTCTGGCCCCGGCCGACCCCCGGGCGACGGCGCTCTACGAGGAGTACGAGGAGGGCAACACGCCCGAGGCGCGCTTCGTGCGCGCCTGCGACAAGCTGCAGCTCATGGTCAAGGTGACGGTCTACGAGAGCTGGGGCCACCGGGGTCTGTCCGAGTTCTGGGGCAACCCGGCAAACTTCCCGCACTCCGACTTCGCTTCGATCCAGCGGCTGTTCGCCGATCTTCAGGCGCGGGCCACGGGGGCAAGCGCCGCTATCTCCTGACCCCGCTACCTCCTGACCAGGGCTGCCGGGATCCACCCGCGCAGCGCGTTCAGCAGCAGCACGCGATCGGCACGCTGCAGATCTTCCCGCCGCAGGACGGCCTCTTTCACTTTTCCGAGCTGCAGCAGCGATTGTCGGAAGACTCCGGCGAGGAGGCCGCAATCGCGCGCCGGCGTGAGGCGCTCGCCGCCGATCTCCAGCACCAGGTTGGTCCGCGTCCCTTCAGTCAGCTCGCCCCTCTCGTTCCACAGGATGGCTTCGTCGCAGCCCTTCGTCCTTGCCTCGGAGAGCGCGCTCTCGTAGACCGAGCGGTTCGTCGTCTTGTGGAAGAGCGCCCTGTCTGCAGAGTCGACCGGCGCTTCCGCCAAAACGACGCGCCAGCTCGACCTTTCATGGGAGAGAAAGCTGCTAGTAAAGGAAAGGCTGCCACCGGCGGCGAGGTCGAGCCGGATTCGCAGACTCGACGTCTCCGACTGCGAAAGCGCTGCGAGCCGGTGTGCGACGAGATTTCTCATTGCGCCGGCGTCGAGCTCGAAGCCGAAGTAAGCCGCCGAGCTCGCCAGCCGGGCGAGATGCAGTTCCAACAGGTGGACCCCCCAGCGGGGGCGCCAGAGCATGGTCTCGAAGAGGGCGAAAGCAGGGCCGGGATCGTTGAGCGCCCGCCCTTTGGCGAGGCATTCGCGATACTCGGCCGCGGGCTCGGACTCCCAGACCACGCCGCTGCCGACGCCGTACTCGAGCCGCTGTTGCAGCCGATCGACCACCGCCGTACGGATGGCCACCGAGAAGGTCGCACGGCGTTCCGGCGCCGCCCAACCGATAGCGCCGCAGTAGATGCCGCGCGGGCGTCCTTCGAGCCGTTGAATCCACTCCATCGTGCGTGCCTTGGGGGCGCCGGTCACCGAGGCGCAGGGAAAGAGGGCGCGGAAGAGCTCCGGCAGCGTCGCCTCACTCCGCGCCGTAACGGTGGAGGTCACCTGCCAGACGGTGGGGTAGCGCTCGAGCTCGAACAGGCGCTCGACCGAGACGCTGCCGGCGGCGGCGATCCGCCCGAGGTCGTTGCGCACCATGTCGACGATCATCAGGTTCTCGGCGCGCTCCTTCGGCGAGGCGGCAAGTTCCGCGGCGAGTTCGGCGTCCTCTTCGCCGTATCTTCCCCGCGGCCGCGTTCCCTTCATCGGGCGCATGCTGAGCCGGCCGGCGGCGCGCTCGAAGAAGAGCTCCGGCGAGATCGAAACGATCGCCCGCTCACCGCAGTCGAGGAAACCGGCGTAAGGCGCCGCGCTCGCCGGCGCGAGGCGCCAGAAGAGGCGCTCGGCATCACCGCTGAACGGCCGACGCAGCGGAAAGGTGAAGTTGACCTGGTAGGTCTCCCCTGAAGCGATCGCCGCCAGGATCGCCCGCACCGCCTCGGTGTGCGCCTCCGGACCGAGGAGAGCTTCGAGCGCCTCTGGAGCCGCGCCCTGTCCCGGGCCCTTCTCCACCGGCGCCTGTGCAGCAGGCACCTCTGCAGCGGGTGCCGCGAACGGCTCCGGCGGAGCGAACAGGCTGAAGGCGGCCAGCGGTCCTCCGGCCGGAGGGTGTACCACCAGAGCGGCATCGAACGCTGGCGCCGCTTCGTAGGCGACGAAGCCCACCGCCCAGAGGCCCTCAGCCGTCGCCCGCTCGACGAGCTCGAGCAGCGGCTGAACCTCGGAAAGTTGCCGCGCGACATGTCGCTCGACTGGATCGGCGAAGCGCCACCAGGGCAACTCGGCTCCCGCTCCCGGCGGCCGGCGCAGGAACGCTCGCGTCGGTGACCCGTTCACGGGTGGCGGGCCACCCGCGCGGAGTCGGGATGCTCCGCGCCAAGGCGCTCCGCAGGGGAGCGCTCCGCGCCTGCGCGCTTCGCAGAGAGGCGCTCGGCGACGACGCGTTCCGCGACCCGGAAGGGCGCCTCGCCGTCGCGCTCCGCGCGATCGAGGAGGGCCGCGAGGTCGGCGCCGATACGTTCGACCCGCGCAAGGATCCCCGCCTCGTCGAGCTCTCCGGTCTCGAACAGAACCGAGAGCAGCCCTCCCGCGTTGACCACATAGTCCGGCGCGTAGAGGATGCCGCGTCGCGCCAGCTCCTCGCCGATCGCGGTCGAAGCCAGCGGATTGTTGGCCGCGCCGACGATCGCCCGGCAACGCAAGCCAGCGACGACGGCATCCGTCACCGCGGCGCCGGCGGCGTTGGGGGAGAAGATGTCGCAGTCGACGGCGAAGATCTCCTCCGGCGCAACGGGCCGGGCGCCGGTCGCGCGCACGACGGCCTCCGAGCGTTCACGAACGGTGTCCGTCACCACCAAATCAACCCCTTTAGCAGCAAGCTTTTCAGCCAGCCGACCACCGACTTCGCCCAGACCTTGCAACGCGACTCTGCAAGTGGCGAAGGGTTTGTCCAGACGTGCAGCCACCGCCTCCATGGCCGAGACGATGCCGATGGCGGTGAGATCCGAGGCGTCGATGCGACTGGCCGTGGGCATCTCTCCGACATGGCTCGTCGCGCGCGCGATGACCGCCAGATCCCCCTGGTCGATCCCCATGTCGCCACCGGTGAAGAACCCTCCGCCGAGCTCTTCCACGACCCGCCCATAGGCAAGCAGGAGCTCCGGCGTCTTGTCCGTCAGCGGATCACCGACGATCACCGCCTTGCCGCCACCGCAGGACATGCCGGCAAAGGCGGCCTTCGCGGTCATGGCGTGCGACAGTCGCAGCGCATCTTCGACCGCGGCGTCGAGCGACGGGTAGAGCCGCATGCGGGTACCGCCAATGGCCCGGCCCAGCGTCGTGTCGTGAATGGCAATGACCGCGGTGAGGCCGACTCGGGGTTCCTGGACGACGAGAAGCCGCTCATGGCCGAGCTCGCGCGCGAGATCCAGAGCGGTCGGAGATGCCATCCGACGAACTCTATCCGCAGGACACCCTGAGGGGGTCGGCGGGCGAAGCGCGGGACCGGTTCAGTCTGGTGAAAACTGGTACGGCTCGAGCGCCTCGCGCAAACGCGCGGGCAGGGCCACCGGCTTCAGGCGAACGCGGTCGACCGCTACCATCGAGACGTGGCCCTTGGCGGTCGTCGTCGTCCGCCGCCGGTCGTCGTCGAGCTTGGCGATCTCGAAGGCGAAATGAATCGACGTGCGGCCGAAGCGCTCGACCCAGATCGCGACTTCTAGGCGATCGTCGAGAAGCGCCGGCGCCTCGAACTCGAAGTCGAGGGCCTTCCTCGGCAGCCAGAATCCGAGCTCGTCGAAAACTTTGCCGTAAGGCAGCCCGGCGGCGCGGAAGAGCTCGGTCTCGGCGATCTCGAAGAAACGGACGTAGGCGCCATAGCAGAGGATTCCCGCGGCATCGACGTCGCTCCAGCGCACGTAGTCGGCGACGCGGAAGGAGGCAGGCGGAGCGCTCATGGGTTCGGTGGGTGGGGGCTCAGAAGGTTCGGAGGCTCGGAGGTTCGCAGGTCCGAAGTTCAGGAAGGCAGGAGATAGGCGACCGCGAAGCCGATCTGCGCGGCCATCATCATGAGGTACATCTGCTTCCAGCTCGGATGATTCTCGGTGCGGGTGAGGTCTTCGGGATCGCGCAGGATCAGGTAGACCGTGTAGCAGCCCCAGAGGGTCAGGAGAATCCCCAGTCCGGTGAGCGCAACCTGATTGCCGGTGAGGATCGCATGGGCGGGGTTCTGGGGATCCGGCAGATGAGCGAAGAGCGGCACCAGCATCCAGGGCAGGATGAAGAACGGCGCGATGATCCAGGCGGCCTTCTTCGGTCCGTGGAGGATCGGTAGCGTCTTGCAGCCGCCGGCCGCGTCGCCTTTGATGTCGGCAAAGTCCTTCGTCGACGCCGCGCCGACCAGGAAGAGCATGAAAATCGAGCCCAGCGCCCACGGTTCCCAATGCCCGATGCGGGCGACCATCGCCCAGCCGGCGACCTTGAGCAGGCAGCCGCGCGGAATCGCGATCGTCCAGTTGGCCCACATTCCGCGCGCCTTCGTGCGGCCCCACGAGGGCACGGAGTAGATGAGCGTGAAGACCATTCCGGCGAGGTAGATGTAGAAGGTCTCGTGCCAGGGTGCGGGCGCGCCGATCTTCGCCGCCAGGGTGGTGTACGGAAAGACCACCACCGCCCATGTCGGGACGAGCGCCAGGGCATAGAAGATCCAGGTGAACAGCCAGCCCTCGCGCAGGGTGAGCGCGCCGGTGACCAGCGGACGGCCGGGCTTGTTGACCCGATCGATCTCGAGATCGGTGATCTGGTTGATGGCGTTCGACGCCGCGTTCATGAAGCTCGCGCAGAGCGAGCCCAGAGCCACGGTGAGGAGCACGGACAGCGAAAGGTCGCGCGCGGGATCCGGATTGTGCACCGAGCCCCAGGCACAGACAGCCCCCGAGATGATCCCCAGGAGCGGCGGCAACAGCGTGAACGGGCGCGACAGCTGGACGTAGAGCTCAGTCTTTCGCATGCGAAGGAGAAGCTTAGCTCACGTCCCGGGCGATCTCCGAGTCGGCGAGGACGTCGGCGAGCACGGTCTCGATCTGGGAGCGCGAGAAGGGCTTCTGAACGATCGCGTCGACACCCAGCTCGTGCACGTCCGAGGTCTCCGCGAAAAGCTCCGAGTAGCCGGTCATCAGTACGATCCGCAGCTTCGGCCGCACCGCCTTCATCAGCCGCGCCAGGTCGCGTCCGTCCATGCCCGGCATGACGATGTCGGACAGCAGGAGATCGATCTCCACTCCGCCCTCGCCGGCAAGGGTAAGGGCCTCCTGCGCCGAAGCGGCAGAGTAGACCCGATAGCCGATCTGCCGCACCATCCGCTCGACGAGATGGCGCAGGGGAGCCAGATCCTCCACCACCAGAACGGTCGCGAGGATCACTCCGCCCGACGCGGCGGGAGGCAATACACGCTCTCCACTCGCACCTCCCTGCACCCGGGGCAGAAAAAGGCTCAGCGTCGTGCCGCGAGTCGGCGAAGACTCGATCTCGACGCAACCATCCAGCTGCTGGACGATGCCGTAGACCGTGGCCAGGCCGAGCCCGGTGCCCCCGGCCGCCGCCCTGGTGGTGAAGAACGGCTCGAACGCATGGTCGATGACGTCGGCGGTCATGCCGTGACCGGTATCGGCAACCTGGATGCGGACAAAGTCGCCGACGGCGAGGCCGTGCGCCTGGGCCTCCACCTCGGCGAGCGCGCGATTGTCGGCCAGGATCTCGAGCTGTCCGCCCAAGGGCATCGCGTCGCGCGCGTTCACCGCGAGGTTGACCAGCACCTGGACCAGCTGGGTGGAGTCGGCGCGAACCGACCACAGGCCTTGCGCCACTTCGAGCCGCAGCTCGATGCTCTCCGGCAGGAGGCGGGCGAGCATCTTGCGCGAGTCCTCGAGGAGCGCGGCGAGATCGACCACGCGGACCTCCAGCACCTGGCGCCGGCTGAAGGCGAGCAGCTGGTGAGTCAGCTCCGCGGCGCGCAGCACGGCCTTGCGGATCTCCGCCAGCTCTTCGCGCCCTTCGGCGCCCTCCGCCAGGCCAGCCGCCAGGAGGTCCGAATAGCCGAGGATGATTCCCAGCAGGTTGTTGAAATCGTGCGAAACTCCCCCCGCGAGACGGCCGAGGGCCTCCATCTTCTGCGCCTGCTGGAGCTGCATTCGCAGCTCGTCGAGCGCCCGCCGCTGGGAGATGTCGCGCGCCACGCCGAGCAGGCGCCCGTCGGGCAGCTGCTGGATGGAGACCTCGGTGAGCGCGGCCGAGCCGTCCTTGCGGATGAGTGTGCGCTCGCTCACGACCTTGACGCCGGCCCTCAAGTCCGCGAGGCGCATGGGGTTGGCGTGGAGCTCGGCCTGCGACACCATCTCGAGCATCGTCCGGCCCAGGATCTCGTCCCGCGTGAAGCCGGTCATGCGGCTGCCGGCGGCGTTGATCTCCAGGAGGACGAGGTTCCGATCGATGACGAACATCGCCTCGCTGGCGTCGAAGAAGAGCTGGCGGAACTCCTCGGAGCGCTGCGTTTCGAGCCGATCGAGTCTCCGACCACGCAAGGTCCAGAGGAGCAGCGCGGTCGCCGATACCGCGATGAGCAGCTGAAGGGTGAGGCCCCCGAGGCGGAGCAGGCCCTCTCCCCGGCTCTCACCCCGCTCGACTTCGAGCATCTCCAGACGTGCGATGAAAACCGCGCCGCCGAACAGCCAGACCACAGCCAGCACGCCCAGGAGGTACTGACGATTGCGGGCCGTGCGGGACGCCGACGATGCTCCCATGCTCGCTCCGCGCCCACAAGGTCGATTGCCGGGCTCTTCTGGCACCATAGCACTGGGGGTTGCCGGCGCTGCTCGAGGGTTCAGTCGTAGTGCTTGATCCGGGGCCACAGCTCGACGAGGCTCCCGCGCGGCCGGCGTGCGATCCAGATCGGCAGGTTGTCCTCGTACGGCATGCAGTCGCGGCAATCGAACGTCGCTCCGAGCTCGACTTCCTCGAAGAGCTTGTCGAGGCCGTCGCGATCGTTGCCGAGGATCAGCAGGGCGGGCGCCGTGGCACATCGCCCGATTCCCCACAGGAACCAGCTGTTGTGCCCGGAGAAGGCCGGCGGCAGGGCGAGCTCACGGCCGAAGTGGTCAACCGCTCCGGCCTCGCCGTAGTTTTCGCCGAAGACGCACGCCAGCGTCCGCTCTTCGGCAGACAAGCGGGTGGCGGCCCGGGCCACGGCCTCGGCCATCTCCCGCCACTCCTGCATATCGGCGTGAAACTGGGGCAGCCGGCCGAGCTCCTTGCGCTCGTCGGTGCCCGGCTCGAGCCCGAGGGCGCGGGCGTATGAAATGTACTCATTCACCGGCAGGATAGGGCGCGCGAGCGGCGCGAAGGCGAAGCCGGTGATGACCATGAGGGCGACGACCGCTGCACGAAGCGATGTCCCCAGGCGCGGGTGACGCCGCCACCGGGCCGTCCAGCCTTCGATTGCCACCGCGCCGGCGGCCCACAGCAGCGGGTAGACCGGCGCCAGGTAGTAGGGCTTCGCGGCGGTCGAGAGCATGACCGCGAGAATGGCGAAGTAGGCGAACCCGAGCGCCCGCCAGGGACGAAAGCGCGCCGTGAAAAGCAGTGCGGCGAGGCCGGCGATCCAGACGCCGGCCTGGAAGGGACCGGTCTGGAGCACCTGTCGGGCGAAAAAGTCGAGCGGCGCCAGAGCGACGTTCTTGTTCGCGCTGGCATTGCGCATGAACTCGATCGTCGGCCAGCCGTGCGCCTGCTGCCAGAAAAGGTGCGGCGCGAAGAGCACTGCGGCGAGACCGCCGCCGAGCCAGAACCAACGGTGGCGCAGCGGTTCGAATCGCCGCGCCAGGAGGAGCCCGACAGCCAGGCCGAAACCGAGGAATAGCATGCTGATCTTGTTGAGCAGACCGACGCCGGCGACGGCGCCGAAGGCGAGCCAGAGTCGCTCGTCGCCGCCGTCCAGAAGCTCGACCGAAAGGCGGAAGGCGAGCGCCCAGAAGAGCAGATCGAAGGCGTTCATCGACAGGACCGAGGTCAGTCCGAGCACGATCGGCGAAAGGCCCACCGTCAACCCGGTGAGAGCGACTGCAAACCGCCCACCCCCCAGGCGGCGAGCGAGCGATCCCGAGACCGCCACCGTGGCGAGCGCGGCGAGCGCCGGGAGCAGTCGAATCGTCAGGACGGAGTCGCCGAACAGGCCGGTCCACAGGGCGGTGAGCCACGCGACCAGCGGCGGATGGTCGACATAACCCCAGGCCAGCCGGCGGGCGCACGAGAGGTAGTAGAGCTCGTCGCGAAAAATGCCGTAGGTCGTGGCGAACGTGGCGTGCAGCAGGAAGATGAACCACGCCGGTCCCCACAGGGCGAGCGAGTCCCGGGGCCCGTCGAGGGGGTTTACGCGATCCTTCGTCGTCATCGAGCCTCCGGCAACCTCCTCCACTACGGACGGTCCTGCAGAGGGTTTCGAGTTTGGGGGGAAGCTCAGAGCAGGAGCACACCGACTGCGGCGAGCACCGCGCCGGCGAGGCTGTTGAGGAAGTTGACCGCCTCGTTGTCGAGCAGGCCGCGCTTCTCGAGGGTGGCCCCAACGACGCTCTCGAGCGTCGTTGCTACAAATGCTGCGAGCACGACGGCGAGGATTCCGATGGCCGGATAGAGCCCGAGAGCCGCCCCAAGCCCCCCCACCAGGATCGCCGCCGCGAATCCGGCCGCCGTCCCCTCAAGCGAGACCGCCCCATCCGTGCCGCGCGGAACCGAGCGCAGCGTGGTGATGAGGTAGGTGCGGCGGCCGTAGGCCTTGCCCACCTCCGACGAGACGGTATCGAAGGCGGCGGTGGCGAAGGCTCCGGCCAGGGCCAGCGCGAAGAGCTCGGGGAGATCGGTGGTGGCGGCGAAGATCGCCGCCAGCGCCGGGATCGATGTCTTCGACAGGGCGTTCCCCGGCCCGCGTCGGCCCCCCTTCTCCTGCGCGATGCCGGCGGCGGCCTTGCGCGCATAGCCGAGCTTCGTGGCCGCCGTGCCGAGCACGAAAAAGGCGAAGAGCAGGGCGAACGCCGGTGCGCCGGCGAAGGCCCAGATCGTCGTCCCGAGAAAGATCCCGACCAGGGCGCCGGAGCGCCCAACACCGCGGCTGGCGTACGCCGCCGCCGCGAGCACGACGTTCACCGCCAGGCCCCAGGCCAGGCGCCGACCGAACTCGGGCGAGAGGACGACTCCCCAGTTTCCCTGGGTGAGCGTCAGACAATAGAGCACGACTCCGGTGACCAGGGGCACGCCGAGGTTGTCGTCGAGACCGAGAGGCTGCGATTCGAGGCACGCCGCGAAGAAGGCCGCCGAGAAGGCCACGGCGACCGCAAAGCCGGCGCCGTATTGCCCCGGCGCCGACCACAGCAGCAGGATCGCCGCTGCAAGGCCGCCGAAGAGAACGAACGCCAGCGAACCAGCCCAGCTCTTGGCCGGGTTCCACGGCAGCTTGCGGCGTCCGACGGCCATGCCGACGATCGAGGCCATGCCGTCGCCGAAAGCCAGGATTCCCCAGGTGGCGGCGGCCACTTCGAGTCGCCGCGCGAAGAGCAGGATGAGCAGCAGCACGGCGACCGGATAGAGCACGATGCCCCAGGCGAAGCCGCTCTGCGTCTCGCCTTCGCGCCAGAGGTTGCGGCCACCGATCCGCGGCAGGGCGAAGGCGTTGAACAGAATCGCGACCAGCGCCGCCAACGCCGCCAGCGGGGCCCCGAGCGGCCGCACGGCGAAGGCGAATCCGCCGACCGCCATATGCACGGCCTTGCGGCCGAGCTCGCCCGCGGTCAGGCCGGCCATGCGCCGGTTTCGCGCAGCCAGCGAATCGTCGTCTCGAGCCCTTCGCGGAGGCTCCTCGGGCGATAGCCGAGCTCGCCGGCTGCGGTCGCAGAGTCGTAAGCCCAGTCGTGGCGGTAGATTTCGACCAGGTCGGGAGTGAGCCGCGGTACGCCGCCCGTGAGTCGCGCCCAGCCCTTCATCGCCACACCGCTCGCACTGGCGACGAAGTCCGGCATGCGCAGGCGGGGTACTCGAATCTTTCCGATCTCGCCGACCAGGCGATAGAGCTCGGCCTGCGTCACATTCTCTCCGCCGAGCATGTAGCGCTTGCCGGAGAGGCGCTGTTCGAGCGTCGCGGCGATGCCGGCGGCGACGTCGTCGACGAAGACGTAGTTCCAGCGCCGCTCCGCCTTGCCGACGAGCGCCGGCAGGCGCCCGTGCGCGAGGTCGAGAATGTGACGGACCAGGATGTTGCCTTCGGTCAGCTCGCCCGGGCCATAGATGACGCCGGGATAGACCACGGAAAGCGGAGCGCCGCCGGCGATCGCCTGGCGCGCGCGCTGGTCGGAGATCGCCTTGGTACGGTGGTAGTCGTTGATCCAGGAGTGGCCGGTGCTCGAAGCGCGCTCGTCCAGGACTCCGCCGGCCGCCTGCTCCGTCGGGCCGAGGGCGATGAAGCTCGACACGTAGACGACTTCGGCGACCGCGGCGTCCGCTGCCGCCGCCAGGACGTTCTCGAGCCCACCGATGTTTACGCGGTCGAACTCCGCTGCCGGCGCATCGATCTTCACCAGAGCCGCGGCGTGCAGAACCGCGTCGCAGCCCGCGGTACCCAGCTTCAGGCTCGCGCGATCGGTGACGTCGCCGGCGACGAACTCGACGCCGGCCGGAAAGCGCTCGCGCGAGGCGCCGCTGCGGACGAGGAGCCGCAGTTCGTGCCGCGGCGCGAGCGCGGCCACCACCCGCCGGCCGAGGAAACCGGTCCCGCCCGTAACCAGGATCCTCATCCGCCGGACTCCTCCTTCCGGGCGTGTCGCGTGGCGTAATGGACGCGCGCTTCGGCGAGGAGATCCGCGAGGGCCGCCTCGACTCCGCGCTCCGGCTCCCAGCCGATGGCGCGCAGGCGCGTCGCGTCGCCACAGAGGCGCGGTACGTCCACCGGTCGCAGCTTCTCCGGATCCTCTTCGCAACGCACATCGAGGCCCGAAAGCGCGATCAGGCGGTCGAGCAGCTCGGCAATCGTGTGATCGACGCCGCTCGCGAGGTTGAACACCGCCCCGGGCTGCGGATTCTCGGCCAGCCGCGCGAGTGCCCTGGCGGCGTCCTCGACATGCACGAAGTCGCGGCGCGCGGAGAGATTTCCCACCGACAGAACCGGAGCCGCGCCGGCCTCGATCGCCGCCAGCTGCGAGGCAAAGGATGGCAGCGCGAAGCTCGGAGCCTGGCCGGCACCGATCAGATTGAACGAACGCACGACCGTAGCTCCGGCGGCCAGGGCGAGCCGCTCGGCGGCGGCCTTGGTCAGCGCGTACGGTGTCCGCGGCGCGAGAGCACGCAGCTCCGAAATCGGCTGCGCTTCGTCCGGAACCAGGCCGTAGACCTCGGAGCTCGAAATGAAGAGCACCGGACAGGAACGCGCCGCCGCGAGGATGTGCTCGACGCCGAGCACGTTGATGGCGAAGTAGTCCGGAATCCTGCGCCACGATTCGCCGACATGCGAGAGCGCCGCGAGATGCACGATGCGGTCCGGAGCGAAATCTTCGACGACTCCGGCGAGCGCCACCGCGTCGCGGATGTCGACGGTGAAACGCCCGGCCGCGGCCGGCGGCGTGTGCGGATCGATCGCCAGGGCGCCGACCCGGTGACCCGCCGCCGCGAGCCGGCCGGCGAGCCGCCGGCCCACGAAACCGGTCGCCCCGGTGACGAGGATGCGGAGGGGCATGCTCGCGAGCTCGGGCGATGGCGTCTCAGAAGACAACTGCGCGCTACTTTCTGGCGATGCGCTGGCGCCAGTAGTTGAGCAGGTCTTCGAGGGTCTGGTCGAAGGGAATCTTCGGCTCCCAGCCGGTATCGGCATGGAACTTCGAGTAGTCGCCGATCAGCACCTCGACGTCCGAAGGCCGCAGGCGCGACGGGTCGGTCTCCACCTTCACTTCGACTTTGGCCATGGCGATCAGCTTGTCCAGCATGGCGCGGATGGTGATTGCCCTTCCCGAGGCCAGATTGTAGACCTCGCCCGGCTTGCCCTTCTCGGTCGCCAGCACGTAGCCACGCACCATGTCGCGCACGTCGGTGAAGTCGCGCACCGCATCGAGATTGCCGACCTTGATCACCGGCGGGGCCAGCCCGGCCTCGATGGTCGCCACCTGCTTCGAGAAGTTGGAAGTGACGAAGACCTCGCCGCGGCGCGGACCGGTGTGGTTGAAGCCGCGGGTGCGGATCGCCCGGATGCCGTAGCTCATGAAGTACTGATAGGCGAGAAAATCCTGCGTGACCTTCGAGACCGCGTAAGGCGACAACGGCCGCAGCGGGTTGGTTTCGCGGATCGGGACTTCGTCCGGCAACACCAGCCCGTACTCCTCCGAGGAGCAGGCGATCTGGATCGCCGGATCGAGTCCGAGCGATCGCACCGCTTCGAAAATGTTGGTCTGACCAGAGATGTTGTCGGTGAGCGTCTGCAGCGGCGACACCCACGACGAGG
The DNA here is from genome assembly GCA_043737505.1 of Thermoanaerobaculia bacterium. Taxonomy (GTDB): domain Bacteria; phylum Acidobacteriota; class Thermoanaerobaculia; order Multivoradales; family JAGPDF01; genus JAGPDF01. The sequence continues at coordinate 14,107 of JAYTAM010000318.1, forward strand.
GCACGAAACTCTGGGCCGCGAGATGGTAGATCGCGTCGGGGCGGCTGACCGAGAGCGCGTTCCGCACCGCCGTCATGTCGGAGAGATCGCACTCCAGCAGGCGGATCCTGCTCTCGATCGCCTCGATGTTTTCGCGCCGGCTGCGCCAGCGATAGGTTCCGAAAACCTCGACTCCCGGGTGATCGGCGAGGAAATGCTCGGCTAGATGCGAGCCCGCGAAGCCGGTGATGCCTGTGATCAGTACGCGTTCCATTCAACTGCTCCTTTTTCTAAACGCCAAGGTGGCTCGAGAGGCCTTCCGGCCACGACTCAACGGAGCGTCCCGCGAGCTTCTCGAAACGATCGACCGCAAGCACCGAGTAGGCCGGACGGGGCGCCGGCCTGGGCGCCTCCGAGGTCGAGATCGGCGAGACCTCGACCGTCGGGTCGAGCCGCCGGGCGATCTCCAGAGCGAAGTCGTACCAGGAGACCGCCGGTCGGTTCTGATAGTGCACCAGCCCGGTGACCCCCCATTCTCCCAGATCCGAGAGGGCTCTGGCCAGAAAGGGGGCCCAGGTGGGGGCGCCGAGCTGGTCGGCGACGACGCGGAAGCTCTGCTGTCCGCCGCGGATCCTGCCGGCGATGGTGTCGACAAAGTTCGCGCCGCCGTGACCGAAGACCCAACTGGTCCGCAGCACCAGCGCGCGGTCGAAGGCCAGCGCCTGCCGCTCTCCTTCGAGCTTGCTGGCACCGTAGCTCGAACGGGGCGCGGTCGGATGGTCCTCGGAGTAGGGCGTCGCGGCGCTGCCGTCGAAGACGTAGTCCGTCGAGAGGTGGATGAGGCGCGCGCCGATCGCGTCGGCCGCGCGCACGAGATTTCCGACCGCAGTGCCGTTGACGGAAAGAGCGCGTTCGGGC
>JAYTAM010000319.1:0-6569 GCA_043737505.1 Thermoanaerobaculia bacterium
CGAACCGATCTTTCATCCGGACACCATCGTGCGGTCGCTCCTGCCTCCGTCTTGAGTCGTGCTCGAAGCCCGCTTCGCCACGCCGACTCGGGAGTAGCCCCGACTTCATCTGCGCTCCGGGGAAGGTAGGCGCGAGTGCCTCCTGAGGTCGACAGGCAGCAGCGAATCCAGCGCCTGCGGGCGGCCCTAGAGAGGCGCGCTTCGCCGCGGGTTGAGATGGCGGTGATCGTGGCGCTGACCGGGGCTGCAGGCTTCCTCGCCTCTGTAGGGCTCCTCGAGCTCGGCTTCGAGCGAATGTGGCTGCGGTATCTGCTCTCGCTCCTTGCCGCCTACCTGGTCTTCCTCTGCTGTGTGCGCATCTGGATGCGCCTCCACGAGAACGGAGGCGAGGCCGGGGACGCGCCGGACTGGTTCGATGGGGAACCCTCCTTGCTCGACTGGACGGAGGTTTCTGCGGACAGTTCGGATGTCGGCAGCGGTTTCGGCGGCGGGGGGGCGAGCGCCTACTTCGGGCAGGGGAGCCCGGGCCCTCCGGCCGCTCACTCGTCGCCGGTGGCCGCGCACAAAGCGAACTCGACCGACGCCGTGCCGGACCTGGGAGGTCTCGATGCCGATGAGTTGGCGCTGCCGCTGGCGGCGCTGGCAGCGCTCGCGGCGGCCCTCTTCGCCTCGGCCTTCGTCGTCTACGGCGCACCCGTTCTTCTGGCAGAGCTCCTCCTCGACGGCCTCGTCGCCGGAGGTCTCTATCGCCGCCTGCGGCGCCAGCCGCCGGGCGCCTGGTATGCGATCGCCCTGCGAAAAACCTTGCTGCCGTTCGCCGCGACAGGCCTCGTTTTCGTGCTCGCCGGCTGGTTTGTTCAGTCGCGCCTGCCCGAAGCGCTCACCCTAGGTGACGTCGTCCGGCACGGCCAGCAGGCCAAATGAGGACCGTGTCGACCGCCATGGATCTGGCACTCTGCCTCGGTTCCGCCACCGTCGGCGGCGTCTTCTTCGCCTTCTCGACCTTCGTCTTGCGCGCCTTGGGACAACTCCCCGCAACTCAAGGGATCGCGGCCATGCAACGCATCAACGTCGTCGTCCTGAATGTGCTCTTCATGGGCGCCTTTCTCGCCACGGCAATCCTGTCGCTGGCCGCCGTCGCCCGATCGCTGGCGCAGTGGAGCGAATCGTCGAACGGCTGGCTGCTGGCGAGCGGTCTCCTCTATTTCATCGGAGCCTTCCTGGTGACTCTGCTGTACAACGTGCCGCGCAACGAGCGCCTTGCGAGTCTCGATCCGAGCTCTCCCGCGGCAGCCGGCTATTGGCAGACCTATCGGCGGGAGTGGGGGGCGTGGAATCACCTGCGCACCGCTGCCAGCCTGGCGGCCGCCGCTTGCGCGGCCGTCGCGATGGTGCATTGAGGCCGGCTGAGAGCCTCGGGTCAGACGATGGGACGACGGCTATGAGCATCCTCGAAGCGATCGGCAACACCTCGCTGATCCAGCTGCGCAAGCTGGTTCCGGTCGGTTGCGGCCGGATCTTCGCCCAGCTCGGAAACGTTTGCTCACCATGCTCCCGAGAACTTTCCTGACGCCACGCCTACTGGCCGAGGCGCTTCGTCCCGAGGACGAGGCCTCCGTCCACCGCATGCATCGGGACGCGAAGCAGATGGCCTTTCTGGGAGGCGTTCGCGACGAGGCCCAGACGTCGGCGTACATGGAGCGCAATCTGGAGCACTGGGAGCGCTACGGATTCGGCCTCTGGCTGCTGCGGGAGCGCGCCGCAAGGAGCGAGAGTCCCGCCATCGGCCGGGTCCTGCTGCGACACCTCGCCGTCGAGGGCAGAGACGAGATCGAAGTGGGCTACAGCCTCTCTCCCGCCTGCTGGGGCGCAGGTCTCGCCACCGAGGCGGCGGCGGCCTGCCTCGCCCTCGCGCGCGACCTCCTGATGGTCGATTCGGTCGTCGCACTCACCGCTCCCGACAACCTGCAGTCCCATCGCGTTCTCGGTAAGGTGGGCATGGTGCTCGAGCGCGAGATCGTCCACGAAGGAAGCCCCCTGGCCCTGTTCCGGACCTCCTCCCGGGAGGAGGCGAATCGACGCGCTGACGCACAGGTGCCACCGCAGCTGCGAGCCCAGCCGTCCTGACGCGACATTTCCGCGCTGCAAAATCTTCCCCTTTTCGATTCCGATTTCGACAGGCGCTTTGTAGAACCGCGACGCCCGGCGGTCGGGATCAAGGTGCGTAACTTGTTTGTTCGCAACGATTGGCGGTTGGAATGGCGGTTGCAATTCATCGACGGTGCAGACGAAGCATTCAAAAAACGCAATCTGACGAGGAGGACGAACCCAGATGAAGACTCAGATCACTCCTGACGACCTTTCGCACCTCAACTCCTTTCTCCGTGGAGAGATTTCGGCCGTCGAGACGTACGACCAGGCGATCGAAAAGCTGGCCGATGAGCCGGCCATTCGCCAGACGCTCACGGGCTGTCGCGCTTCGCATCAGAAGCGGGTCTCGCTGCTGCGTGAAGAGATCACCCGGCGCGGTGGAGAGGCCGCCGATGGCTCCGGGGTCTGGGGCGCCTTCGCGCAGCTCGTCGAGGGCGGGGCGAAACTGTTCGGCAAGCAGGCGGCGATCGCCGCGCTGGAAGAGGGCGAGGACCACGGTCGAGACGACTACAAGCGCGAGCTCGAGAACTTGAGCGCCGATGTGCGCCGGTTCGTCGAGGCCGAGCTTCTGCCCGAACAGACCCTGACGCACGACGTCCTCTCGGGCTTGAAGCACGCCGCCTGATCCCGGGTTCTTCGTGGGAGTCACCCACGAATCCCGTTCCTCATGCCCGGCGCGGTCGGCTCCCGACCGCGCCGTTTCCTTGTCTGCGCCCGCGACTGTCGGTAGCATCCTCGGCGTCGAACCAGAGATTCGCTGGTCCACTCGCTGTCGAAAGGGTCAGAAGATGCAGGTGGACGCCTCTGCACTGGATGCCGACAGGCAGGCGCGGGACCGGCAGCCATTGGACCTCCCTCCCGGGCAGCGGGAGATAGCGCACTTCCCGCGTTTCGGCTTGACGCCGTTCGCGGTTCGCTTTCCCGCCCGGCTCGAGGACGCGACGTTGCGGATCTCGGGCGATGTCGCGCGACCCGTCGAGGTCGCCGCCGGCCTCGAAGGCCTGCCTCGCGCAGAACAGATCTCCGACTTCCACTGCGTAACGACCTGGACGCGGCGATCGCTCCGGTGGGGCGGGGTGCGCTTCGCGGATTTCTACCGCCAAGTCGTCTTGCCGCAGGCGGAGCCTGCTCCCGCGGCGAACTTCGTCGTCCTGCGCGGCCAGGACGGCGCCCGCACGAGCCTGCCGCTCGAGGACCTCCTGGCGGATGACGTGCTTCTCGCCGATCGGCTCGACGGCGAACCGCTCACCATCGGCCACGGGGCGCCGCTCCGTCTGATCGCTCCGGCGCATTACGGCTACAAGAGCGTCAAGCATCTCGACCGGATCGAGTTCTGGCGGGATGGCGCCAGGTACCGGCCGTTCGGCTTCCGTTTCATGGTTCATCCCCGGGCGAGAGTCGCGCGCGAGGAACGGGGCCGGTGGATCCCCGGCTGGCTCCTGCGTTACCTCTATCGTCCGCTGATTCGACCGACCGCCGCCCGCTTCGCTCGCGCACTCGAGGCTCACGTCGCGAGCGGCGGGAGAGAGCGGACCCTTCCCCCGGGTTGAGCCGCGACACCCGGTTAGACTGCGCGCATCCAAGGAGGCACGATGAGCGACGCCAGGTGGGTGGATCTGGGTCCGGTGGAAGCGCTTCAGGATCGGCCCGTCCGGGCGTTGACGATCGAGCGCACCCGCCTGGCGCTGACTTTCAAGGACGGCAGGTTCGGTGCCATCTCCGGAAGCTGCAACCATGTCGGCGGTCCGCTGGGCGACGGAACGCTCGCCGGCGACTACGTGGTCTGCCCCTGGCACGGCTGGAAGTTCCACTGCACCACCGGTCAGGGAGAACCCGGCTTCGAGGCGGACCAAGTGCCGTCCTACGAGGTGGAGGAGCGCGACGGGCATCTGTTCGTCAATCTGACTCCGGCCTCGAAGCGCGGCCGCTTGCCGCACGAGCCGCATCCGCTCGCTCGCCCGCCGGTGCGCGAGCCGGGTCCGATCCGGGTCGTCGGCATCTCGACCACGGCGATGAACCGGGATCTGCCGCGTTTTTCGACCTCCGACGAGCTTCTCGGCGCCGCCCTGGGACACGCCGGCGCCAGCCTCGACTGCGAGCACAGGATGATCCGGCTGAACGACCTGTCGTTCCGCAACTGCGAGGGCTACTACTCGAAGAGCGCCCGCGCCTGCACCTGGCCGTGCTCGATCACCCAGATGGATCCGGAGGATCAGCTCGACCGCGTCTACGAGGCGATCGTGCACTGGGCGGACGTCATCCTGGTGGCGACCCCGATTCGCTGGGGCTCGGCCTCGGCGCTCTATTACAAGATGGTCGAGCGGATGAACTGCATCCAGAACCAGATCACGCTTGCCAACCGAGTGCTGCTCAAGAACAAGGTGGCGGCGTTCATCATCACCGGTGGGCAGGACAACGTGCAGGCGGTGGCGGGGCAGATGCTCGGCTTCTTCGCCGAAATCGGCTGCGTTTTTCCGCAGTACCCGTACATCGCCCATTCGCGCGGCTGGGACGCCGAGGACATGGAGCGCAACGTTGCCGCGGTCCGCGATTCGCCCGATCTGCACGAGGCGGCGCGCGACCTCGCGGCGAGGGCGGTCGACATGTCGCGGATTCTCATCGCTTCGGCGATCGAGGACCGCAGGCTCCTGCGCGGTGGCCGCAAGGCTTTCGGTCCGGACCGGCTGGCAGGACTGCACGACCCCAACGGCTGAAGGTCGGGCTCCAAGCGACGCTCTCGTCACCGGGCGCGCGCTTGCCCTGCGATAGGATCGCCGCGCGGCACCCGAAGTACGGGCCTTACCCGCTTCTCCCGCCACACGGGTGGCTATCCCCCGGAGGACTCTTGACCCTTCCCAACGAGTTGCCGCTGCTGAGTCTGGTCGAAGAGCAGCCCGAGCTTGCCGCCTACCCCGGCGCGCGCGAGTCGCTGCCGCCGGGGGAGCTCGCCGAAGGGGCCTACGCGGTGCGGTACGCCTCTTCGGTGGAGGAGCTCGATGCCATTCTTCGGCTTCGTTTCGACGTCTTCAACGTCGAGCTGCGCGAGGGGCTCGAGGAGTCCTACCTCACCGGACGGGATCAGGACGAGTTCGACGCCCAGTGCCACCACCTGCTGGTCGAGCATCGCCCGAGCGGCCGGATCATCGGCACTTACCGCATCCAGACCGCGGCCATGGCCCGCACCGCGACCGGTTTCTATACCGGCACCGAGTTCGATCTCTCGCGCATGCCCGAGGAGATCGTCGCCCAGTCAGTCGAAGCCGGTCGGGCCTGTATCGCCGTCGAGCATCGGCTCAAGCCGGTGCTCTTTCTGCTCTGGAGGGGGCTTGCGCTGTACATGGCGCACAACCAGAAGCGATTTCTTTTCGGTCCCTGCTCGCTGACCTCGCAGGATCCCTGGGACGGCAAGCGGGTGCTCGACTTTCTCGAACGCAAGCAGCTGGTGCGCCAGGACATCGAGATCGGTGCCGCCCCCGGCTACGAGTGCGTCTGGGAGGGCGAGGATCCGTCGCCCGAGAAGAGCGCACGGGTCGAGCTGCCGCCGCTCTTCGATATCTACCTTCGTTTTGCCGGGCGCACCTGCGGTCCGCCGGTCATCGATCGCCGCTTCAAGACGATCGACTTTTTCATCCTCTTCGACGTGGACGCGCTATCGCCGCGCGCGCGCCGGCTCTTTTTCGGCTGATCGCCACTCCGCCGCTCCGCCAACGCGATATCCGCCGAGTCGGCAGCCGGCCGACTACATCGATCCGGCGTCGGCGATCGCCTCGACCCGGAACGGAACCTCCGTGCCGGCGGTGTGAATGACGATCCTCACCGCCTCCGCCGCCTTGAGTTCGCTCGACCAGCGGATCGCGCCGGATTCGAGGCTCGTTCCGGACTCGGCCACCTTCGAATCGCTACGGTAGATGGTCAGCCGGGCGACGTTCTGCGGCGACGAAACGCCGATCGAGTAGAGCCCGGCCGAAGCCGCCTGCAAGAGGAACACTACCGGCTTGCCGGCGGCCACTTTGCCCTCGCCGCGCCCCTTGGACGGTTCCTCGGTGCCAGCGGGGGCCGCCTGCATCACCAGCTTCTGCGGTTCGCCGGCGGGCATCTGGAGTCCCGGCGTCGCCGATGCGTTGGCGGCGAGCAGCGTCGGCGAGAGGGCGGCGGGTGCATCTGCGGCGCCGCCAGCCACCGCCAGCAGAAAGCCCATCGCCCCCAGAGCGAGCGCGGTGAGGGGAGATCGAGAGCTGTGGAAGGTGCGGGTGGTGCGGCTGGCACCGATGGCTCGAGTCATCGCGTCACTCCTCGTCAAGGTCCGGTCGGATCGGAACGGCCGCGGAGGCGACCGGCTGTGTCATCGACGGGATGCTAGCAAAGCGACGGCTTCGGGCGCGAAGCAATCGAAAGAGAGTCCGCGGTCTCGAGGGAAT
>JAYTAM010000320.1:0-14935 GCA_043737505.1 Thermoanaerobaculia bacterium
GCGACCGACAATCCGCTGGTCTTTGCCGGCGATGACGAGGCGCTTTCGGGCGGGAACTTCCACGGCGAACCCATGGCTCTGGCCGCAGACTTTCTCGCCATCGCGCTCGCCGAGCTCGGCTCGATCTCGGAGCGCCGGACCGAGAAGCTCACCAACGACACCTTCTCCGGACTGCCACCGTTCCTGGTGGCCAACGCTGGCCTGAATTCGGGCTTCATGATGGCGCACGTCACGGCGGCGGCGCTGGTCTCGGAGAACAAGACCCTCGCCCATCCGGCGAGCGTCGACTCGATCCCCACCTCGGCCGACAAGGAGGACCACGTATCGATGGGGATGTGGGCCGCTCTGAAATGCCGCCTTGTGGTGGCGAACGTGCGTCAGATTCTCGCCATCGAGCTGCTGGCGGCGGCGCAGGGCATCGACCTGCTGCGGCCACTGCGCTCGAGCCCAAGGCTCGAAACTCTGCAGGCCTGGGTGCGCGGTGCCGTCGCGACCTGGGACGAGGATCGTGAAATGGCACCGGATCTGGCCACCGCCGACCGCCTGCTCGCGGCGGGCGAGATTCCTGGCCTCGCCGGGCTCGAATAGGTCGAACGTCCGCCGTGTTCCATCCGCCGTGGGACTTCCTGCTCGTCGCCATCCTGGCGGTGATGACGACGATCTTCGTCGCCCGGCGGGCGCGCTTGAAGCGCAGCCGGCACCTCGCCTGGATCCTTCTCGCCGTCGTGCTGGGTCTCGGGTGGCTCTATGTCGAAGCGGTCGGCAAACGCGCGGCGAACGATCTCGAGCGCCTGATCTCCGCGATGGCTCCGACCTACGCGCGCGAGCTCGAACGCATGGACCACGCGGACGTCGGACTCGAGACCCCGCCGGAGGACCCGCGCTACCTGGCGATGATCGAAGCCGAGAAGCGCTGGCTCTCGAGCAACCGGATCGTGAGCGACATCTACACCTTTCGCAGGCTCGAAGGCGGCAGGATCGTGCTGGTGGTCGACTCCGAGACCGACTACGATCGTGACGGATCTTTCTCCGGCGAGCGCGAGAGCCGGACGGCCATCGGTGAGGTCTATCCGCTGCGGATACCCGCTCTCGAACGGGCCTTCGCAGGCGAGATCTCGTTCGAGCGCTCGCCGAACAGCGATCGCTGGGGAACCTGGATTTCGAGCTTCACGCCGATGCGCGATGGCGCAGGAAAGGTCGAGGCGGTCCTGGGTGTCGACTACGACGCCTTTCTCTGGGTCGAGGCGATCTCCCGCAGCCGGCTCGATGCCCTGGCGGTGCTGTTCGCGGTTCTGGCGGTCGTTCTGACCGGGCTGATCTCCGTCGCGCGCCTGCGGCGGGCGACGGCAGAGGCCGAGCTGCGCAACGCCGAGCTGGCGGCGGTCGGCGATGCGGCTCTTGCAGCCAGCCGGACGAAATCGCAGTTCCTGGCGAGCGTCAGCCACGAGCTCCGGACTCCGTTGCATGTCTTCCTCGGTATGAACGAGCTGCTGCTGTCGTCGACGCTGGACGAGCGCCAGCGCCGCCACGCGGAGACCGCCCAGCGCTCGGCCGAGGGGCTCCTCGGCATGGTCGACGACCTGCTCGACTTCGCCCGCCTGGAGGCCGGGAAGGCGCCGATGGAGATGGAGACGTTCCCGCTTGCAGCCGCTCTCCAGGCCGGAGCCGAGCGCCATCGAATCTCCGCCGAGCACAAGCGGCTGAGTTTCTCCATCGAAAACGAGATCGACGAAGACCTTCTCGTGGTCGCCGACAGCCGAAGACTGCGCCAGATCCTGCGTCACCTGCTCGGCAATGCCGTCAAGTTCACCGACTCCGGAGAGGTGCGGGTGGTCTTCGCGGTACGGCGCGTCGCCGCAGGGAGCATCGACCTCCTGCTAGAGGTCGTGGATACCGGCATCGGAATCGCACTCGAGCAGAAGGGCGTCGTGTTCGAGCAGTTCAGCCAGCTCGACCCGTCGAATACCCGCCGGCACGGCGGCACCGGCATCGGGCTCGCGCTTTCTCGCAAACTCGCCGAGCAGATGGGAGGCACGATCGACTTCGAGTCGGAGCCTCAGCGCGGCAGCGTCTTCCGGCTCAAGCTGCCGCTGCGCACCGCGCCCAGCTCCTCGGCCGAGCGCCAGGTTTCTCCCGCCCTCAGGGAGGAGTGACGGCCGACCAGACCGAGGTGTCTGCGGTCTCGAAATCGTCCTCGAAGATCCAAAGCGGATCCGGCACGTGCATCACGATGCAGTGGAAGACGCCGGCGAAGTCGACGATGTTGCTGCCGTCGATGCCGATGATCGTCTTGCCGGGAAAAGCCTGCTGGTAAATGGAGATCGCCTGCGCATTCTCGGTGGGGAATGGCGGGCTGAAGTACTGCGGGACGAGCACCATCGTGTTGAAGACGACGGCATTCGCGTAGGTGAAATGAGTACCGGAGGAGTTCCAGCCCGGAGTGCGAAAGACGGTGTAGCCGCGGCCCTCGAGCTCGGTGACCGCATCTTCGGTAATCTGATGCGGAACCGTCGCTGACGCCGGGTATTCGCCGATGATCACCACTTTGTCGCGCACCGGCAACATCCACATATCGATGTGCTGGGTGGAATCGAAGCTCGGCGGAAAGCCGGGGAAGATCGTGACGTCGAGATTCTGATACTGCTCGTAGTAGGTCTGGATCTGGAGCTCGCTCAGGGATGGGTTCTCGTCCAGGATCAGGTCGGTCATGAAGGCGTCGCCGTCCTGGAAGAGATGGAAGTTGCCGCCGCCATGGATGAGCGGAATGTCGTAGCGGTTCAGCGCCCAGGTGGAGGCTATGGTGACCGGAATGGCGTTGTCTTGCGGGCGCGAGGGCCGATTGTAGACATGGTCGACGATCGCCAGTTGCTTGTCCTCGAGAATGAAGCGCGGGCCGTAGTCGCGCATCCAGACCGAATTCGAAGAGGTGGTGAGGAACTGCACCTGCGAAAGATCCGCGCCCGCCGCCGACAGAGCGGAGACAGCGCTCGCCTGCTGGCTGCTGCCGGAGACGACGATGGTGACGATCGCCGTGGCGTCGAGCGTGGTGATCGGTACCGTCAGGGCGACGAGCTCGTCCTCGAATCCGCTGGTCCACCGCAGGAGCAGCCCTTCATTGCGGGCGTATTCGGCTGGGGTGAGAATCGTTCCGGCGGGCGGTGCGAACGGCGCGTCGGCGACCGGCAGAGGCAGGCCGACTTCCCAGGGAGCCAGGCCCGCGGGCAGCGGAGCGGACTGTGCCAAAGGCGCCGCATCGACCGCCTGCGCTGCGCCCGGCAACCCAAGCAGCGACAAACTCAAAGCTGCCGCGGACGCCAACCCTTTGTTCGAGCTTTTCATGTTGCGCAGGAGGCTAGCATGACGACCTCGCCGCGCACTGTGGCGTGGGCTTCGCCGGGCATGGAAGAATCCCCGGCGTGGAGATTCCCGAGCAGGAGCTGGCGTTCGAGTTCATCCGCTCTTCGGGGCCGGGCGGGCAGAACGTCAACAAGGTGTCGACTGCGGTGCGCCTGCGGTTCGACGTGCGCAACTCGCCGAGCCTCCCTGACGATGTGAAGGTTCGGCTGCTGGCATTGGCGGGGCGCCGCGCCACCAAGGAGGGCGAGCTCGTTCTGCTCGGGCAGCGTTATCGCACGCAGGAGAAGAATCGTCAGGACGTCGTCGAGCGGCTTCAGGAGTTGCTCGAGCGCGCGCTCGTCGCGCCGCGGAAGCGGCGCGCGACCCAGCCGACCCGCGCGGCGGGAGCGCGGCGGTTGCGCGCCAAGAAGCTGCAATCCGACCGCAAGCGCGGCCGGAGCGATGCTCCCGCCGACGACTGATCCACCGATGCCGATGGCCTGCCGCCGGCCGGGCTCTGCGAATAGAATCCGCGCATGAACGAAACCGCGAGCGGCAAGAGCCGTCCCGTGCGCGCGCCGCGCGGAACCGAGCTGTCCTGCCGGGGCTGGCTGCAGGAGGCGGCGTTGCGGATGCTGATGAACAACCTGGATCCGGAGGTCGCCGAGCGGCCGGACGAGCTCGTCGTCTACGGCGGCTCGGGAAAAGCGGTCCGGGACTGGGACTGCTTCGACGCCATCGTCGCCGCCCTGCGGCGGCTGGAGGACGACGAAACTCTGCTCGTGCAGTCGGGAAAACCGGTGGCGATCTTCAAGAGCCACGCCGACGCGCCGCGGGTGCTGATCGCCAACTCGAACCTGGTTCCGCGCTGGGCGACCATCGACGAGTTTCGCCGGCTCGAGGGGCTCGGCCTGACGATGTACGGTCAGATGACCGCCGGTTCGTGGATCTACATCGGCACCCAGGGAATTCTCCAGGGCACTTACGAGACGCTCGCCGAGCTCGCGCGGCGGCACTTCGGCGGCACGCTCGCCGGGCGTCTCACGGTCACCGCCGGACTGGGAGGGATGGGTGGGGCGCAGCCGCTGGCGGTGACCATGAACGAGGGTGTCTGCCTGGTCGCCGAGGTCGATCGCTCGCGGATCGAGAAGCGCCTGGAGAAGCGCTACCTCGACGAGTGGGCGCCGTCGCTCGACGCCGGGCTGGAGAGGGCGCGAGCCGCGGTCGCGCGCCGTGAGGCGGTTTCCATCGGCGTCGAGGTGAATGCGGTCGAGTTGCTCGAGCGGCTGTTGGCCGAAAAGATCCTCCCCGACGTCGTCACCGACCAGACCTCGGCGCATGACAATCTGGACGGCTATGTTCCGCACGGCATGCCGTTCGCCGAAGCGCTGAGGCTGCGTGCCTCCGATCCCGGGAGCTACGTCGAGCGCGCGATGTCGTCGATGGCGGCGCACGTGCGGGCGATGCTCGAGCTGCAGCGCCGCGGCGCGGTCACCTTCGACTACGGCAACAATCTGCGCGGGCAGGCCAGGGACGCCGGCGTCGCGGCGGCCTTCGACATCGGCGGCTTCGTGCCGATGTTCATCCGCCCGCTATTCTGCGAGGGCAAGGGCCCTTTCCGCTGGGCGGTCCTGTCGGGCGATCCGGAGGATCTGCGGGTAACGGACGAGGCCATCCTCGAGCTCTTTCCCGAAGACCGGAAGCTCGAGCGCTGGATCCGCATGGCGCAGCAACGCGTCGAGTTCCAGGGTCTGCCGGCGCGTATCTGCTGGCTGGGCTACGGCGAGCGCGATCGCGCGGGGCTCCTGTTCAACGACCTCGTTGCCTCCGGCAGGGTCTCCGCGCCGATCGTCATCGGACGGGATCACCTCGACTGCGGCTCGGTGGCCTCACCGTTCCGCGAGACCGAGGCGATGCGCGACGGCTCCGACGCGATCGCCGACTGGCCGATTCTCAACGCCCTCATCAACAGCGTGAACGGCGCGACCTGGGTGTCGATGCATCACGGCGGCGGCGTGGGGATCGGCAACTCCTTGCACGCCGGGATGGTCATCGTGGCAGACGGCTCCCCGGCCGCCGCGGCCCGGATCGCGCGCGTCCTGGCGAGCGACCCCGGCATGGGCGTCGCGCGGCACGCGGACGCCGGCTACCCCGAGGCGCTCGCCTGCGCAGCGGAGCTGGGCGTCGATCTGCCGATGCTCCCGCCGCAGAACCCTCAGGACGCTCAGGACGGTCAGAACCGTCGTCGTCCGGGGACGAGCTAGTCGCCTTCGAATGTCCAATCCCTCCGCTGCGCGTGCCCGGGTCGCTGCGGTGCGCACCGCTCGCCGGCCCGACCTCGCGGAGCTCGCACTGCTGCTCGCTCCCGCGGCGGCGCTGCTCGTCGATCGGCCGCTGCTCTCGCTCGCGGCGCTCTTCACCTGGCTGCTCTGGATCGCCCGCTGGTCGCCTCCGCTTCGCGAGCGTTGGTTGCTGGCCGCCTGCGGGGGCGTAGCGGCGCTGCTCCTGACAGCGGGGGCCGGACGGGACCTGTGGCGCGAGCGCGCGGCCCATCCGACCGACGCCCGCCTGGTGAGCGACTACGAGGCTTACTGGGCTGAGATCCAGGCGAGCTCCGAGCGGGCGCTGGCGGCCCTCGCGACACCACCGCTCGATGCGGCGGGCCAACTCGAAGCCTTCTCTCAACTCGGACGGCTGGCGAAGGAGTCCCGTCTTCCGGGCCTGACCCTGCTGCTCATCGACGCCGACCGTCAACCGGTCGTCTGGGGAGGAGCGGGGCTCCTGCACGACCTCGGGCCGGATGTCTCTTCGGACGTCGCCGCTCTCCGCGGCAGCTCCGGCGAGGAGCGGCTCTTCCTGCAGAGTGCGGCCTCGGCCACGGCGGTCGTGCTGCGCTCGCTGCGCGGTGGCGACGGCAGCCTCTATCAACTCGTCTGCGGCGAGAGCCGCTCGCGCCGCGGTCCGCCGCCGCTGCTAGGGGAGGGACGCGGCGATTCCGCGGCCGCGCCTTTCACAGACGCGGGCGCCATCAGCGCCACGAGCGCCACCAGCCGGAGCAGCGGGGGCGGCGCGTCCGCTGGGGCCGCCTCCGCATGGAGCTGGGGATTCGGCGATCCGTCGCTGGCCGGCGCGGAACCGGCGACGCCGGGCGTGGCAGGAGACCGCAGCGTGCGCTCCGCGGGCCTGCCCCCCCTCGTCCTCGGAGCCGCCTGGGCGGGGGCCGGACAGGCGCCGCGAGGGGGCGATCGCCGGGCGGCGATCCTCGTGGGCCTCGGGCTCTTCGGGCTCGCAGCGCTGCGCGGTTTCGCGCTCGCCGTGCTCGCCGGCACCGTCCTGCAGCGCCCGTTGAGGACCTTCGAAGTCGCGGCGCTGGCACTCAGCGGGGTGGCAGCGCTCGGCATGGGGTTGGCGGTTCCCGCCGGCGAGCTCCTGCTGCTCGTCGGAGGCCTCGGTCTGGCCGGTCTCGGCTGGGTCCTCGCCTGGGGCCGGACCTCTGAGGAGGCGGGCTCGCTCCGCACCACGAGCGCGGCCGCGCTGGCCCTCGCCGCCATTCCGGGCATCACTCTCCTGGCGCGATCCTGGCCCGGCGGAGCGCTCGATCTCGGTGCCGACTTCGCCCTGAGAGGTGCCGCGGGCGCTGCCCGATTGGGGCTCGCCGCCGCTCTCTTCGGCCTGCTCGTTCTGGCGGTGCGCAGGCAGCCGGTGGCGGGCCGCGTTGCGGGACGGCTTCGCCTGCTGCTGGCTCCACTGCTGATTCTGCTGGGCGCGGCCGGACACGATCACGGACTCTGGGCGCTGCTGCCGCTCCTCGCCGGCGCTGCGCTGGCGATTCGCCCGCGGCACTGGACCTCCGGGCGAACGGCGTCCGGTCTCGCAACCCTCCTGCTCATGGCGGTCGCGATAGCGGCGACCGCCTGGGAGGTGGGCTACCGCCAGCGCGCGCTCGCAGAGCTCACGGCGCCGCTCGCTGCACTCGTGCCGCCCGAGGCGGCGCGCAAGGCGGCTCTCGCCAGCGAGCTCGAGGCGTTCTTCGACCGGCTCGATCTCGCGGATCTCGCGCCCGAGACGCTGCCGCGGACCGACGACGACGATCTGGCTTTCGTTCTCTGGCGAGGCTCGCCGCTGGCGCGACTCGATGCGCTCTCGGCGCTGGTCATCGAGCGGCCGCAGCTGCTCCCGTCGAGCTTCGCCTACGGCTTGCCTCTGACCGACGCTCTCGAGCTCGATCTGGCCCCGGCCCGCTGGAGCGGTCTCGTACCGCCGGCGTGGCGCGACGAACGCATCGAGGGCCGCTATCCGCTGGTCGGCGGAGGACGCGCGGTGGGCGAGGTGCGCTTCTGGCTGGTGCCGCGTCCCGGCTTCGGCCGCGAGGCATCGGCACCGGGCGACCTCGCCGCGGCGCTGCTGCGCGGCGGAGCGGCGAGATCCCGCACCGGCTCGAGCGGACTCCTCGCGACCGACGCATCGCCGGTGCTCTACTCGCCGGAGGGCGAGATCCTCGCCTCTCCCTGGCGCGAGGCGACGCCGTCGCTCGCCCAGGTGCGCAACGCGGTCGAAGCGGGGGGGCGCGGCGGCGCGACGATCGCGACTCCCGAAGGGAGCGCACGGGTATACCTGCGCGAACGCGGAGGTGCTTCGGTCGCTCTCTTCGCCCGCTCGCTCGCTCCGGCCGGAGCTCTCGAGCGCGTCGGAGTGCATGCGGCCGGCGCTCTCTTCGCCGCGGCGACCCTCTTCGCCGTCGGCTTCCTGCTCGCCCTTCCGCGGGCCACGGCACGCGATCTGGTCGCGCGCATGACGCGCTCCTACGCCAACCGCCTGATCGTGCTCTTTTCGGCGCTGCTGCTGGTTCCGCTGGTACTGCTCTATGCCCTGCTCTCGCGTACCCTCGAGAGCCGCGTCGCCCGCGAGCAGCGCTTCGCGGCCGAAGCCGCGCTCTCTTCGGCGCAACGCGTCCTGGGGGAATACGTGCTCACCCTCGAGCCCGGCTTCGGTCTCGCCACCGCGATCGACGACGAGATCCTGGTCTGGCTTTCGCGGGTCATCGGGCATGAGATCAGTCTCTACTGGGGGAGCGAGGTCTACGCTTCGAGCAAGCGCGAGCTCTTCGCCGCCGGCCTCCTGCCGCGACGGATTCCTGGCGAGGTCTGGCCGCGACTCGTGCTCGGCGGGGAGAGCGAAGCCTCGCGCACCGCACGTACCGGAAGCTCCGAGTACCTCGAGCTCTACGCGCCGCTGGCGGTTCCCGGTTTCGATTCGCGGCAGACGCGACTCTTCCTGTCGATGCCGCTGCTGGCGCAGCAGGAGGAGGCCACCGCCGAGACCGCGCTCATCCGGCGCCGGACGCTCCTGGCGACACTCGCCGTCTTTCTCCTGCTCGCGGCTCTCGGCACCCGCCTGGCACGCGCCTTCACGCGGCCGATCATGGAGCTCGTGGGCGGCACCCAGCGCATCGCCGGCGGCGCCGCGACGCTCGGAGTCAAGTCCTCGGTGCTGGAGCTGGCGGCGCTCGCCGAGGCGATCGACCGCATGGCGCGACGGATCGCCGAGGGTCGGGATCAGCTGCTGCGCGAGAAGCGGCTGGTCGACGGGATCATCGAGAACGTCACCTCGGGAGTGGTCTACCTCGACCAGAGCGGCCGGGTCCTGCTGGCCAACCGCGTCGCGCGCCAGCTGCTGGAGGTGGCGCCGGGCGATCGCATTGCCGAGCGACTGGCGCGGAATCCCGAGCTTGCCGGCGCCAGCCGCTTTGTCGACGAGGGGCGCGACAGGCTCGCCCAGACGACGCTGCGGCTCGCCGGGCCGAAGGGAACTCCGGGCAAGGAGCGCGACTGGTCGCTGGTCTGGGTTCCACTCGCTGGAGAGAGCGAGCCCGCCGCTCTCTTCGTGGTCGAGGACATCTCGGAGGTCTTGCGTGCGCAGCGTCTCGAGGCGTGGGCGGCGATGGCCCAGATCATCGCCCACGAGATCAAGAATCCGCTGACTCCGATCCGCCTTTCGACCGAGCACCTGCAGGAGGTCTGGAAGCGCGACCGCGCCCACTTCGAGACCGTCTTCGATCGCTGCACGGAGAACATCCTCCGCCAGGTGGAGGAGCTGCGCACGATCGCTACGGAGTTTTCCACCTACAGCCACATCCCGAAGTCGGTGCAGGTTCCCGGCGACCTGGCCGAGACGGTGCGCGAGGTCGTTGAGGGCTATCGCGCGGCGCCACCCAGCGGGATCGAGATCCGGCTCGAGGGTGCGGAGGAGAGTTTGCCGGCGAGGTTCGATTCGCGGCTCCTCGGCCGCGCCTTGCGCAACCTCCTCGAAAACGCGGTGCGGGTATCGGCAGGGGGAGGCGAGGTCACGATTCAGGCGGTGCGCCTCGGCAATGTCGCCGAGATCCGGGTCGGCGATCGCGGCCCGGGAGTTCCGCCGGAGATGCTGGCGCGGATCTTCGAACCGTACTTCTCGACCCAGGTCGGCGGCACCGGGCTGGGGCTGTCGATCGCACAGCGCGTCGCCGAGGAACACGGCGGCGGGATTCGCGCCCGGAACCTCGCTGCCGGCGGACTCGAAGTCACGATTACAATGCCTCTCCTATGAACCCCGCTCGACTGACTTTCGCCGCCGCCCTCGTGCTCTGTGGGCTCACCGCCGGTTGTTCTGGCGGAGCACGACCCCAGAAGCAGGCCGGCTCCGCGCTCTGGCTGAGCCGGGAATCGGGCGAGTTCACCGCCGAGGCGCAGGCGCGCCTCGCCGCTCTCGGGCTGAAAGAGATCTATCTCGACGCCGCCGAGATCGAATGGCAGGGCAATCCTCACCTGCGCCGGATTGCGCCTCCGGCGATTCCGCGTCGCACTCCGACGACGCTCGTCGTCTACGGTGGCTGGTCACCTGGCGACAGGCCACCCGATGGGCTGGCCACGGCGCTGCTCAACGAGCTCTCGAGCCTGCGGGTGGAAGCCGAACAGCGCGGACTGGTGGTCGTCGGCTACCACTTCGAGGTCGACCCCGGCGACGACGCTGAGAGCTTCGGCAAGACGCTCGGACGGCTGCGGACTCTTCTGGGGATCCAGTACTTCGTCTCCGCCGGCCTCCGCCGCGAGGCTCTCGAGGGGCCGGATGCCCAGGCGATCGCAGCTGGCGTCGACTACGTCGTCAGCAGGATCTACGGCCAGCGGCCCGGCGAGGCGGAGGATCCGACCGCCTGGGACCTGCAGGAGGTGGAGAAGAGCTTTCGCCGGCTCGAGGGGCTCGGTTGCCCCTACTTTACCGGGGCCGTGACGCTCGGTACCGCGAGCTTGCGTGGGCGTGCCGGCGACACCCGCGCATTCACCACCGCCCTCTCTCTGGGCGAGCTGATTCAACGGCGGAATCTGGAGCTCAAGCCCGGATTCAGTCTGCAGGGAATCGACCGCCAGGTCTGGGAGTTCGTGGCGACCGGACCGGCGCACGTCGGCGCCTGGGATCTGGCCCCCGGTGACTCGGTGCGCATCGTGCGCACTGCTACGCCGCTGCTCGAGGAGTTCCGCCGCCGCGTCGGTGCCTGGGACTCTTCACGGCGCCTCGGTGACGTGCTCTACCGGTTGCGTCGCGAGGAGGAGCGGCTGTCGCTCTCCGTCGACAACCTTGCCGACGTCCTCGCTCCGGACGCCACCCAGCCGGTGCTCGAACTGGCGCTCGAGAAGGACTCCGCTTCGGCCAGGCGCTGGCTCGTGCGTCTGCGGCTGGCGAACAAGAGCAGCGAGAGCACCGACCTGGCTTTCTTCGACAGCAACTACGTGCAACTCGAGGTCGCCGGGGCAACGATCGGTGAGGTGAAGCCGGGCGAGTTCCACCGCTTCGAGCTGTTCGCCGACGGGGAAAAAGGCACCATGAGGGCCTTTCGTGAGGCCGACACGGTCAGGCTCTATCTGCCGCTGCTGGAGGAGAATCGCGCGGTCGGAAGTGGCACGGTCGAGCTCAAGCTCGCGGCGCGCGCGCCGGTGCTGAAGATCTCCGCGAGCTTTCTGCTCATCGACGGGCAAACGCTCACGGTCGAACCGCAAGTGTGGGATTTCGACAAGAAACCTTGAGCAGGCTGGCTGCGACGGCTTCGATGACCGCGATAGCTGGAATGGCTGCAATGGCCGCGGAGTTCGCGATCGCGCCGTTCCGCGAGGTGCTCCACGGGCTCGATCGCGTGCTGCGCCGCGGCGTGCGCTCGCTGCTGCTCGTCGGCGCAGGTCTCCTCGCCGGCTGGTGGGTCTACGTTCCGGTGCACGAGCTGCTGCACGCGTTCGGCTGCTGGGCGGCGGGAGGGCAGGTTTCGCGTCTCGAGATCGCTCCGATCTACGGCGCGCGCTGGCTCTCGATCCTCTTCCCCTTCGTCGCCCCGGGCGGCGACTACGCCGGACGACTCTCCGGGTTCGATACCCTGGGCAGCGATTGGGTCTACCTGTGCACGGATCTCGCCCCCTTCTTGCTGGCGCTCTTCCCCGGATTCTGGTGGCTGCGCCGGGCGGCGCGTGCCGCCCGGCCGGTCGCCTTCGGAGCGTCGCTCCCGGCAGCCTTCGCGCCCTTGCTCTCGGTATCGGGAGACGCTTATGAGATCGGCTCGCTGGCAGTGGTCCATCTTCCGCCCTGGCGCGGGCAACGCGAGCTGATCGGCGACGACCTGGGCGCCAAGCTGACGGAGCTTTCCCGTCTCGCCGAACCCGGCCTTCTCCCGGGCGCCCTCCTCGCCGCGACGCTCGGCCTGCTCTGGGCGCTGGGGTGGATCTTTCTCGCCCGTCACCTGGCCACATCGCTGGGTGCCACGGCACTCACCGCCGGGGATGGCGTCACTGGGGAGACGCCGCGAACAGGCTAGGATAAAGGCTGGACTGAGCGTTTCCGGAGCTGGATTCATGATGAGTCGCGACATGTGCAAGTCTTTTCCGGGCCGCGCGACGATCGCGCTGGGGGTCGCCGGTATCGTCGCGGGGAGCGCCATCCTCACCGGATGCGCCTCGTCGAAAACGAAAGCCGCTGCGACGGCGCCCGATTCGAGGCGAGCCCCCGTGCTCTCGCCGATCGCGTCGAAGACCGCCGGGTTGACGTCGCGTCCGGGCCTCCTGGAGCTCTTCGTCGACGCCGACGCCGGCAAAGTGATGGTCCGGTTGCCGCCGGCGAAGGGCCCGCGGCGCACCATCGGCGAGTACATCTACTACGAGGGAATCTCCTCCGGGCTGGGCTCGAACCCGGTGGGCCTGGATCGCGGCCAGGTTGGAGAGCCTCAGATCCTGCGCCTGCGCGAGCTCGGCGGAAAGGTGCTCTTCGAAGTCGTGAATCTGCGCTTTCGCGCGCTGTCGGAGTCAGCGGACGAGACGCGGGCGGTCGAGGAGTCGTTCGCGAATTCGGTGATCTGGAGCGCGGAGATCGTCGCCCGTAACGGCGCGACCGGCGACATCGGCGACCCGGGCGATTCCGGCGATGCGGGCGCTCCCGGATTGCTGATCGATCTCGGTCCGTTTCTGCTTCGCGACGCCCATGGCATCGCCGAACGCCTGGCCGAGACCGGCCAGGGCGGTTTCACCCTCGACCGGGAGAGAAGTGCGATCGACGTCTCGCGCTGTCTGGCTTTTCCCGACAATCTCGAGTTCGAATCGACGATCACCTTCGCCGGAGCGAAGCCCGGCGATGAAGTCCGCAGCGTCGCCGCCGAACCTCGCGTGCTCACCTTCGTTCTGCATCAGTCTCTGGTCCGGCTTCCCGACGCGGGCTACGAACCGCGCGAATTCGACGCCCGGATGGGATCGTTCGCGATTCAGTTCCAGGACTATGCCGCGCCGCTCGCGCGCTCGGTGGAGCGGCGCTGGATCGTGCGCCACCGGCTGCAGGCGAGCGACCCAGCGCCCAGCTTGGACGGGCGCTCGACGGTGCGCAAGCCGATCGTCTACTACGTGGATCGGGGGGCGCCGGAGCCGGTGCGCAGCGCGCTGCTCGAGGGCGCAGGTTGGTGGTCCAAGGCGTTCGAGGCGGCCGGTTTCGCCGACGGATTCCGCGTCGAGCTCCTGCCGGAGCATGCTGACCCTCTGGACGTGAGATACAACGTGATCCAGTGGGTGCATCGGGCGACGCGCGGATGGTCCTACGGCGGTGGAGTCATCGATCCGCGCACCGGAGAGCAGCTCAAGGGGCACGTGACACTCGGCTCGCTGCGCGTCCGCCAGGACCGCCTGCTTTTCGAAGGCCTCGCAGGTGCCGCGCGAAGCGGCAGCGGAGCCCCCGACGACCCGGTCGTTCTCGCGCTGGCGCGGATCCGGCAGCTCGCTGCCCACGAAGTCGGGCATGCGCTCGGGTTCTCGCACAACTTCGCCGGCAGCGCCGATGGACGCGCCTCGGTGATGGACTACCCGGCGCCACTGGTGCGGATCGACAGCCAGGGGGAGCTCGACTTCCAGCAGGCCTATGCTGTCGGAGTCGGCGAGTGGGACATCCTCGCAGCCCGGTGGGCCTACGGGGAGTTTCCGGCCGGGGCCGACCAGGCAGGAGCGCTCGAAGCGCTCGTGCAGTCGGGAATGCGGCAGGGCCTGCATTTCCTCTCCGACGCCGACGCCCGTCCTGCCGGCGCCGCCCATCCGCGCGCGAGTCTGTGGGACAACGGCGACGATCCGGTGGCCGCGCTCGAGCAGACGATGCGCGTCAGGCGAATCGCCCTGACGCGATTCGGCGAAGCGAATCTGCGCGCTGGCGAACCGCTCGCCCTGCTCGAAGAGACGCTCGTTCCGGTCTACTTTCACCATCGCTTTCAGCTGCAGGCGGCCGCCAAGGTTCTCGGTGGTCTCGACTACCGCTACGCGGTGAAAGGAGACCCGACCCCGGGGGCGCTGGCACGGCCGGTTTCGCCGGACCGCCAGCGGCGGGCGCTCGCCGTCATCCTCGAGACCCTCGACCCGTCGGCGCTCGACCTGCCCGAGGAGACGCTGCGGAGACTCCTGCCGCGCCCGCACGGCTACGAGGTCAACCGCGAGATGTTCGGCTCGAGAACAGCGCCGGCGTTCGACGCGCTCGGGGCGGCAGCCACCGCGGCGGACCTTGCGATCCGCCAGCTCCTCCAGCCGGCGCGCGCCGCCAGGCTGGTCGACTTTCATCGCCGGAACGCGGCGCAACCCGACTTCGATGAGGTCCTCACCGCGCTCTGCGACAAGGCGTTCCTCGAAACGGCGCTGCGGGAGCCGCGCGAAGCGGAGATCGCACGCGTCGTTCAGCGGGTGCTCGTCGACCGGCTGATCGAGCTTTCGGGGAACGGCAACGCTCCGGCGTGGGTGCGCTCCCGGACCGACGGCGCTTTGGCCGACCTCCTGCAGCGGATGGATCTCCTCGTGCCGCTCGACTCGGCGGAGAAAGCGCACTTCTCGGCCGTGACCGCCGAGATCGGAAGGCACCTCGCACGGCCGGCAGTGCCCGGCACGGCGACGCGTCTCGCGCCGTCTGAGCCGCCCGGGGAACCGATCGGCGGAGCGCCGGACGACTCGGCGTTTTCCGGGCACTCTTTCGACGATTCACGGGCCGACGATTGCGAATTCTCGCCGCCGCGCTGACGATCGCGGCGGTGACCGTCGCCTGTGGCGCTCCGACTTCGTCGGGCGCCGGC
>JAYTAM010000321.1:0-2872 GCA_043737505.1 Thermoanaerobaculia bacterium
CGAAGGCGTCCGTTCGCTGCCGATCGGCATCCGCTCGCTCTCGGCACCCGAAGCCGAGCTCGTCCGGCGGCACAAGATTCCGGTTGTCTGGGGGCACGAGCTCGAACCGGCCGCGGCGCTCGAAAAGCGTTTCGACGCGCTGCTGCGGAAGCTGCCGAAAAAGGTCTACCTCACCTTCGACATCGACTTCTTCGATCCTTCGCTCGTTCCGGCCACCGGTACTCCGGAGCCGGGCGGCGGGCAGTGGTACCCGACTCTCCGGCTCCTGCGGAAGATCTTCGCCGCCAAAGAGGTCGTGGCGATGGACATCGTCGAGCTCGCCCCCATCGGCGGGCACCCGAGCTCGGATTTCATCGCCGCGAAGCTCGCCTACAAGTGCATCGGCTACAAGTACGCCGCGGCGCCGAAGGGCGGCCGGCGCAAGCGCTGAGGGGCTCCGGCTAGGACGGGAACCCCGGCAGCGCGCGGACCTTCCGGGCCTGCGCGAGATGGCGCCGCTCGTGCGCGGCGACGACCAGAAAGCCGGTGGCGAGGTTGAAGAGCGGCAGGTTCTTCGCCATCGGGTTGCGAAAGCGGATGCCGGAGAGATCGAGGTCCGCGGTCGCTCGCACCAGCGTGGCGACCTCTTGCTGCGCGCCGGTAAAGTCCGTCCAGATCTCCTGCGGATCGCCGCCCGAGGGCGGCAGCATCTGGGCGAGCGGTACGGGAACCCGGAAGCGCGGCGGCGGCTCGATCATGCCGAGAAACCAGCCTCCGAACCGGCCCGGGCTGAGGGCAGCGCGCCGAAAGCGACCCGCCGCCCGCCCCTTGTCTGCCGCCGCGGCGAGCGCCGGGAGATAGGTCCGGTTCGTTCGCGCCACGTGATCGACGCACTGGCCGATGCTCCAGGACTTGCCCGGCTCTGCCTGCCAGTGGACCTGGGCCGGAGAAAGTGGCGTGACCAGCGCCGCGAACGCCGACGACAGCTGCTGCAAATCGTCGACGATCGCCTGGTGGTCGGAGGGAACTCCCGAGCCGGTCACGCCCCCCTCACCCGACGAGGACGCTGCCGCCGTTGACGTTGATGATCTCGCCGGTCAGGTGACGCGCGAGCGGGGAGGCGAGAAAGAGGATCGGGCCGGCGACATCCTCGGCGGAGGCCACGCGGCCGAGCGGAATACTGGCTTCGATCTCGCCGCGCAGCTCGCTCTGCAGCGCCTCTCCCGACATCTCGGTATCGACCCAGCCGGGAGCGACGGAGTTCACCCGGATGTCCGGGGCGAGCTCCATCGCCCAGGCTTTGGTGGTCGAGATCATGGCGCCCTTGGAGGCCGCGTACGGGCTGTAGAACGCCTCGCCGCGCTGGCCGGCGGTCGACGTGATGTTGATCACGCTCGCCTGCTTCGAGAGGCGCAGGAACGGCAACGCCTCGCGCATGCAGTAGAAAGCACCGCTGACGTTGATGCGCATGGTCTCGATGTAGCGATCTTCGTCGAACTGCGACATCGGATTGTGCTGCCAGACTCCGGCGTTGTTCACCAGGCAGTCCAGCCTCCCCCATTCGGAGGCGACGAACTGGAAGAGCTCGACGATCTCCGCCGGCTGCAGGAAGTCGCAGGGGAAGCGGCGATGCTCCTGGTCGGAGATCGAGTAGAGCTCGTCGACCAGTGCCTCCGCTTCGGCTTCGCGCTCGCGGTACTGGACCAGGACGGCCGCTCCAGCGCGGGCGAAAAGACGCGCCGTCGCCGCGCCGATGCCGCGACTGCCGCCGGTGACCAGCACGTGCATTCCAGAAAGATCGATCATCTTCAGACCTCCACGATCAGGGCGATACCTTGCCCGCCGCCGATACAGGCCGAGGCGACGCCCCGGCCTCCACCGCGACGCTGGAGCTCCTTCATCAGCGTGAGGGTGATCCGGGCACCGGTCGCCCCCAGGGGGTGCCCGAGCGCGATGGCGCCGCCGTTCACGTTGAGCTTTGTCACATCGAGTTCCAGCTCCTTCACGCAGGCGAGGATCTGCCCGGCGAAAGCCTCGTTGATCTCGATGAGATCGAGGTCGGCAAGGTTCATGCCGGCCTTGGCGAGGGCCGCCCGGATCGCCGGCACCGGGCCGATCCCCATGCGCGACGGCTCCACCCCCACCGTCGCCCAGGAAAGGATGCGCCCGAGCGGCTTCTTGCCGAGCTCTGCGGCACGCTCCTTCGACGCCAGCAGCAGCATCGCGGCGCCGTCGACGATCCCCGACGCGTTGCCGCCGGTGACGAAGCCGTCCTTGTCGAAAGCGGTGGGGAGCTTGGCCAGGTCTTCGATCTTCGTCCCCGGGCGCGGGTGCTCGTCCTGGGTCACCGTCACCTGGCGCTTGCCTTCACCGACGACGACCGGCACGATCTCTTCGGCCAGCTTCCCGGCCGCGATGGCGGCGACCGCCTTGGCCTGGCTCGAAACCGCGAAGGCGTCCTGCTCCTCGCGCGAGATGCCGAAATCCCGCGCCAGATTGTTCGAGGTCTGCGCCATGTAGAAGCCGCAGAACGGGTCCATGAGCGACTCCCACAGAAGGTCTTCGAGCTTGCCGTTGCCGAGACGGAGACCCTTCCGCGCACCGCGGATGACGTGCGGCGCCTGCGACATGTTCTCCATCCCGCCCACCAGACAGGCGCGCGCCTCGCCGGCGAGAATCAGATGCGAGCCGGAGACGATCGCCTGGATGCCGGAGCCGCACAGCCGATTGACCGTCAGCGCCGGAACCTCCTTCGGCACCCCCGCCTTCAGGGCGACGTGCCGGGCGCCGTAGATCGCGTCCGCCGAGGTCTGCAGGGCGTTGCCGACGACCGTGTGGTCGATCGCCGCCGGATCGACGCCGGTGCGCTCGAAAAGTGCCTTCGCCGCGCGCG
>JAYTAM010000322.1:0-14871 GCA_043737505.1 Thermoanaerobaculia bacterium
CGCCGACCCACCTCGAAGAGCTCGGCCTCTCTCTCGTGCATGCCCTGCTGTCGATATCGAACGTCCTCTTCTGGAGCCTTGCTGGCTACTTCGACACCACCGCTGAGGCGAAACCCCTGCTCCACACCTGGTCGCTGGGCGTCGAGGAGCAGTTCTATCTCCTCTGGCCCATCTCGGTCTTTCTCGCCTACCGCTTCGGACGTCGCGATGGAGTCCTCGCCCTGATCGGAATCGTCGGGCTCTCGAGTCTTGTCGCGGCCGAGGTGGCCGCTGGCAGGGCTCCGGACGCCGCCTTTTTCCTGACCCCTTTCCGCATGTGCGAGCTGGCTCTCGGTGGACTCTGTCTCTGGCTCGAAGGGGGAGCGCGAAAAGGCTGGCAGCGCGACTTCGCAACCCTCGCCGGTCTCACTCTCATCGGCTACGCGGTTGCCGTCTACACTCCGGCACACCGCTTTCCCGGGCTCGCCGCAATGGTTCCCTGCGCCGGAGCCGCCTTGATTCTCGTCGCCGGCCGCGGGCGCCTCGCCTCCGCCCTGCTGGCCAATCGCCTCGCCGTCGGCATCGGCCTGATCTCGTACTCGCTCTATCTCGTGCATTGGCCGCTGTTCGTCCTGGCGCGCTATGGACGCGCGGGCGAGCCGACGCCGCTCGCGCGCGCGCTCATCATCGCGCTCGCTCTCCTGCTCGCGGCCGCCATGTACTTCCTGGTGGAACAGCCCTTCCGCCGTCGCAGAAAGAACGGCAAGGGACTTTCCGATCCGGCGTTCGGCCTGGCCTGCGCCGGTCTGGCCTGCGTGCTGATGCTGCCGGCGGTGCAGGCGATCGCGGCGCGCGGCTGGCCCGAACGGCTCCCGGCGAATCTGCGCGACGCGGCCGCCGGGCTCGAGGCGATGAAGCGGCGCCACTTCAGCGACGCCGACGCCCAGGACCGGGTGCCGTTCCCCGCCCCAGGCCAGCGCAATGCGGTCATCGTCGGCGACAGCCATGGCGCAGACCTGCTCACGGCGCTGATGCGCTCGCGCTCCGAGGTCCACTATCGATTCATCCACATCTTCTGGAACTGCCAGCCGATCCTGGGCGAACGGCCCTACGGCGAAGGCACACCGATCCAGTCGCGAGAGATTGCCGAGACCTGCAGCCGCCAGTCGGAGGTGCTCAAGGACAACCCACAGCTCGAGGCTGCAGATCTCATCGTCATCGCGAGCTCCTGGATCGACTACGGCCTCGCCGGCCTGCCAGACACCATCGCCTACCTGAAGTCGCGCTATCGCGCCCGTCTGGTCCTGGTCGGCGGGCGCTTCGCCTTCACCGAGCTCTCCGCGCTCCTCACCCAGGCGGCGACGGTCGAAGAGGCCAACGAGCGCTTCGACGCCGCCAAGGGCAAGTACGGCATGAAACAGGAGATGTCTCAGCTCACCGGGATCGCCGAGCGGGAAGGCGTGGACCTAGTCGATCTCCGCTCGTTCACCTGCGACCCGATCCGGCGCGGCTGGTACTGCCCGCTCTTCCTCGACGACGGCGAACTCCTCTACTGGGACTCGAACCACTGGACCGAGGCCGGCGCCGTGCGCGTCGGCAAGGCGCTGCGCGCCAGCGGCCAGTACGATTACCTGTTCTGAGCCGACTCTGGACCCCGCCGCGGCCGAAAGAACTCTTCCCGGGAGTTGCGAGTCCGTTCAGGGCGCGCGAAGGCGTTCGGCGAGGCCGCCCAGCATCACGATCTCCGCTTCGAGAGATGTGCCGAAACGCTCGGCGACGCCGTCGCGCATCCGCCGCATGAGTGCCACCACGTCCTCGGCCGTCGCCCCGCCGGTGTTGACGATGACGTTGGCATGCTTGGGGCTCACCTGCGCTCCACCGACGCTCGCTCCCTTGAGGCCGGCGGCGTCGAGAAGCCGCCCGGCGGAGTCGCCCTCGGGATTCTTGAAGATCGAGCCGGCATTCGGCTGCCCCGACGGCAGCGCCGCCCAACGGCGACCGTTGAGCTCGTCGATTCTGGCCAGCAACTCCTCCGACGCTCCAGGGGCGAGCTCGAAGAGCGCGCGGGTGACGATCGCGCGGCTCGTTTTGAGGCCGGTCGAACGGTAGGTAGGCGCGAGCTCGGCGACGCCGATGCGCCGGCGCTGGCCGTCGAGCTCGACCAGCCGGGCGGAGTGCAGCACGTCCTTGATCTCGGTGCCGTAGCAGCCGGCGTTCATGAACACAGCTCCGCCGACCGTGGAGGGGAACCCGGAGAGCGCCTCGAGGCCGGCGAGGCCCGCCGCCGCCGCCCGGCGCGCCGCCAGAGCGAGCGGGGCGCCGGCGCCGGCGCTCAACCGGTGGCCGCGAATGCGTATCCGCTTGAGCTCCCCGCCGAGCCGGGCGACGATCCCTGGCAGCCCGGCGTCGGGGATGAGCACGTTCGAGCCCAGTCCGAGGAGCTGGAACGGCAGACGCCGGCGGCCGATCTCTTGCAGTAGCGCCACCAGGGCGCGCTCCGAACCGACCTCGACGAAAAGCTCCGCCGGCCCGCCGATCCGGAGGGTCGAAAGGCGCGCAAGCGCCTGGCCCGGCCGGACTCCGAGGCCCGGAATAGTCGCCAGCCAGGCTCCCTTTTCATCGTTTCCGCCAGACAACGCCACCCGATTCCGTCCTTTCTCAGACAGAAAGGCGGTCGATTCGTCGCTTTCTCGACCGCCAGCCTCCGGGTAGTATAGGGGCGTAAAGCGGAGGCGGAAAAGCGGCGGCGAAACGGCGGCCGGCGCCCGACACTGGATCGACGACCGCACAACAGCAGGCAACGAACGAGGGAGTGCATCCAATGGCAGTAGATCCGAAGGTGGAAAAGGGCAAGGCGGTCGAGGGCGCCCTGGCACAGATCGAACGGCAGTTCGGCAAAGGCTCGATCATGCGGCTCGGGGCGCGCGAGATTCAGCCGATCGACTTCATTCCCACCGGCTCGCTGGCGATCGACGCGGCGACCGGTATCGGCGGCTTCCCGCGCGGACGCGTGGTCGAGGTCTTCGGCCCGGAGTCCTCCGGCAAAACGACCCTGTCGCTCTCGGTCATCGGCCAGGCCCAGAAGCGCGGGGGCGTCGCCGCCTTCATCGACGCCGAGCATGCGCTCGACGCCGAATACGCCAAGAAGCTCGGCGTCGATATCGACAATCTGCTGGTTTCGCAGCCCGACAACGGCGAGCAGGCGCTCGAGATCGCCGAAATGCTGGTGCGCTCGAACGCTGTCGACATCGTGGTCATCGACTCGGTCGCGGCGCTGGTGCCGCGCGCCGAGCTCGAGGGCGAAATGGGCGACAGCCATGTCGGCCTCCAGGCGCGTCTCATGTCGCAGGCGCTGCGCAAGCTCACCGCGATCGTCGCCAAGTCGAACACCTGCATGGTCTTCATCAACCAGATCCGCGAGAAGATCGGCGTCATGTTCGGTAGTCCGGAGACGACCACCGGCGGCCGCGCGCTCAAGTTCTACTCCTCGATCCGGGTCGACATCCGGCGCATCTCGTCGATCAAGGAGGGCGAGATCGTCACCGGCAGTCGCGCCAAAGTGAAGATCGTCAAGAACAAGGTCGCCGCCCCCTTCCGCCAGGCCGAGTTCGACATCGACTATGGCGAGGGCATTTCGCGTCCGGGCGAGCTGGTCGACATGGGGGTCGAGAACAAACTGGTGCAGAAGAGTGGCGCCTGGTTCAACTACGGCGACATCCGACTGGGCCAGGGGCGCGAGAACTCCAAACAGTTCCTGCGCGACAATCCGGAGCTCGCCAACGAGCTCGAGGGCAAGCTCCGCGCGGTGCTTTCGCTGCCTCCGATGAAGGCCGTCGAGGAGGTCGCGGTCACCAAGTGAGCCGCGTCCGGAGTCGATTCGCACTGCGCTGCGGCCTGTGGCTGCTGCTCGCCGCCGCCCTGCAGGCCGCGGCGGGCTGGGCCGCCCAGCGCCGCGCGCTCGACCTCGAGGTCTCGTTCTGGGCTTTCCCGAACCGTCCGCTCGCGATCACGTTGGAGCAGAGGGGCGTCCTCGCTGGACGCCGCCTCGCGGTCGACCTTTTCGTCGATCAGAACCAGTTCGCCAGGATCCACACCGCGGCCGATCGCACCCGGGTCTCCGTCGAGACTCCACCGCTCGCCCCCGGCAAACATCGGATGATGGCGAAGGCTGGGACCGAGTTCGTCGAGGTCGACTTCCAGGTGCTCTCCTGGCTATGGCTGGCGATTCCGGCGATCCTCGTCTTCATCGCCATCGCCTTCGGCCTCGCCAGGGTCCGGCGGCGGCGCAGGCCTTCGCCCGGCTGAACCCACCCCGTCGCGGGCGATCGCGGCCCGAACTCCGCGGCCCCGGCTCCGCGGCCAGAGCCCCGCAGCTCAGGCCTTGCGGGGCGCCAGTCGGCGCCACCAGCGCTCGTTCTCGGCGACGGTTTCCCCCCCGCCGGCGGCGCGCTCCAGCTCCTCCACCGGCTTCGGCAGGAGCGCCAGCGCGCCGCGGCGAAACTGCAGGATCAGCCAGTCCATCCGCCGCGAGCGCTCCTCCGGACCCACTTCGGAGAGGATTGCGCCGAGCTCGGCCTTGCCGTCGATGCGGCGGTAGAAGTCGAGCACGGCGTCGGACAGGCGCGTCTCTTCGGCGGTCGAAGGCGGCTGCAGCCAGACCGGGACGTAGTGTTCCAGCGCGTCGAACGGCACCGCAAGGTGGTGGCGGAGGAAAACCGCCTGCTCTTCGGTCACCTGTTCGATCAGCAGGTCGGCGAGCCGGAGCTCGGCCGAGCCGGAGTCGGAGTGGTCGCCGACCGACTCGATATCGAGCGCCTCGAGGACAGTCAACCGGTAGGCGGCTTGCAGAAAGCGGTAGTAGGAGCCGCGGACCTCGTTGTAGAGCTCGGCCAGAGTGAGCTTGGTATCGCCGGCGCGGTAGATCCGGCGCTCGAGCGGAGTCAGCAGGCCCTGCGGAGCCTTGCGACCGCGGTGCAGCACGACGTTGTCGTGCACGAAGATCCTCCGTACCCGCTGCGCTTCGTCCGACCACCGGCTGCCTTCCATGGCGAGGGCCACCGCAGACAACGGGACGCGCAGCTCGAGCTCGGAAGCCAGCGACTCCGCGGAGAAGTAGAAGATGCCCGAGCGCCAGAGAAAGATGTCGCAGACCTGGTTCTCGACATGCTGCCGCAACGCCTCCTGGACTTTGTCGGTGGGCAGGAGACCCATGGTCTGCAGGGCGTCGCCGAGTTTCAGACCGGTCCGTTGACAGTGCTTCAAGGCGCGAATCAGGTCGCTCTCGTCGAGCAGGCCGTTGACCAGGAGGTGCTGGCCGAAAAACTCTGCCGGATCGTCCGAGAAGCAGGCGACGACTTCGCCGTCGCGCAGGAAGATTCGCTTCTCCGAGCCGCTGCGGCGGATGACGAGCGCTCCGGACCGGTGGTCATTCTGCGCCCACTGCAGGATGTCACCGATCGGAAACGAAGCCAGGCGGCCGGAGAATTCCATGTCGAGGGCTGGTATGTTACCTGCACTCTCCCGCATCTGAACCTGACCGGAGAGGAAAGATCCCCATGCCCTGCCGACTCACCCGGAAACTGGCTACTGCTGTCCTCGCCTGCATCTTCGCGACCGGCAGTCCTTCTGCGATCACTGCTGCCGAAGCGCCCTGCCTCGTCTGCCCCGGCGTCACCGTCGACGACCCGCTGGCGGTCACCGCCGCCCTCGAGGCCGCGCCGCGGCTCGAAAAGGGAGCCCGGCTCTACGTCGCGTGGGACGCCGCGCTCGACGGCTCGGCCTCGCCTGCGGGCGCGCATCTCGTCGTCGCCGCCGGGGCGCAACCCTGGATCCGACTGCAGTTCACCACTCCGGCTCCGCTCCTCGAGCATGTCGAGGCTCTGCAGCGGGAGCTCGATGCTGCGGTCGAGCTCGCACGTCTGGCGCCGACGACGACCCGGTACGAAATCGTCTGGAGCGGAGACGGCATCCACGCCGTGGATGCCCCGCAGTACGCCTACCTCGTCAAACGAGCCGCGGTAGCCCTCACCGGCGTCCAGCCGGGGAGCCAGGTCTTCGCTGAGCCCTTGCCGACGGACGCGAAGTGGCTGGATCTCTGGTACGGCGAAGGCGTGTCCGCCTACCTGGACGGCGTCTCTCTCCTGCCGTTCGGAGACGAGACCGCCGCAGCGCTGGCAAAAATAGCCGAGCTCGACCCGGGAAAGCCGATCGTTCTCGAGCTCTCCGCGCTTGCCGGAGACCCATCCTCCGCCGTCAGCAGCCTTGCCCGGCAAGCCGCGGCGGGCTTCTCGATCCAGTTCTTTCAGGCGACCGGAGCAAACTATCCGACCGGACCGAGCGCCGCCGACCTGGCACCCCTCAAGGTGATGGCGAACGAATTCCGCGGCGAATTTCAGGCCGACTCCGGAACCGTGCCGCAAGGCGCTTTCGAGGCCTGGAGCTACGTGCGAGGAGAGGACCTGGGGCTGCGCGTCGTCGTCGCCTCGCCGGCACCTGCAGCGGCGCCAGCGGCGCCAGCGGCGCCAGCGACGACAGGTTCGACGCCGGCGGCAGCCGTGAAGCCCCTGGTCCTCACCTTCCCCGATCCGCAGTTGAAGGCGCCGATGCGCATCGACCTCGCCACCGGCGCAGCGACCGCGCTGCCCGAGCCGCGCCACTCCGCGACCGCTTCCGAGCTCCGCCTGCCGGCAGCGCAGGCTGTGGAGCTCCTGCGCCTCGCCCGCCCCTCGGTGGATGAGCTCGAGGGGGTGACCGAGGAGGTCACCGTCGCCTCCGAGCGCGACATTCCGGTCGAGGAGATCCTGCGCCGGCTGCAGGGGTTCGAGGACAGCCAGGCCCGGCGCCTGTTGCGCTATCAGGCGGTCAACTCCACGTCGCTGCGATTCCAGGCCGCATCGGGAGTTCAGGCGGTGGAGGCGACCTTCGAGGGAGAGTTCTTCTTCCGCCAGGGGAAACCGTTCGACTGGGCCTGGCAGAGCTTTTTCATCAACGGCGTGAAGTGGCGCGGCAAGGAGATTCCGGAGCTCCCGCTCATCCAGCCGGAGAAGGCGGCGGCGATGCCGCTCGAGATCCTGTTCACCAAGGAGTACCGCTACTCTTTGCGCGGCCGGGACACCATCGACGGCCGCGACTGCTGGGTGGTCGACTTCGAGCCCGCGGTCGAAGTGAATGGAAAGAATCTCTATCGCGGCACGGTCTGGATCGATCGTGCGCTCTCCACCCGGGTGCGCTCGCGCGCCGTGCAGCTCGGCCTCGAGGGCGAGGTGCTCTCCAACGAAGAGACCATGAGCTACCAGCCGATCGACGAGAGCGGCGCTCCCGCACCCTGGTCGGCGGCGAGCTACTACCTGCCGCTCAGGACCACCGCGCAGCAGGTGCTCTCGGTGCTCAACACCGCGACGGTGGTCGAGAAAGAGGTCCGGCTGACCGCCATCCGCATCAACGGGCCGGAGTTCGACCAGCGCCGCGACGAAGTGCTGGCCTCGGAGTCGACCATGGTGCGCGATACCGACAAGGGCTTCCGCTACCTGGTGAAGGACGAGGCGACCGGCGTGCGCGAGGTCAAGGAGGGCTTCGACAGCGATCGGCTCTTCCTCATCGGCGGCACCTTCTACGACGATTCGCTCGACTACCCGCTGCCGCTCGTCGGATTGAACTACTTCAACCTCGACGTCGGCGGCAAGAAGCGGCAGCTGAACGCCTTCTTCGGCGGCGTGCTGGGAATCCTCAACTACGCCGACCCACGCCTCTTCGGCAGCAAATTCGACCTCGGAGTGGACGTCTTCGCCATCGCCATCGCCTCGAGCGACGAGCTCTATCGCAACGAGATCGAAGTGATCGAAGAAGGGGTCGAGGAGCTGCCGGCAAGAATCGCGGTCAACCTGGGCCACCCGCTCGGCAACTTCGTCAAGTGGAACGCCAGCTACCAGCTCGACTACTCGAAGTTCTCCGACACGGACGACACCGCGTCCGACTTCGTGCTGCCGCAAAGCACCTTCACCCACTCGCTGGCGACGTCACTGTCCTACTCGCGCTCGGGCTACCGCCTCGAGCTCGGCGGCGGTCTGCATCAGCGTGCGAACTGGGAGTTCTGGGGCCTGCCGAACGCGGCCGAAAGCGGCGAGTTCGATCCCGACGCCGAGGAGTACCTCACCTGGCAGGTCTCCGCGAGCAAGAACTGGTACCTGGCGAACTTCCGCAAGGTCGGGCTCTCGTTCGAGTACCTCGGGGGCAGCCACCTCGATCGCTTCAGCAAATACCAGTTCGGCTTCTTCGGCGGCACGCGGGTGCACGGCTACCAGATCGGCAAGGTGCGAGCCGAGGAGGCCTACGCCGGGCACGCCAGCTACGGCTTCGAGCTCGGGCAGCTCCTGCGTCTCGACGCCGTCGTCGACGCCGCCTGGGCGACCGACGAGGCGAGCGGACTCGACAACGAGCTGCTCGCGGGGGTCGGCGTGACGGGCACCTTCATGGGGCCGTGGGAGACGCTGATCAATCTCGACATCGGGACACCGGTCGCCGGTCCCGACGACGGGCTGGTCGCCTACATCGTCTTCCTGAAGCTGTTCAACTGACCGCGGGAACGCCGCCTGGCGACCCCGCGGACCCCTCCCTCAGGGGCGAACGGTCTCCGGGGTGAGCTCGATCTGGCTTTCCTGCGGCTGCGGCAGCGGCGTCATGAGGCGGAACACCGGATAGAGGCCGACCTGCTCGTCCCAATGCGGGGTGCGGCTGAACCACCAGCGGTAGCGCGCCGCCCGGTCGGCGCTGAAGGCCGGATCGGCGAGCGCAGCCTGCCATGCCGCTGCAGTCGCCGCCATCTTGGGATCGCCGAGGGTCTGGCGGGCGAAGAGCTCGAGCGCCGCACCGTCGATGTACTCCTTGCCTTCGAAGAGTCCCGAGATCAGGCCCCAGGCGAGCACCGAATCGGGCGCCTCCGGCTCGAGCAGCTGCACCGCGACCGCGAAGTCCGGCTGATCCGCCGGCACCCAGAGGGTTCCGGCCGGCAAGATGCGTCGCTCGCTCGCCCTCGCCACTTCCGCCTGGAGCCGCGTCAGCCCCTGATAGGACTCCCCCTTCGCCACCGGCCGTGAAAGGCGCGCGGTCTCGACCTCGAGCTCGAGGTCCCGGGGAAGCCGTTCGAAGCGCAGGGCGTGATCGACGAGGCGGCGTTCGATCTCCGGCCAGCCCGGGAGTACCAGGTAGCCCCGCGGCCGCGGCAGGCTCGAGGCCACCACCAGGCGATGGAACCAGGGCACCGTCAGCTCGCGCACGACGCCACGGCGATAGCGGATCTGCTCTCCGCCGCTCACCACCGAGGGCTCGCGCCGCCAGTCGTAGAACGGAACCGGGTAGGACTCGGCGTCGCCGCGTGCGTAGGTGACGGCGACAGTACTCGGCGCCGCCGCCGGCTGGCCCAGCTGCACCACCGCCAGCGCCGCTTCGGCGATCGCCGACTTGAGCGCCACGCCGCTCCGGCCGGCCTGAACCACGATCGCGGCGACGAAGTCCCGCGTCGCCAGCACCCGCTCGCGATACGGCTTGTGCGAATGCGATTCGAGCAGCACCACTGGCCGATGGCGCAGCGGGAAGTAGCCGGTCGAGAAGCGCGGCTCGTAGACCAGGGTCTCGAATCCCTGTGCCGGATCCTGCCCGTCGATCAGGCTGACGTACGGCCCCTGGCGGTGCCCGGCCGCTTCGACGGCGGCGAGAACGGGCGGAAAGTTCCGCTGCAGCCAGCGGTCGACCGGCGGCGCGAGGAGCGGCTGCTCCGGAATCGCCCAGGTGATCACCCAGTCGAGGTCCACGCCGTTCGTGACATGCGTATCGACGACCAGGTGCGGCTGCCAGGCGTTCACCAGGCGTACGAGCTGTCGCGCTTCCGGCGTCTGGAGCTTGAGGAAGTCACGGTTCAAGTCGTGGCCGTCGGCGGTGGTGCGGAATCCCATCCCGAGCACCGGTCCGTCCTGATTCGGGCGGTTCCAGGGGGAGACGCGCTCGTGCCCGTCGACGTTGTAGATCGGCAAGATGAGCAGCGTCGTGGCCGCCAGAAGGTCGCGCCTCCCGCCCAGCGCGACGTCGCGCAGAAGCAGGAGCGCCGCGTCTTTGCCGTCGATCTCGCCGGCGTGAATGGCGTTCTGCACCAGCACCACCGGCTTCGCCAGCGCCTGCGCGGCCGCCGGAGTGAACGCCTTCTCGGCCGAGAGAATGACCAGCGGCATCGGCCGGCCGGAGGCCGACTCGCCG
Source organism: Thermoanaerobaculia bacterium (assembly GCA_043737505.1). Classification (GTDB taxonomy): domain Bacteria; phylum Acidobacteriota; class Thermoanaerobaculia; order Multivoradales; family JAGPDF01; genus JAGPDF01. The sequence goes on from JAYTAM010000322.1 coordinate 10,225, forward strand.
TAGAACTCGAGCTTCATCTCCGGCAGACGCTTCTCGAGGCGGCGCAGAAAGGCGAGCGTCTCGTCGTAGGTGGGCGTCGCCCGGAACTCGAACTGCTCGGCCGGCGTCAGCCACTCATCGGGGACCGGTTGGCTGGGGATCTCGGCAGCGCAACGTGGGGGGACCCCGGCCGAGAAAAGGAAGAAAAGGACCAGTAAAGGGAGAGGACGACGGGGCGCTCGTGGCGATCTCGAGGCAGCGGTTGCGGCCTCGGCTGCAACGGCGCCTGCGGCAGCCGAGGAGCCGGTGCTGAGGGCGGAGGAGGCTTCGCGGATTCCAGGCGCGCCGGTCACTCGCGCTCTACCACCATGGCGAAGCCGTGGCCGCCGGCGGCGCAGACGGAGATCAGGCCGAACTGCAGACTGCGCCGGCGGAGCTCGTGCAGGAGCTGCATCGTCACCCGTACGCCGGTAGCACCGAACGGATGCCCGATGGCGAGCGAGCCGCCGTTGACATTCAAGCGGTCGAGGTCGACGACTCCGATCGGCTCGCTGCGGCCGAGCTCGTCGCGCGCGAATCGCGGGCTGGCGAAAGCCTTGAGGTTCGAGAGCACCTGCGCGGCAAACGCCTCGTGCATCTCCACCAGATCGATCTCTCCGAGGCGGAGCCCGGCGCGCTCGAGAGCCATGGGCACCGCGTAGGCCGGTCCCTGCAGAAGCTGCTGACCGGGATCGGTCGCGGCATAGGCCCAGGAGCGCAGGTACCCGAGCGGCGTGCGTCCGAGCGCGCGGGCGCGGCGCTCGCTCATCAGCAGCAGCGCGCCGCCGCCGTCGGTGAGCGGCGAAGAGTTCCCGGCGGTGAGCGTGCCCTGGCCGCGACCGCTGCGACCGCCGCGATCGAATGCCGGCCGGAGCGCCGCGAGCGCCGCCATCGAGCTCTCACCGCGCACGCCGTTGTCGGCGACGACGGCGGGTTCGTAGCGCGGCGGAGGAAAGATCGCGACGACCTGTTCGTCGAACAGGCCGGCCGCCTGGGCGGCGGCGGCACGCTGATGCGACAGGAGCGCAATCTCGTCCTGCGCGCGGCGTGAGATGTCGTTCTCCTTGGCCATCTTTTCGCAGGCCTGGCCCATCGTCATGCCGGTCGAACGTTCGGCGATCGCCGGCGGCACGGGCGCGAAGTCCCGCGGGCGAAAGCGCGAGATCCACTTCAGCCGGGCGCCGAGCGTGCGCGCCTTGGAGAGTGCGATGAACTTCTCCGCCGCGCGTCGGGGAAAAGCGAGCGGGACGTTCGACAGCGATTCGGCGCCGCCGGCGAGCACGATCTCGGCCTCGCCGCGCAGGATCGCTTCGGCGCCACTGGTGATCGCGCGGTTGGCCGAGGCGCAGGCGAGATTGACCGTGGTGCCCGGGATCGCCGCCGGCAGCGCGGCGCGGAAGACGATCTCGCGTCCGAGGTTCGGCGCGTCGAGCGCCGCGACGACGACGCCGAAGATCGCGCAATCGATCTCGGCCGGATCGATCCCCGCCCGGGCGACCACCTCGGCGGCCGGGATGCCGGCGAGATCGACCACGTCGAGCTCCCTGAGATCGCTGCCGGCGCGGGCGAACGGCGTGCGACAGGCTTCGACGATCGCCACTCTGCCCGCAGGGCCGCGCAGCTGCTGGCGAGAGACCCGCAGAATGCCGGGGGCGGCGCCCGGCGACGCCACGACCCGAGTCCACACCGTGTCGGCGCGCTCCCGCACCTCGACCGCCGCCGAGGCGTCGGATGGCGCCGGCAGCGGCTCAGGCGGCAGGCCCAGATCAGCTGTCGTTCCCGCCATCCGTACCTCCTTCATCGCCAGCGTTATACCAAAGTGCCCAGGCCGAGAGCCTCGACCCGCGGCGCGAAGTGCGGCGACAGCTGCCGCCAACGCGCCCTGAGCCGGGCCAGGTCGGTCGCGGACGGATCACCTTCGACGAGCAGCAGTCGCAGGCGCCGGCCACGCTGTCGCAACCAAAGCCCTCGAAACAGGCGCGGAACAAGCGATTCGAGCTCCGCCGCAAGCGCGAGAAGCTCTTCGACGGTGCCGGACAGGATCGTCGGCCGAGCCCAGGCCACGAGCTCAGGATGGAGCGCGGAGGCAGGGTCGACGAGGATCGCGGCGCCCGAATGAATCGCACACCTGGCCAGGAAACGTTCAGCGGGGTCATATGCGAGGCGCCAGGAGATCCAGACATCGCGCGAGGCCCCCGGCTCGGGCGCCGGAAACGCCACAGAGGCCGCCGGCGAGGCCTCTTCCGCGGCAGCCGCGTTGAGAAAATTGCCGAGGAGCGCCACCGCCTCAGGCTCGACCACGACACCCTTTACAGAAAGCTTTTCGCCTTGGACTCCGTCGTACTCGAGGAAGGCGAAGGCGGTCGCGAACGACCACCAGCGAAAATGTCCGCGGGAGTTGCGGTAGAAGAGAAAAGGTGCTTCGGGCTGCGCCCTCGCCGCGCGCGCCAGCGCCTCGGCGACACCTCCCGGGGACGGCTCGGAGGGAGTCAAGAAGAAGCGGCCGAGCGGCCGGTCAGGCGGCCGCGGTACGCATGGCGGTGCCGATCTTCTGCTCGATCATGCCGCGCATCATGCTCGCCGGCGGTCCGAGGCTGGCGCGTCCCACCAGCTTGCCGTCCTCGAAAGTGATCGCGCCTTTGGCTCCTGGACCGGAGAGCTCGAGGGTGTCTCCCGCCCAGGTCCGCCGGAGCATGCCGCCCGGAAACTCTTTGGCGAGCGCCGCGTCGAGCGCCGCGCGAATCTCTTCCATGCCGGTCTTCGTCGTCGGAACTTCCAGAGTGAGGTCGCTCATGCCCCTTGAAGTTACCACAACGACGGCACGCATCCTGCTACAGTCGATGGGCATGCGGTCGCTTCGGCATCCCCTTGCCTGCCTGTTCCTCGCGCTTCTGCCCCTGCCGCCGGCCGAAGCGGCGCAAGCTCCCCCGCCGGCCGGACCTGCAACTCTAGAGCCCAGCCGCACGCAGACGCCTGATGAAGAGCTGTTCAGCAAGAGCCTCGAGGCTGCCGCCCAGGCGGTGCAGGTCTACGGTGCCTGGGACAACCCGGCAGCCTTGGAGCGGGTGGCGTCGATCGGCTACCGCGTGGCACGGGAATCCAACTACAGCGATTTTCCGATCTCTTTCTACCTCGCCGACATGGTCGAGCCCAACGCTTTCGCCCTGCCCGGCGGGCACATCTTCATCACTCGCGGGATGCTCGAGCTCGGCCTGAACGACGATGCCCTGGCCGCACTGCTCGGGCACGAGATCGCCCATGTCGTCAAAGAGCATGGGATGCGGCTCGAACGCAAGGCGATGTTGCTCAACATCCTGTCGCAGGCGGTGCTGGTGGGTGTCGCCGTGGCGGCAGACAAGAACCGGGAGCCAACCCTCAACGTTCCGGATCCCTACGGCTACTACAACACCCGCGACCGGCCGGAAGGCAATCTCGTGTTCGGCAGCTACGCCGCCAGCGTGATCCTCTCGGAGCTGCTGCTGCGCAGCTACAGCCGGGACTACGAGGACGAGTCCGACATGGAGGGCCAGCGCTGGGCGTCGGCCGCCGGTTTTGCGACCGACGGCACGGTCCAGCTCATGGCTCTCCTCGGCTCGCGCCTGCCGGAGACCTCCCGCGAGTACGGCTACTGGCGGACCCACCCCTTCTTCGATCAGCGCGTGCTCGCGGCCAAGGCGCGAAGCCCCGAGCTCACGGCGGGCACGCCGCGACCCGCCGAGGAGTATCGCCTGCGCGCGCAGGCCGCGATCCTCGCCTTCGAGAATCGGCTGCAGGCGGAAAAGCATCCCGAGAAACGCGACGCCGGCGAGCGCCGGCCGGAGCGCGGCCCGGGCTCCAGGGAAGAGCGCGACCTGCCCCCCCCGGTGACGCCGCGACAGCTTCTGCATCAGGCCGCGCTCACCGCCTGGCCGGCTGGGCCAGCGGCCGAGCGGCTGCGCAGCGAGCGGCTGCACGCCGCGCGCGAACGCGGTATCGAGGCGCGCCCCGTCGGCGGCCGCGACTACGGCCAGGTGCTGGCGACCTACGACAAGGAGATCGACCTGGTCTTCGGGCTGACGCCGGAGAGCCCGGCGCTGGTCGAGTTCCGTGCCGAACGCCAGGCGCTGCGCGAGCAGCGCGACGGTCTCTTCGAGCCGGCGCAGGCGGTGTGGAAGAGCGGCGTCTACGGCACGCCCTTCCTCGAGGTCTTCCTGAGCAACTACCCGGAGGCGCCGGAGGCGCCGGCCGTCCACCTGACGCTCGGCGAAGCCTACGCGCGGACGGCGCGCCAGGCCGATGCCGTCGATCAGTTCCTCCAAGCCTGGAAGACCGACCCGGAGGGTCCGTCCGGCGAGGCGGCGCGACGCGGGCTACGCAACCTCGCGCCGGCTCTCGACCAGCTGACCGCTCTGGCCGAGCTCGCGACGCAGGACCAGGACGCGGATCTCCGCCAGCTGGCCGAAGAGCGGCTGGCTGGCAAGGCGGGGACGTATTCGGATATCGCCGACGGCGCCGCCTATCTCACCAAGTACCCGACGGGGGTCTACGCGGAGGCGGTGACCCTGCGGCTGAACACTCTCGCCGAGGGGCTCTTCGGCGAGCTCCTGCTCTACCAGTCGGTCGGCGACCAGATGAAGGCGATGGACCGCA
>JAYTAM010000323.1:0-6515 GCA_043737505.1 Thermoanaerobaculia bacterium
GCGGTCTCCTCGAGGTTGTGCTGGCCGACGAAGCGCCCGGTGTTGACGTCGATCGCCACCAGCGCCTCGGTCGGATTGATCACCAGGTAGCCGCCCGACTTCAGCCAGACCTTCGGCTTCAAAGCAGACTCGATCTCCTTCTCGATGCCGAAGCGTTCGAACAGCCCGCGCTCCTCGCGGTCGAGCTTGACGCGCGCGACGAGCTGCGGCTGCACCTGGTCGAGAAACTCGACGATGCGCTCGTAGGTATCTTCGCCGTCGACCCAGAGAAGCGAGAACTCGGCCGAGAAGAGATCGCGCACCAGGCGCAGGGCGAGATCGAAATCCTGGTGCATGAGCGCTGGGGCGACCGCGGTCTCGGCGCGGCTGCGTACCGACTCCCAGCGCGCCCGGAGGTAGGCGAGATCGGCCGAGAAGTCCTCGGCGCTCCGACCCTCGCCGGCGGTGCGCACGATCACCCCGCCGGCAGCGCCGGTGGCGCCGGCCTCGGACGGCAGGGACTCGAGGAGCTCGCGCAGCCGCAGACGCTCCGCCTCGTCCTCGATCTTGCGCGACACGCCGACGTGCGAGACCGTCGGCAGAAAGACCACGAAGCGACCGGGAAAGGTCACCTGGGTGGTGACACGCGCCCCCTTGTTCGGCAGCGGATCCTTGGTCACCTGGACGAGCAGTTCCTGGCCGACCTTGAGCAGCGAGTCGATGGTCGGCCCGGAGCCGTAGACGGGGCGCTGGGTCTCGCCGGAGAGCGTGTCGTCGTCGTGCAGGTTCGGCGCGATCTCGAGCTCGGCATCGGCGGCGGCCGCGTCGGCGGCGGCCGCGGCGGCGAGGGCGGCGGGGATCGCCGGCCCATCGGAAGGCGCCGACGTCCGCGCGGCATCGGTCTCGCTCGGCAGGTAGACGTCGGCGACGTAGAGGAAGGCGTCGCGGTCGAGGCCAATGTCGACGAACGCCGCCTGCATCCCGGGCAGCACGCGCGACACCCGGCCCTTGTACACATTCCCGACGACGCCGCGATGGTACCGGCGCTCGAGGTAGATCTCGGTCAGCAGATCCTCTTCGAGCACCGCTACGCGGGTCTCGTGCGGATCGCTCTCGACCAGCATCTTGTGGGCCACGGGGACCTCCGGGCCCGATCTTAACCGTAGGACCGCATTTGCGCGTCGACGGGCGTTCCACCGGAGCCCGGTGCATGTCACTCCCTATGGAAGCAAAGGTCACAACCAGCCCGAGAGGGCAGAAAGTCGAGACCGGACTCATGAACACCTATTCCCGCCGAACTTCGTGGATATGGAACCCACTCCTCCTGGCGCTTCAGGTAGGCGCTCTGCTCTGTTTCGCTCCGACCCTGTCTGCCGCAGCCACGCCGACCTCCTACACCGTCCAGGACCTGGGCGTCCTGCTCGGCGACGAAAGCAGCTGAGCCTGGGGCCTCAATGCCCAGGGCGATGTGGTCGGTTGGTCGACGAGCACCTACGGTAGCCGCGCGTTCGTCTACACCAAGGTCGACGGCCTCGTGGAGCTTCCGGCGGTGAAGGGACTGAGCTCGAGCTTCGCCAGGGACATCAATGACTTCGGCGACATCGTCGGCACGGCGAGCAGCGGAACGGATGCACTCGGCCACGCGGTGGTGTGGATCGACGGCGCCACGAGCGATATCGGTACTCTGGGCAACGGTCTCTACAGCGACGGTTGGGCGATCAACAACGATCGACAGGTCGTGGGCTCTTCCGCTACGGGCGATTTCCAGGGCTCGGTTCACGCCTTTCTCTACTCCGAGAAAAGCGGCATGATCGACCTCTCACCGGATCACAACCAGGCTGCCGCGCTGGACATCAACGAGTTCGGGCAGATCACCGGCTACTTCGACGTCCCCAGGGGAGCGCTGCACGCCTTCTATTCCGAGGGGGAGAAGCTGATCGATCTCGGCGTTCCGGCGGGCTTCTCCCACAGCACCGGTAGCGCCATCAACTCCTCGGGTCTGATCACCGGAACCGCGACCTCTCCGGGCAGCAAGATGGCGCACATCTTTCTCACCCGGTCGGGAAGCAAGCCGACGGACGTGAGCGGCAAGTGGCCGATCGCTTACGCCCTCGGCATGAACTCGTCGGGCCAGATCGTCGGGTACAGCAGCGGAAGCTCGCTGACGCGCGGCTTCGTTTACAGCGAAAAGAGCGGGGTGCAGGATCTCAATTCCCTCATCTCGCCGTTCCTCGGCTGCGTCGTCGAAGCCGCGACCGACATCAACGACGCCGGCATGATCGTCGGCTACGGCTACAACACGCGGACCAGAACCTCGCACGCCCTGCTCCTGTTTCCCAAGGTCACCCCGCCCAACGACTGAGCGACAGAGCGACTGACCTCCACCTGAGAACCTCTGCCCCCACCGTAGCGCGGGCAGCCAGTGCGCCGCCGGGACTCTTCCGGCGGCGTTGCCGCGTTGGTCAGCGGTTGGCGAAGCGGCGGTAGTCGACGCCGAGGATCAGGCCGAGGCCGATGAAGTTGAGCAGGGTGAAGCTGCCGCCGTAGGAGAGGAAGGGGAGGGGGATTCCGGTCACCGGCACGAGGCCGATGACCATCGCCGAGTTGTAAAGCACGTGGAAGGCGAAGGTGCTGCCGAGGCCGACGACGAGCAGAATTCCGGCGCGGTCCTGGGCGCGCATGGCGACTGCGGCGACGTTGGCGAGATAGACGGCGTAGAGCAGCAGCACCGTACCCACGCCAACGAAGCCCCACTCTTCGGCGAGCACCGAGAGGATGAAGTCGGTGTGGCGCGCCGGCAGGAATCGCAGCTGGCTCTGCGTCCCCTGGCCGTAGCCGCGACCGGTGACCTCGCCCGATCCCACCGCGATCTTCGATTGCCGCACCTGGTAGCCAGCGCCCAGCGGATCGGTATCCGGCGCCAGGAAGGTGAGCACCCGCTGGCGCTGGTACGGCTTCATTCCCAGGCTCCAGATCAGCAGCCCGGCGACGATGCAGGCGGCGAAGGTGGTGAAGACGATCCGCGGGCGCACGCCGGAGACCAGCAACATTCCCGCCGCCATCGGCACGAACATCGCGGCGCCGCCCAGGTCGGGCTCGAAGACGATGAGCAGCATCGGCAGCGCCACCAGCGCCAACGCGGTGAAGATCTGCCGCAGAGGCAGCTGCCGCGTCGAGGGCGCGGCGAGATAGCGCGCGAGGTAGAGCGCCGTGACCAGCTTGGCGAACTCCGACGGCTGCACGCCGACCGAACCGAGGCGGAACCACCCCTGCGCGCCTCCGGCCTCGTAGCCGAGGACGAGCACCAGCGCGAGCGCCACGAGCGAGAGGATGTAGATCGGCAGCGAGAAGCCGAGGAGCGTGTGGTAGTTGAAGCCGAACGCCACGACCATCGCCACCAGTCCGACGCCGACCCACACGAGCTGACGCGAGAAATAGTCGGTGCCGAGCTCCGCCGAGGCGCTCTGGACGGTGGCGAGGCCAATCGCCGTGAGCGCCAGCGCCGCCGCCAGAAGCCCCCAGCGGATCGTCGCCAGGTGCTCGAGCCGCGGCCGGGCCTCAGGAAGCGGGAGCGGTGAGGAGATCTGGCCGGAAGAGTTGTTCATAGAGAACCTTTGCCACCGGCGCGGCGGCGCGCGAGCCCTGGCCGCCATGTTCGAGGAAGACCACGATCACCACGGTGGGAGAAACATACGGCGCGAACGAGGCGAACCAGGCGTGGTTCCTCTCGTTGTAGGGGCGCAGGCTCGAGTCCTCGAAGGCAGTGTGCGCCACCACCTGCACCGTGCCGGTCTTGCCGGCGATCTCGACTCCGGCGACGCGCGCCGAGGCGCCGGTCCCCTGGTCGTTGACGACTTTCCACATGCCGCGCCGGATCGGTTCGAAGATACCCGCCGGCAAATCGATGCGCCGCGGCGGGTGGCTGTCGTCGCCGCGCACGAGATGCGGCGTGACGATCTGGCCGCCATTGGCGAAGGCCGCTGCCATCACCGCCATCTGCATCGGCGTCGCGAGCAGCGCCCCCTGCCCGATCGCCACCGAAATCGTCTCGCCCGGATACCAGGGATGGCGGCGCTGGCGCACGCTCCAGGCCTCGTCGGGTACCAGCCCGCGGCGCTCGCCGTCGAGGTCGATACCGGTGGGGGCGCCGAAGTCGAAGAGCCGGGCGTAACGCGCGATGCGCTCGATGCCCAGCTTCTGGCCGAGCTCGTAGAAGTAGACGTCGCAGGAGTTCTTGAGCGCCGACTCGAGATTCATGAAGCCGTGTCCGCCTGCCTTCCAGCAGTGGAAGGGGCGCCGGTAAAAGACCTTGGCGCCGCTGCAGAAGACGCCCGTTTCGGTCGTCACGACCCGCTCGGCGAGGCCGGCCGCGGCCATCACCATCTTGAACACCGAGCCCGGAGGATAGGCGCTGGCGAGCGCGCGATTCTGGAGCGGCAGCAGCGGATCCTGGATGAGCTGCTGCCACTCGGCCACCTCGAGACGGCGGGTGAAGAGATTGGGGTCGTAGCCCGGAGAGGAGACCAGGGCGAGGATCTCGCCGTTTCGCGGATCGAGCGCGACGACGGCGCCCGCCCGCCCCTCGAGCTGGCGCTCGGCCTCCTGTTGCAGCCCGGCGTCGATGGTGAGGGTGAGGGCGCCTCCGGGCCGGCCGACCTCGCGCCCGAGCTCTTCGACCGACTGGCCGTGGCTGTCGACGACCACGACGCGCTCGCCGTCCTCACCGCGCAGCTGGGCGTCGTACTTGAGCTCGACGCCGCGGCGGCCGACCCAGTCGCCGTTCTTCAGACCCTTCAGCGGATCGGATAGCTCCTCGGGCCGCGCCTCCCCGAGGTAGCCCAGGACGTGCGCCGCCTGGACGCCGAGGCGATAGAGCCGGCGGTGCGAGACGTCGATCACGAACTCGGGGTGCGCCAACTGCTCGACCTGGAATCGCGCTACCTGATCGAGCGTCAACCCTTCACCCAGCAGGACCGGCTGGAACGAGGGCACGCCGCGATAGCGCGCGACCAGAGCCTGAAGCTCGGGCAGCGGGCGCTCGAGAATCGGTGCTGCGAACCCGAGGCTGGCGACGAAGTCGGAGGCGCGGCTGCGGTCGAGAAGCAGGTTGTAGCTCGGCAGGTTTTCGACCATGACGCGTCCGTGGCGGTCGTAGATCGAGCCGCGCGGCGCTTTGATCGCCACCTTGCGCAGGCGGTTGTTCTCGGCGAGGTCGCGGTAGTAGCTGCCGCGCACCACCTGGACGAACCAGAACGCTCCGGCGATGACGGCGAGGCAGACGCCGACCACCCCCGACAGGATCCGCACCCGCCCGACCAACGCCTCCTTGTGCTCTCCGACCCGCATCGCGAAGGACTTTTTACTCTTGATCCAGCCGAATCACAAGGCGCGGGAGACGCATCTCAGCTCGGCAGCTGGATCTTGGTCGCGCGGTTGGCGCGGCGGAAGCGGAGTTGGCTGGCGACGGAGTTGGCCGCGGCGGTCCAGGCGACGCCGAGGAAGGCGGTCGTCGCCACCTTGACCAGCAGCCAGAGCGGGTCGGGGAGCTCGGCGTGGTCGCGGAAGACCAGCGCGAGCGCCGCGAGGAGCGCCTGCTGCGCCGCCGCGGCGGCGGCGAAGACGCCGGCGAGACTGGTCGTCCGCTGCACGACCAGCTGCTGCGCGGCGAGCGCGATGCCGAAGCCGACGGCGGTGTCGGCAAAGCCGTACAACCCGTAGGGTCCGCCCGACAGCCCGTCGGCGAGGAGTCCGGCGGCGAGGCCGGCGAACATGCCGGCGACCGGATTGCCGTGCCGCGCTTCGAGCGCCACGACCAGCAGGAAGAGATCGACCGCCAGCGAGAAGTCGGGGAGCAGCCGCGAGCCGGCGAAGTGGAGCAGGGCGGCGGCGGCGAGCGCGGCGACGAACTTAAGGAACCGCACGTTCCGCCTCGCTCAGGAGCTCGGCGGGAACCATCTCCCCCTCCAGCAGATAGACGAACGACAGGCGCGAGAAGTCGACCGCCGGTTTGACCACGATGCGATGGAAGACCTCGCTCCCCGGCTCGACCGAGGCGACGACGCCGACGCGGATGCCACGCGGGTAGACGCCGTCGATGCCGGCGGTGAGCACGGCCTCGCCGACCTCGACGTCGGCCTGGCGCGGAATGAAGTCGAGCAGCAGCTCCCCCGGCGAGGAGCCGCGGACCACGCCCTGCCGTCGCGAACGCTGCAGCTGAACGCCGGCCGAGGCGGCGCGGTCGGTCAGCAGCTGTACCTTGGCGTAGGCCCCGGCGACGCGGATGACCCGTCCGACCAGGCCGTCGTCCGAGAGCACCGGCTGATTGCGCCGCGCGGCGCCGGCGCCGACGTAGAGCACGAGCGAGCGCAGCCACGAGCTGTAGTCGGCATGCACCACCTCGGCGATGCGCAGAGAGGTCGAATGGCGGCGCTGAAAGTCGAGCGTCTTCGACAGACCCTCGACCTCTTGCTCCAGACCCTCCATGCGCAACTCACGGCGGCGGAGCTCGAGCACCTCCTGCCGCAAACGCCGGTTTT
>JAYTAM010000324.1:0-6503 GCA_043737505.1 Thermoanaerobaculia bacterium
CCACACCCGCTTCGGCTCGCGCGCGAACGCCTCCGGCGTCGCCAGCGTCACCGGATCGAAATCGGCCCACAACCCGCCGACGCCGCGGAACGTCTTGAGACCCGACTCCGCCGAGACGCCGGCGCCGGTGAAGACGACGATGCGATTTCCGCTCTGGCTGTTCAATGCCCGACCCCCGCTCCCCAGGACTCGGAACAATCGCTCAGAGCCCCCCTCGACCTGCATGCCACCGTGCCCGGCGCCCACTCCTCAGCCTATAGAATTCGCCCATGAAGATGACTCTCACTCGTAGCTCCTTCTGGCTTCGCTGGAGAACACGCCCAGGAGTAGCACTGATCGTCGCCATTTGTGCCTATCCGGCCGCAGTCTCCAACGCGACCGAGATTCCTCTCTCTTTGGCGGCGATTCAACCAGAGCAGGTCACTGCCGCCGGGTCGATCGCGCTCTTTGTCTCCCGCGCCGCCGATGGCGGCTACACATTGTGGAGGACGGACGGCACCCCGGCCGGAACGCAATTCGTCATGGACCCCTGCCCACCGCCTTGTGAAGGCAGCTCCCCCATACAGATCCTCGGCTCCACTCGACGCGGTGCCACCTACTTCTATGCCCGGGATGGCGGCCTTCCGGGTTGGCCGACGAATCTCTGGATCTCGGATGGAACCTCGAGCGGTACGCATTCCATCCTGAGCGCATCGCAAGTTGGTTCGCTGGTGCATCCCAACGAGCAGACGTGGGCGATCCTCGGCGAGCGGTTGCTGTTTGTTCGATCTACGTTCGGCGAGGCCTTCTGGGTGACCGATGGTACTGCTGTCGGAACGGTCCCACTCGCGGGGCTGCCATCTCCGCAACTCGGTGACGATGCACATGTCTGCGCCAGCGATCCGGCCTATGCGTTCGTGCAACGGAGCCGCATCGGAGAGGGTTCGTGGATCTATCGCACGACCGGAGCCGAGGACGGGACATCAGAGGCGATCTCATCCAGCGATGTGCCTCTGTGCCAGGGATCGGTTGTTTCCGGAGGGCGGCTCTGGGGGCCTGGATCTCTCGACGGGGGCGCGACATTTGCGCTCTGGGTGACCGACGGATCCGTAGAGGGTTCAACGCATTCCGTCCCGCTCCCCGGGGAGCCGCGCATCTTGGAAGTCACCAACAATCGGGCAGTTTTCCTACTTCGCGAAGGCGAGGACCAGATTCCCAGCCTTTGGAGCAGCGATGGCACTGAAGCTGGAACTACGCTTCTGAAGCAGGGCGCAAGCTGGGAGTCGTTCGAATACTTCTATCGCGCTGAGATGCTGGCGCTGATGGAGCCGTTCGTCTACTACTCCTATCTGGACGCGTCGGGGGCGCTCGAAGCTCGCCGCGTTCGACTGGACGGCTCGGACGACCGCTTGATCCAGCGCCTTTGCGACAGCAACTGCGGAATCGACGCCGAACGGACATGGATGGAACGTGTCGGCGATACGATCGTCTTCCCCGGCGGGACACCTGCCTCTGGGATGCAGCTTTTTCGTCTGGAACCAGGCACGACAGTACCCACGCAGATCGACACGCCTTGCTCCTTCCTGTGTGAGTTTCGGCTCGATTTCTATCAGGTCCTCGGCCCGCGCTTGATCTTTGTCTACTGGGACGATTTGTTGGGGAATGAGATCTTCTCATTCGACCCGGTGCTGAACACTTCGCAGGCGCTCTCGCACTTTTCCGCGAGGGGCCCATTGCAGTTTCCTGGCTCGGCACCTCACATCGTAGTCATCTCTGAACGGCTGCTCATTCCGGCTCGCGAGGAAGAAATGGAGTTTTCGGCGCTCTTCGCCCTGCCCGCCTTTGACGTCTGTCGCTCCACCGCCAGCGACCTCTGTCTGAGGCAGGACCGATTCAGGCTGCGGGCGACTTGGCGCGATTTCGCCGGGAACGAGGGCACTGGACAGGCTACTCCCCTCACAACCGACACCGGCTACTTCTGGTTCTTCGATGACGCCAACGTCGAACTCACGGTGAAGATCATTGACGGCACAGGCCTCAACGGCCACTACTGGGTCTACTACGGTGCACTCTCGAACGTCGAGTACTGGATCACGGTCGAGGACACGGTCACCGGAGCCAGCAAGCAGTACCACAACCCTCTGGGCGAGTTCGGTTCGTTCGGAGACATTGAGGCGCTCCCGGCGGAGATTCCGGTACCCCCGTCTACTCTCCTCTCGAGCCCGATTGCACGGACGTTGCCGGTATCAGGACCGGTTCGGCTCTCCGAATTCGGCAGCTCCGGTTCCTGCGTCCCCAGCCCCTCCCGGCTCTGCGTGCTCGAAGGCCGCTTCGCCGTCGAAGCCTCCTGGACCGATTTCGCGGGCGCTTCCGGCACCGCATTTGCGCGCTCGTTGACCAGCGACACCGGCTACTTCTGGTTCTTCAGCGAATCCAACGTCGAGATCGTCGCCAAGCTCGTCGATGGCTCAGCGCTCAACCAGCACTTCTGGTTCTACTACGGGGCGCTTTCGAACGTCGAGTACACCCTGACCGTCACCGACACCGTGGGCGGCGGGGAACCGCGCGTTTACCGTAACGCTCTGGGTCAGTTCGGCAGCTTCGGCGACATCGAGGCCTTCCCAGCGCCCTGAGCGGCTGCTTGGCGAGGCTGCCCGTATACTCCCTCCGTGTCGATCTTCGAGCCGATCCTCGCCCGGCTCAATGAGGAGGGCGGGCGGTATGTCGTCGTCGGCGGGCTGGCGGTGGTGCTGCATGGCCACGCTCGGCTGACCGTTGACCTCGACCTGGTGGTGGATCTCGATCCCGAAGCTGCTCGGCGAACGATGAGGGCCCTGCTCGCCCTTGGAATGCGGCCGCTGGCTCCGGTGGACGCGCTCGACTTCGCCGACGCCGAGAAACGCCGCCAGTGGATCTCCGAGAAAGGCATGCGTGTCTTCTCACTCTACGACCCAGCGCAGCCGTTGCGAACGGTGGATCTCTTCGTCGAGTCGCCGCTCGACTTCGAAGAGCTCTGGCGAGATGCCGAGAGCGTGTCGTTGCATTCGACGACGATCCGAGTCGCCTCCGTTCCCCATCTCATCGCGATGAAGCGGATCGCCGGTCGGAGCCAGGACCACGACGACATCGCGAAGTTGGAAGAGATCCTGCGCCAGAGAGGTCGGCCCGGTCGTGGATGAGGTGAAGGAGGTGAAGGCCGCAGCGAGCCCCTCTCCTCCCGACCCGTGGGAATCCTCTACCTGGGAGGGGCATGCCCACTGGCAGCTCGCGCGCACGCTCGCTGCCACCCCGCTTGAGCGCCTGGTCTGGCTGGAGGAGGCGCTCGAGCTGGCCTGGGGGGCGGGGGCGGTGAAGGCCCGAAGGCCAGAGCCCCTCTAGGCCGTCGCCCGCGCGGTGAGCGCGACCGCGGCAAGGCGCACAGTGCCGTTCTCGGAGTACTGAGCGAGCCCTTCGAGGACCGCGGCCTTGAGCGCTGCGACTGTCGCGTCGTCCATTTTGGCGATGAGTGCCCTCAGCGGCGCGGCGATCTCGGTCTGGATCTGCCAGTAGGCCTCTGCTGAAGGGTAGCTCCAGATCATCGGGAAGGACTCCACCCGGACATCCGAGAAGCCGCCGGCGACGAGCGTCCGCTCGAGCTCTCCGGGAGGGGCGAGGCGAAAGAGGCCGGGTGCCGTCGGGTCGGGCGCAGGGAGCGTGGTAAAGCGCCCGAGCACGCCCATCAGGAACATGAAGAACGGATTCTTTGTCGGCGAGTCCCAGACCGCCGCCGCGAGGTGACCACCGGGGCGAAGCACCCGGCGAATCTCGCCCGCGGCCTGGACGGGATCGGGGCAGAACATCAGTCCGAAGCGGCAGGTGGCGCCGTCGAACGAACCATCGCCGAGGGAGATCTGCTGGGCATCCATCTCCCGCGCCTCGAGGTTGTCGAGCCCGAACCGTGCCGCGCGGTGCCGGGTCGCCTCGACCATCTGCGGGGAGAGGTCGGTCGCCAGAACCCGTCCTCCAGGCGCGACGAGCCGCGCCGCAGTGGCCGCCGGCTCGCCTCCGCCGCAGGCGAGGTCCAAAATCACTTTCCCGGGCGTGGCGCCGGCGTCCTCGCAGAGCCGGCGCGACAGCGCCGCACTCTGCTCCTCGAACCAGTCCGTCCACTTCTCCCAGCCGGGAGCGACGACGCTCCACTGCTCGCGTTGCTGCTCGGTCAGCTCGATCGGATTGGCCATCCGGGCACCGTATCGAATCGTATGCCCGGTGTCGAACCGGCGAGCCGCCAGCGCTCACGAAGGCGCGTTCAGCTCAGGGAAAGGTGTCGGACCAGGCGTTCGTATTGCCGGCCGCGAAACCGTTCGAAAAGAGGAGGTCCAGAGGCGGAATGAAGGTGAGGCAGCCGGGACCTGATTCACTGACGACGTGGCTGCGCATCCGGTTGGGGACCCGCTCGGGGGCGACACCGTAGGGATGTCCGAGCCCCAGCGTCAGTGAGGTATTGGCGAGATTGCCCGACAGCAGGTGGCAGTAGCTCATGATCGTGCCGCAGCCCTGGCCGGCACCCGGGCATCCAGCGGGCAGTGAAGTCGCACCGCAGTAACATCCGGTAGATCCGCAGCTGCCGGCATTGCAGTTGTCGACCGCCGCCGCGTTCCCGCCGACGTTCTGGTAGCAGTGGGTGTGCGGCGAGTTGAAGTTGTGACCGATCTCGTGGGTGAAGGCGACGATGTCCCAGACCGGCGACGGGCTGTTGAGGTTGAAGTTGCCGTCGATCCCGCCGGTGAAGCCGTAGGCTCCGCCCCAGTTCCCAGCGGCGTTGACCGGCGCCGGACAGCCGCCGAAGTTGGCCGGATTGGCCCCGAACCCGCCGGAGCAGAGGACACCCACCCAGGCGATACCCGAGTTAAAGCCCTTGCCGCTCAGGAAGTGGCTCACTGTCCGCGGAGTGGCGCCCTGATTCAGATTCCAGTGGCGGCCGAACTCGAGCAGGCCACAACTGGCATTGGAGGTAACCCAGGGATCCGCAACCGCCCAGAGGCTGACCAGACCGACGGACCAGGAGGTCTGCAGCTCGTCGGCATAGATGGACGAACCGTAGGCGACCAGATCGGCGATGTAGTCGGCGGCAAGGACGGGATTGCCAGCGAACGGCGCCAGCGCCAGGAACTCGTTGTCGGTCTCGATGGCGATGACCGCCGTGTGGTCGACGACCCCTTCCGGGGCCCTGCCCGCCGCGCCGGTCGGCAGCCACGCAACGCCTGAAGGGCCTGCACCCGGCAGGGAGCTGGCGACAGCCGCCAGCGGATCCTCGTCATCCGGGCCGCCGGCGCGAAACGCCTCCGGGCCGAAGTTGTCGAGCTCGCAGCGGAAGCCGCCGCCGGGCTCTTCCAGCGTCTCGGGACCGGCGACCTCGCGAGTGCTCAACGGCCCGTCGACGCTCGCCGCGCCGAGAATCCAGCTGCGGCCCAGCCGAGTCGCCAAGCCACGCACCTCACCCGACTCGAGCACGGTCACGACGACGCGCGAGCCGGGATGGCCCTCGATCTGGCCGCGCAGGTAGACGTTCGCCGGAGTCGGCAGGTCGCGTTCACCGGCCGGGGTGTGAAGGACGAAGCGGGTCTCCCGGCCGAAGACTTCGAAGCGCTCGAGGCGCAGAGTTTCCCGCCGCTCGCCGCCCTCAACCGTGAGGGGCACCGCTCCGACACGCAGGGTTCCTCCAACCGGCAGGGTGCGCGCGGCGGCGATGATCTCGGTGCGCTCGAAGCCGACGCTCGCACTTGCGCCGTAGGAAGGACTCGCCAGGGCAAGCCCGCATCCCAGCACAAACGTCCACCTGAACTGCCAGCTCCGAAGGTCCATATTCGCTCCTTGTACGAGGGTCCAGAATCGCTCCGGAGAGCCTGTAAGTCAAGGGAATACCAACGCTCGCATTGACTCCGTCCCGGGGCGCTGCTAGAAAGCGCGGATGCCCTCCCTGCCGATGAATTTCGGTCTTCTCCCAGCCGAGCTTTCTGACCTCAAGAAGAGCCCGGTCGTTGTCCTGCCGGTGCCTTTCGAACGCACGACCTCCTACGGTAAGGGAACAGCAAACGGCCCCGCCGCATTCCTGCGCGCCTCACAGTCGATGGAGCTCTATGACGAGGAGCTAGGGGGCGAGCCCTGCGACATCGGGATCGCCACCGCTCCCCCCTTCCACCCCGAAGCGTTCGACATGGAAGCGGCGATGGCCGAGCTCGACGCCGAGTGCCATCGCTTCATGGCGGCGGGCAAGTTCCTGCTGACCGTAGGGGGCGAGCATTCGCTGAGCATCGCGCCGGTGCGCGCGGCGCAACGGGTTTTCGGCGAGATCGGCATCGTACAGTTCGATGCCCACGCCGACCTGCGGGAGGAGTTCGAAGGCACGTGCTACTCGCATGCCAGCGTCATGCGGCGGGTTTTCGACGAAGGCGTCCGTTCGCTGCCGATCGGCATCCGCTCGCTCTCGGCACCCGAAGCCGAGCTCGTCCGGCGGCACAAGATTCCGGTTGTCTGGGGGCACG
>JAYTAM010000325.1:0-14834 GCA_043737505.1 Thermoanaerobaculia bacterium
CCGGCGCGGCGGGCGCTCGACCAGCAGGCGGCGGACGGCGGCGGAGAGACCATCGCGCGGCGGATCGACAACGATGCGGTCGAAGCTCTCGGTGAGGCCCGTCGCCACCCAGGTTTCAACCGCCTGGCCGACGATCGAAAGGCCCGTGGCTGCGTTCGGGGGGTTCGGCGAGGTAGGAGCCTCGGGGAAGTTCGCCCGCGCGTTCTTGCGCGCGAAGCGCGTCGCGATGCGGTCTCCTTCGACCATCACCACCCGGTCGTAGCGCTTGGCGAGAGGCAGGGAAAAAAGTCCGACGCCGCCGTAGAGATCCGCCGCGCTGCCTCCCGTCGAGGGCCCGACAACGACCTCGACCAGCTCCTCGAGCAGGCCCGCATGGCCCTGGAAGAAACAGCGCGCGTCAAAGCGGTACTCGAACGATCCGATCCGGCGCTTGAGCTCGCCGTGGGGCAGGCTTTCGACGAGCGGAGCGTAGGAGACCTGGTCGCCATCGCCGCAGGAGATGTCGATCCGCGATGGCGCCTTGTCCGGCAGGCGCCGACCGAGCGTCACGACCTCCCGTTCGAGTTGCGGCACGAGAATCGGGCAGACGGCCACCGCAACGAGGTCGCGGCTGCGCCGCGCAAAGTATCCGACCTCGAACCCGCCGTGCACACTCCGGGTATGAACCTGCGTGCGCAAGCGGTATCCCCAGGCGCGGCCGGCAACCACGGCGCTGGGATCGGGAATGTTCAGGCCGGAGATCCGGCGCACCGTGTCGAGCACCGCCTCGCTCTTCAGGCGCACCTGCACGGCGTCCTCGAGATGCTGCAGGTCGCAGCCGCCGCAGCGCGCGAAATGCGGGCAGGGGGGCTCGCGCCGACCCGGTCCCGGGGTGAGCAGCGCGACGATCTCTGCCCGACCGTAGTCGGGCTTGCGCTCGAAGAGACGCACTCGCACCCGGTCGCCGGGGGCCGAACGGGGCACGAAAATCGGAATGCCCTCGAAACGGCCGAGCCCGTCGCCGCCCGCGACGAGCTTCTCGATGGTGAGCTCGAGCTCTTCGAGCTCCGACAGGCGCAGGCCCGCGGACGGGCGATCGTAGGTCATGTTTCTCCTCGGACCGGGATCATCGGCCCTCTCCGTTTGGAGCCATCCGGCGCCCTCATCCGCCCATCTCGCCGAGCAGGTGAACCCGCGAGGCCAGATGGGGCAGCCGGGCCTCCACTTGCTGGCGCAACTCGCCGATCGAGTGCCGCCGGCTCAGGTGATGCAGAACGATCGCCTCGTGCCGCGAAAGGAGTGACGCATGCTCCACGAGGTCGTCGAAGTGCAGGTGCTTGTAGGCGCTGCCGTGCTGTCGAACCGCATCGCCGAGAAAGGTGCATTCGATCATCAGCAGCCGGCTCTCGGGCAGGCGGGGCGCGAGCTGGAAGACGCCCGGGCCGGTGTCGCCACAGTAGGAGAGCCAGACCTCTTCGCAGACATCGTCGATCTCGATTCCCTCGCTGCGCAGCCGGGCGAGCTCTCCGCCCGCATGCTCGCGAAACTCCTCCCTGAGCTTCCGCCGCCTCCGCAGAAGGTGAAAGCCGAGGCTCGGCACGACGTGATCGGTGGCGAAGGCCTCGATCAGCAGATCGCGGCCGACCTCGACGCGCTCGCCGGGCACCAGACCGACCAGCTCGTAACGATACCGGACACCCTCCATCCGCTCGCCGGCGGAGACGAACTCCCGCAATGTCTCCGCCATCGGGCGCGGACAGTAGACCCTGGTGGGCGACTGGTGGTGGAGAGTCCGTTGCGAAAGGACATAGGGCACTCCGAGCGCGTGATCGAGGTGCCCGTGGCTGAGGAACAGGTCCTTCGCTCCGGCCTGAGTCGGTGCGCCCCGCCCGGCATCGAGGGCGAGCCCCGGCGGGTGGATCCGGAACCAGGTCTCCTCTCCGGCGATCGAGTGCCCTTCGATCGACATCTCGCCCAGCTGCAACTGGAACGGGCGGAACGGGCTCCCGGGTCGGACCACGTCGCCGGGGCCGGAGGCCGAGCGGCCCGTCGTCAGATCTCCTGGTACATGAAGCGCCGGAGCGGGTCGAGCCGCTTGCTCAGGAACTCTTGGTCGGGCTCGATCAGCCAGAGGGCCGCCGCCACCGAGGAGAGCAGGGAATTCCCGTCCTGAGGCGTGAAACAGAAGCCGTAGAGCTCGCGCTTCTTGCGCACCGAAAGCGTCGGCAGCACGACGACGGTCTGCGAGAGGATGCGGCCGTAGTAACCGTGATCGCGGCCGAAACTGAAAATCTCGTTGCAGTTGCGCTTGTCGGTGACCGCCACCCGGAGATTTCCGCGCAGGCGCCCGATCAGCTCGTCCTTGTCGATGTCGCGATTGAAGGCGAGATTGAACCAGATCGAGTGCATGTACTGGGTGTTCAGCTTGACCGCGCTCGAGAAGAGGTCGAACTTCTGATTCAGCGTCTCGAAGACGTGGAAGGCGTCGTGCGCGTGGTGTGTCCCGAACTCGGCATCGTCGTGCTTGCCCACCTGCGGTGCCGGAGCGAAGTCCTTGGTCTGGGAGATGTCGTTCGACCGCCGCATGCAGACGAAGGTTCCTCGGTCGAGGGCGTACTTACCACCGCCCTCGTCGCACAGCGTCTTGATCAGGGTGGTGATGTTGTGCGTATTGCAGGAGACGATCTGGATGAACCGGTCGCGGCCGGGTACGAGCACTTCGTCGTTGATGCCGCGAGCGTAGGGCACGCCAAAACCGAACTCGCTGCCCTGGGCGAGAAACCCCTTGGGCCCGGAGAGTCCGTTGTAGTAGCGCTCCTTCATTTCGTTGCCGGCCGGCGTGCAGTCCACCACAACCGTTGCGCGCGAGAGCGCTTCTTCGGTCTCGTAGGAAACCGTGTGGCCGATCTTCTCGAACGCGTCCTTCTGGTCGGAGTCGGCGGCGAGTCGGGCTCCACGGGCCATGAGATGGTTGATCTTCGAGCGGTCTCCGGCGAGCGGCGAACGCTTGTGGAAAGTGACCTCGTCAATGCCCATCTTTTCCCGGAAATCGGTGAAAAGGCCGATCAGGGGCTCGCCGATGGTCCCGGTGCCGACGACGTGAACGACCGTCTTCTTCATGACTGCCTCCGACTGCCTCAGGATGGGTGGGAGATTCTTCTCAAAACAAGGTGAGAAAGCGTAACATAAGGCCAAGAACCCGCCTTCCCTGACGAACCGGCACGGAGCTTGCTCACTATGAAGTCGAGCCGTCCCCGATTTCGCCGTGCTTGCCGCCGCCACGCCATTCCGGGTCGCGGCGAGCGAAATCGTCGATCTGGCGGGGCACCTCCACCAGAGTGCGGGTGACGGCCGGATCGCAGCGTCCGTGGTCGCACTCGA
Organism: Thermoanaerobaculia bacterium; assembly: GCA_043737505.1. Taxonomy (GTDB): domain Bacteria; phylum Acidobacteriota; class Thermoanaerobaculia; order Multivoradales; family JAGPDF01; genus JAGPDF01. Next base: position 3,361 of record JAYTAM010000325.1, read on the forward strand.
AGGTGTAGACGTTCCACTCCTCACGGCGAGAGAAGCTGCTGAGGGTCTGATAGGAGTCGCAATTGCCGCATTTGATGGAGATATCGCGGATGTTCATGGTCGGTCCCCCACCGCCCGAGGCTACCAGAGCCCGGACGCGGCGGATTGGCCGGATCGCCTGCCGGATCGCCGTTTTGGCGCTTCTCCCCTGGCAGGCAGCGCGCCTGGCTGGCGACACGCCTGCGGAGCAGTCCACACCCACCTTCTCCGATGAAGTCCAAGTTGCCTGGATCCTGGTGCCGGTGATCGTCAAGGGGCCCAACGGATTCATGAACGGGCTGGGGCGCGAGGACTTCGCGCTCAAGGTGGACGGGCGCAACGTCCGCTTCCCCGATTTCGAGCCGCGCGGGGAGGCTCCCTGGAGCGTGGTCTTCCTGCAGGATCTCTCCGGCAGCATGGGCGTCGGCGGCAGGCTCGCAGCGAGCCACGAGGCGATCGAGTACTTTCTCGAGGCGGCGCGGCCGGGCGACGAGTTCGCCCTGGCCACTTTCGCCGGCGAGGACACCAACATCGATGTGCCCTTCACCGAAGAGATCGCGGCGGTACGTGAGTCGGTGGCCTCCTGGGAGGGCTATGGCAAGACGGCGCTGCACGACGCCGTTGCCCTGTTGCCGCGCATCTCCGGCGACAGCCGGAACGTCAAACGCGCCGCGATCCTGATCACCGACGGGGTGGACAATGCCAGCACGATCAACGCCGCGGCGGCGCGGGAGATCGTGCGCCAGGCGCAGCTGCCGGTCTACGTCTTCGGCCTCGAGTCGGGAGATCCCTACGCTCCACCGACCTCGGCTGACGGGAACTTCAGCTACGCCGACATGCTGAATCTCCTCGCCCACATGACCGGCGGGCGGTACTTCTCGATCGCCAGCGCCGACGACATGAAAGAGGCCTGCGCCTCGGTCGCCGAAGACCTGCGGTATCAGTATGTGCTCGGCTTCGATACCCAGGGGGCGGGCAAGAACGCGTTTCGCACCATTCAGGTCGAAGTTCGCAACAGGAAGGTCAAGCAGGTACTTTCGAGGAAGGGCTATCAGGGCCTGCCCCCGGCGGCGAAGTGAATCAGCGCCGCCTCGGGAGAAGGGGTTCCGGTGGCACAATGGACTCATCAACCCAGGACGGAGGACGTGAGATGAAGAGAATGAATCTGGCAGTGACGGTGGTGATGCTCACGGCGATGGCCGGTTGGGGCTGCGCCACCAAGAAGTACGTTGCGGGCGAGGTCGGTCAGGTCGGCGCGCGCGTCGATGGCGTGCAGACCCAGGTCGAAGATGCCCAGACGAAGATCAAGGTGCACGAGGGCCGCATCAGCAAGAACGAGCAGGACACCGCTACGGCGTCGAAGACCGCCAAGGAGGCGCTCGAGCGCGCCGTCGCCGCGGGCCGCCTCGCCGAGGGCAAGCTCCTCTACGAGACGGTGCTGTCCGACGACAAGGTGAAGTTCGGGTTCGACAAGGCAGTCCTGTCGGACGAGGCCAAGGCTGCGCTCGATGCCTTCGCGTCGCAGCTCAAGACCGAGAACCGCAACGTCTACGTCGAAGTCCAGGGCCACACCGACAACGTCGGTGGCGAGCTCTACAACGAAAAGCTCGGCAAGCAGCGCGCCGAGTCGGTCGAGGAGTACCTCGCCAAGCAGGGGATTCCGCTGTTCCGGATCGAATCGATCTCGTATGGCGAGTCCGCGCCGGTCTCCGACAACAAGACGCGGGAGGGTCGCGCCCAGAACCGCCGCGTGGTCCTGGTCGTTCTGCAGTAGCCGTCCGTCTCAGCGATCGTCGAAACGGGGCGGCTCTTGCGAGCCGCCCTTTTTCATTTCCCGGCGCTTCGAGACGGCCTCAGGTCGCGGCGGGCTCGGCGACGACCAGCAGCCGCCCGCCGCAGTCGCCGCAGCGGTAGCGCCGCGCCCCGCGATGATGCCGCACATAGCCTTCACCGCAGGCCTTGCAGCGCCAGAGCCAGACCCGCCGGCGACGCGACAGATGCGAAGTGTCGAGCCGGTGGCAGACGGTCGGCTCGGCACCGCAGGCCTCCATCATCGCCCGCCACCTCGGCCCGTGCCCGGCGCGGGGGCCGGCGGCGAGGTGACAGAGCTCGTGCACCAGGGTCGGCACGAGCTCCGCAGGGTTGCGATCGAGCAGGTGGGGGTTGAGCTCGACGGTTACGCTGCTGAAGTCGGCCCGTCCGAGCGTGCTGCGCAAGCGCCCGTTGAAGACCACCTTGACGCGCCGCGGACCGAGCCAGCGGAGTTTGCGCAGCGGTCGCAGGTACGCAGCCGCCAGACGCTCGAGGGCCGCGGTCGAGCGCGTCGACGGAACTTTCTGCTGGCGCGCGCGCGGCGCCGCGAAGAGCGCGAGAAGGGAGAGCTGCTCCAATTCGCCTCAGCGATCGGACGGCTCGGACGCCGCGGACGCCCCGGGCGCCGCAGGCGCCGCGGAGGCCGCAGGAGCCGCGGCTGCACCGGGAGTCGCACTGGCCGCGAGCAGCGCGGCGTCGATCGCTTCGGCATCGGCGACCCCGGTGTGGCGATAGGCAATCCTGCCTTGGCGGTCCATCACTACCAGCGTCGGCAGGGCCAGGATCTCGAGCTCGATGCCGAGGATCTCCTCCGGATCGACGAGCACGGCGTACGGGAACGGCCTTCGGGTGACGAAGTTGCGCACCGTGGCGGCGTCCTCGCCGGTCGCAACGGCGACGAACTCGATTCCGCGCTTCGCGGCGGCAGGGTAGATCTCCTTGAGGATATCGGCCTGAAGATGGCAGGGGCCGCACCAGGTGGCCCAGAAGTCGAACAGCACCACCTGCCCCGCGAAGTCGGTTTTCTCGAAGGTCTCACCGCCGAGCGAGGCGAGCGAAAAGTCCGGCATGGGCTCGAGCTCACCGGCCCCTTCGCCGGGTCGTTCCGGCGGGCGCCCGCAGGCGGCGCAGGTGAGGAGGGCCGCCAGCGAGACACCGGCGGCGATGGCACGGCGGAAATTCGTCATGGAGTGAACGATACACAAAAAAAAGAGCCGAGGCCTCACGGCCAGGCTCATTTCGTACTCACCAGAATCAGAAGCCAGGCGACGGAGCGCCCGGAAATGTTAGGTCGGCGCCAGAGCGCCGACGAAGTTACTTCTTCTTCTTTGCGGTCTTCTTTGCAGCCTTCTTGGCAGGCTTCTTCGCCGCCTTCTTGGTGGCCATGTTGATAGCCTCCTCTATGGCATCGGGCTGGATTGCCCGTTGCATGCGTGGGAACACTCCAACTTCAGCTACACCCGCTCGTGGAACCGCAATTCGTGCACTTGTAGCAGGAACCGTTGCGCACCATGATCGATCCGCACTCATGGCAGCTCGGAGCGTCGGTCGAGTTGACGAAGGTCAGCAGGGAACCGCCCTCGGACTCCCTGGCGACCGGCTTCGCAGCGTTCGCAGCGGTCGCAGCGGTCGCAGGGGTCGCAGGGGTCTCCGCCGAGGGCACGGCGGCGAGCGCGGGGATCATGGGAGCCAGCGAGGTCAGCGGCGTCATGGCGAGGGTGCTCGGTTCGCGCAGGATCACGCCCGCAGCCTGCTTCTCTTCCTGGCTCAGGAACTTGGAGGCCAGCCAGCGGAAGATGTAATCGGTGATCGACTTCGCGATCGGGATCTCCGGGTTCTTGGTGAAGCCGGAGGGCTCGAAGCGGGTGTGGGAGAACTTGTCGACCAGGGCCTTGAGCGGCACGCCGTATTGCAGGGAAAGCGAAACCATGGTGGCAAAGGCGTCCATCAGCCCCGAGATCGTCGAGCCTTCCTTGGCCATGACCAGGAAGATCTCGCCCGGCTGGCCGTCGTCGTAGACGCCTGCCGTGATGTAGCCCTCGTGACCGTTGATCGAGAACTTGTGGGTGATCGAGCGGCGCTCGTCCGGCAGCTTGCGGCGGCCCGGCATCGCGACGGCGGAGGGCGTCGGAGCCAGCGAAGCCATCGAACCCATCGAAGACATCGTGCCCGCGTGATCGAGAGTGCCGGCGTTCGACGCCGCCGCGGCGGCGTCGTCTTTGCGTGTCGACAGCGGCTGGCTGCGCTTGCAGCCGTCGCGGTAGATCGCCACCGCCTTGAGGCCCAGTTTCCAGCCCTCGATGTAGGCCTGCTCGATCTCCTCCGGAGTGGACTCCTCGGGCATGTTGATCGTCTTGGAGATCGCACCGGAGATGAACGGCTGCGCCGCAGCGAGCATCTTGAGATGCCCTGCGTAGTGGATCGAGCGGCTGCCCTGGGCGGGCTTGAAGGCGCAGTCGAAGACCGAGAGATGCTCGGGCAGGAGATGCGGCGCGCCTTCGATCGTGTCGTGCTCATCGATGAACTCGACGATCGCGCGGATCTCGTCCTTTTCGTAGCCGAGGCGCTTCAGGCCGACCGGGACCGTCTGATTGACGATCTTGATCATGCCGCCGCCGACCAGCTTCTTGTACTTGACGAGCGCGATGTCCGGTTCGACGCCGGTGGTGTCGCAGTCCATCATGAAGGCGATCGTGCCGGTCGGCGCGAGCACCGAGATCTGGCTGTTCTTGAAACCGTGGAGCTCGCCCAGAGCGACCGTGTCGTCCCAGGACTGCTTGGCGGCCTGAAGCAGCTCGAGCGGAACGTGCGCCGCATCGATCTTCTTCACCGCGTCGCGATGCTTGCGCATCACGCGCAGCATCGGCTCGCGATTCTTGGCGTAGCCGGCGAACGGCCCCTTCTTCTCGGCGACGCGCGCCGACTGGGCGAACGAGGCGCCGGACATGAGCGCCGTGATTGCCGCTGCATAGCCGCGGCCGCTGTCGGAGTCGTAGGCCATGCCACGCGCCATCAGTAACGCGCCGAGGTTGGCGAAGCCGATACCCAGCGGGCGGTAGTCGTGGGAGTTCTTCTCGATCGCCTTGGTCGGATAGCTCGCGTAGTCGACGACGATCTCCTGCGCGGTGATCACCACTTCGCAGGCGTGGCGGAAGCTCTCGACATCGAAGCCGCGCTCGACGTCGTGGAACTTGAGCAGGTTCAGCGACGCCAGATTGCAGGCCGTGTCATCCAGGAACATGTACTCGGAGCACGGGTTCGAGGCGTTGATCCGTGCCGAGTTGGGGCAGGTGTGCCAGTCGTTGATCGTGGTGTCGTACTGCATGCCGGGATCACCGCAGACCCAGGTCGACTCGGCGATCGAGTGCATCAGGTCGCGCGCCGGGTAGGTGTCCATCGGCCGACCGTCGCGCACCGCGCGGGTGGTCCAGTCGCGATCTTCGATCACCGCTTTCATGAACTCGTCGGTGACCCGGACCGAGTGATTGGCATTCTGATAGGCGATCGAGTCGTAGGCGCCGCCGGTGACGTTGAAGCCCCCCGGGTAGCCGGCGTCGATCAGCGTCCAGGCCTTGCGCTCCTCGATCTCCTTGCAGCGGATGAAGTCGAGGATGTCGGGATGCTCGGCATTGAGAATCACCATCTTCGCCGCGCGGCGGGTCTTGCCGCCGCTCTTGATGACGCCGGCGAAGGCATCGAAGCCCTTCATGAACGAGACCGGACCCGATGCCGTGCCGCCGCCGGCGAGACTTTCGCGCGACGAACGCAGCGACGAGAGGTTCGAGCCCGTGCCGGAGCCGTACTTGAAGAGCATTCCTTCGGTCTTGGCGAGACCGAGAATCGACTGCATGGTGTCCTCGACCGAGTTGATGAAGCAGGCCGAGCACTGCGGCTGCTCTTCGATTCCGACGTTGAACCAGACCGGCGAATTGAAGCAGGCGTACTGATTGAGCAGGATGTGCGAAAGCTCGGCACGAAAAACGTCCGCGCTGGCCTCGGAGGCGAAGTAACCGCCGTCGCGGCCCCAGCGGGTCATGGCGTCGACCACTCGGCCGATCAGCTGCCGCACCGACGTTTCGCGCTGCGGCGTGCCGAGCTCGCCGCGGAAGTATTTCGACACCACCACGTTGGTGGCGGTCTGGGACCAGAACTTGGGAACTTCGACGCCCTTCTGCTCGAATACCTTCTCGCCCTTCTCGTTGCCGATCAGCGCATCGCGCGTTTCCCACTCGACCCCGTCGAACGGATCCAGGCCCTCAGTCGAGAAGTAGCGCTCGAACTCGAGACCCGCACGCTCTGCTGTCGGCGCGAGCGAGGCGAGCGACACGAGGAGGGCGTCGGTTTCAGCACCGCCACCCGGGATTCCGGGCGGGCGAGAGATATTGGCGGGATTTTCCGGGTTCATCTTCGATTCCGTTGCCATGCTTCCTCCGTTGATCCCTGTTTCTCAGGGCTGCTGCAACTTCAAGCCTGCCGACCCGCCCAACTTGCATCCGGTCCGAATCGCCTGCGCACCAACCATCCAGCGACCCCGACCTACCTGCCCAATGGGTTGTGCATTTTCTGAGATTCAGAGTGTGCGGCACACCCGCGAATCTGTCAAGGGGTTTCTACAAGATATTGTGGCCGTCCGGCGACCAGCCCCTAGGAATTGTCCCTCACCCGCCTGCGGGAAAGCGACCGGGGGCCCCGAAAAACGACTCGGGCGGCGCTACAATCCGGGCCTGTGACCGACCCCGACAAGAAGCCCGCGAAGGCCGCATCTCCGGACGTCGCGCCTCGCCCACAGACCGATTTCGCCACCGTCTACACACCGCTCGACATCGCGGAGATCGACCTCGCTCGCGCGGTCGGCGAAGCCGGAGAATTCCCTTTCACCCGCGGCATCTACCGCGAGATGTACCAGCGGCGGCTGTGGACGATGCGGCAGTATGCCGGCTTCTCCGACGCCGCCGAATCGAACCGCCGCTATCGCTATCTCCTCGCCCAGGGCACGAGCGGGCTCTCCGTCGCCTTCGACCTGCCGACCCAGATCGGCTACGACAGCGACCACGACCTGGCGCGCGGTGAGGTCGGACGTGTCGGCGTACCGATCGATTCGATCGCCGACATGCGCCGTCTCTTCGACGGCATCCCGCTCGACCGCGTCACGACTTCGATGACGATCAATGCCACCGCGCCGGTTCTCCTGGGCCTCTACCTCGTGCTGGCCGAAGAGCAGAACGTCTCCTGGGAGAGCATCGGCGGCACGGTGCAGAACGACATTCTCAAGGAGTACGCGGCGCGAGGCACCTACATCTACCCGCCCGGCCCCTCGCTGCGGCTGGCGACCGACGTCATCGCCTTCTGCGCCGAACGGGTCCCGAAGTGGAATCCGATCTCGATCTCCGGCTACCACATGCGCGAGGCCGGTTCGACGGCCGTGCAGGAGATCGCCTTCACCCTCGCGCACGCCCTGGCGTACGTCGATGCGGCTCTGGCGCGCGGCCTGGCGATCGACGACTTCGCGCCGCGCCTTTCGTTCTTCTTCAACGCCCACAACCATTTCCTCGAGGAGGTGGCGAAATTCCGCGCCGCGCGCCGCCTCTGGGCCGAGCTCCTGCGCGAGCGCTACGCGCCCAAAGACCCGCGCTCGCTCTGGCTGCGCTTTCACACCCAGACCGCAGGCTCCACGCTCACGGCGCAGCAGCCGGAGAACAACGTCGTCCGGGTGGCGATCCAGGCCCTGGCCGCGGTCATGGGCGGCACTCAGTCGCTGCACACCAACGCCCGCGACGAGGCCCTGGGCCTGCCCACCGAGGATGCGGCGCGGCTCGCGCTGCGCACGCAGCAGGTCATCGCCTGCGAGAGCGGTGCCGCCGACGTCACCGACCCGCTCGGCGGAAGCTGGGCGATCGAGGCGTTGACCGACGACCTGGCGCGCCGCGCGCGCGAGTACATCGTGCGCATCGACGGGATGGGCGGAGCGCTCGCCGCTCTCGAACAGGGCTTTCAGCAGGACGAGATCGCCGACGCGGCCTACGCCTTCCAGCGTCGGGTCGAAGAGGGGCGGGCCAAGGTCGTCGGGGTCAACTGCTACACCGTCGAAGCGGAGACGGTGCCGGAGCCACTGGTCCTCGATCCCGAAGGCGAGACGCGCCAAGTCGAGCGCCTGCGCGAGCTCAGGGCGATGCGCGATTCGCCCCGGGTCGCCACGGCTCGCGACGAGCTCCGCCGTGCGGCGGCCACTGACGCGAACCTTCTGCCGCCGATCCTCGACTGCATCCGCGCCGAGACCACGCTCGGCGAGATCGCCGATACTTTGCGCGGCGTCTTCGGCGAGCACCGCGAAGGCGGCGCCTCGCGCTGATCTCCACCCGCCAGGCCCGAGCTCAGGACACGGAGCCCGGCCTGGCCTAGGGCGCAGGCTCGCTGGGCGAAGGGGTATCGGAAACGGCGGAAGCGGCGGAAGCGGCGGAAGCGGCGGTACCGGCGGCACGGACGGCGGCGATCTTTCTCTCCAGATCCTCCACCAGGTCGCGTGGCAGGAGCAGCGACAGTTCGCGCCCTGCCGTGCGCGCCGTCCACTCCGTCGCCGCGGGGTCGCCGGGCGCGAAGAGCGTCAGCCGCTCCTCGTTGCCGTCGGCGTCGGCCAGCGTGACCGTGAGCTGAACCGGACCTGCCGGGGCCACCCCTTCTACGAGCCAGGAGGCCTTCGCCGCGGTCAGCGCCTGCAGCAGATCGCTCGCGGCGGTGAACGGGACCTCCTGACCGTCCCGGAGCCACTTGCCGTCCTGGCGCAGGAGCTCGATCGTGCCAGCTGCATCTTCGATCCGAGCCTTCTCGATCCGCCAGTTCTCGAAGCGGGTCCAGTTGCGGCTGCGCCACTCCCCCGCCGGTCGTGCGAGCGTCGCGGCGAGCGGTGAGCCGCTCTCGAACGCCTGGCCGCCGGCGCGCCAGACCCGTGAGCCCGACTCGGTCGCTCCACCGACTTCGATGCGCAGCGGTTCGGGCTCGCCGCGGATCGTCACTTCGATGATGCCCGCCGGTTCGTCGAGAGCCTTCTCCGCCGCGGCGGAGAGCGGCGGATCGAGGAAGCTTTCCATCCGCAGGCCGGCGAGATCGCCAAGCAGGCGATCGGCCAGGTCGCGATCCGACAGATCGGCGACAGGGCTCTCGAGGCGCAAAGTCTCGCCACTCTTTCCGAGCACGATTGGTGCGCCGGCGATAGAGCCGGAGATCGCCACCCGTTCGATGCGATCCCGGGGCGCCGTGACGACCTCCCGGCTGCGCCATTCGCCGGCCGGACGGGAGAGGTCGGCGATCAGGCTGTCGCCGGTCACTACCGGCGACCTCCTGCCGGTCGTCGCGACGACGACGTCCTGCGTCGCCGGCACGGCTCCGCCGATCTCGAGCCGGCCCTGGGCCTTGGCCGTCTTCCAGCTCATCGAACCGCGGGGCGGCTCGAGGCCGACGTCAGCGCGCGCCACGCCGTCCAGTTCGCGCACCACTTCGAGCCCGGCGAGCGTCGCAAGGAGGCGGTCGACGGCCTCGCCGTCGGCGGCTCTCGCGAACGGTTCGACGATGCGCCAGCCGCCCGACTCCGCAGCTGCTCCCGCAGACGAGTCCGCAGGTGAACCCGCTGGCGGAGCGATCGGAGGGGGCGCGGTGCGCTCGAGACGCATGCGGTTGCCTTGCCATTCGAGGTCGAGCTCGACGACCGCTTCCGGCTTCGCGTCCACCAATCGCTTCGCGGCGGCCGCGCGCTCGTCGGTCGAAGCGACCTTGTCCTCGGCGAGATAGGCGAGCGCCAGGAGCGCGCCGACCACAGCGGCGAGGATGAGCAGAGTCCTGGGGCGCACTCCCTTACCTCCGGCGCCGGTAGTAAACCGCGACTCCGGCCGCGATGGCGAGAGCCGGAAGCCCGGCAAGCACCAGCCAGGTGATGCCCGAGAGCTGTCCCGGAGAGAGCGACATCCGCACCTGCTCCGGCTTCTTCGGCCCGATGCCGAGAAGCTTCTGCCGGTCGAGCAGCCAGTTGAAGGCGTTGGCGAGAAGCGTCGGATTGCCCGAGAGCGAAAGTAGGTTGTTGGTCGCGAAGTCGGAGTCGCCGATCACCACCAGCCGCCAGGCGGGAGCCCCGCCCCCCGAAGCCCCTGGAGGCGCGGCCGGTACGGGCGGAGTGACTCCCTCCTCTTCGAGATCGGACGCGGGCTCGGCCTGCGCCTGTGCGCTCACCGCCACTGCGAGCGGCACCGGGCCGGCGAGATCCTGGCCGTCCCGGGCCACCGCGCGCAGGTTGGCTAGGTCGGTCTCACCCCAGCCTTCGGCCGTGGTTTCGAGCAGCACCTGCGCCGAGGTGCCCTCGGGTGCGCGGCCGGCGGCCACCGACCGGGCGAGCGCGACGATCACACCGACCTTGGCCTGGGCCAGGCTGCGAACGATCGGATGCGCCCCCGACGCCCCCGCCGTGAGGGTCTCGGCGCTGGTGAAGGGCACGGTCGCACCCGGATCGACGACGATGTTGCTGCCGACCTGGACCCCGTAGGCATCGAGCCAGCCCTCGAGCCCGCTCACCACGAGACCGCCGGCCGGCGCGAGGTCGGGATCGAGCAGCACGAGCATCCGTCCGCCGCGATCGAGATACCTGCCGAACGCCGCGAGCTCGGGCTCGACGAACTGCGCCCGCGCGCCGGCGATGACCAGCAGATCGGTCCCTGCCGGCACATCCGCCTGCCCGAGCGAGGCCCAGCTGGTGATCTCGACGTTCTCCTTGCCGACCAGCGTGGAGACGCCGGAGAGACCGGCGGCGCCGGGCTCGTCGAGCGACCCCTCGCCGTGACCCGAGGTCAGGAGAACCTTGGGCTTGCGGCTCTCGGCGAGCTCGAGGATGGCGCCACTGAAGGCCTCCTCCCCCTTGAAGCCGGTCATCTCGGGGCTGCCACCGTACTGCAGCGCCGAGTAGTCGTAGTCGGCGAGGTCGCTCTCCTCGACCACGCGGCGATCGTCGCCACTCTCGAAGACGACGACGTTCAGGCTCGAGAGCTGGAACCGGTCGACCAGTCGCTGCGCCTCGAGCAGGTTCTTGTCCGCCGCGATGACGCGGAAGTGGACGCGCGGCGATTTCGCGGCATAGCGCTCGAGGAGCTCTTTCGACGATTCGTGGAGCGGCGAGCCCTCGGGGAGGAAGAGTGTGACGTCGATGTCGCGCTCGAGGCCAGCGAGGATCGCGCCGGTCTTCTCCGACAGCGAGTAGATCTGCGACGACGTCCAGTCGGCGCGATGGTAGTAGCGCATTCCGAGGTAGTTCACGGTAGCGACCAGCGCCGCGACCAGGAGAACCCCGGCCGACAGCATCGACCCTCGCGCGAGCGAGCCGCTGCGATTCGGTCCGCTCATCGCCCTACCGCCACTTCTTCGCCGCCAGGGCGCGGGTGGTGAGGAAGAGAAAGAACGCGGCGCCGCTCGCGTAGTAGACCAGCCTCCGCGTGTCGACGATCCCCTTGCTGAAGTCGTCCATATGCTGCCAGAGATTCATCTGTCCGAGTACTTTCTTGGCGGTCTCGCCGTTGACGAGGTTCTCCAGCAGGCCGCAACTGAAGAGCACCAGCAGGCAGAAGAAGGTCACCACCGCGGCGACCATCTGGTTCTTGGAGGTCGCCGAG
>JAYTAM010000326.1:0-14833 GCA_043737505.1 Thermoanaerobaculia bacterium
GCCTTTCGGTCGCGCCGGCGATCTCGGGGGTCGGCCGCGCTCCCTGATGCACCCAGATGAGCTCCGCTGCTCGTCCCGCGAGCTCGATCCTCAGGGCGGCGAGCATCTCCGCTTGCCAGGGAGAGTGCCCGAGCGACGGCACGATCACGCTCAGCTCGGGAGGCAGGCTCAATTCCAGACGACCTCGGCGCGATCGAGCACGAGAAGCCCGCGCGGTTCGTCAGCCGGCGGGATGATCAGAGGGGTCGGAGGGGCCGGAGGGATCGGAGGGGTCGGAGCGACCGGAGCGACTGGAGCGACTGGAGCGATGACCCGGAAGCGGAGCTCTTCGCCGGCGGCGTAGGCGAACGTCCCGGTCTCGACCTCGACCCAGGGGAGGTCGCGATGGGCGAGGCCGCTCCCGGCGGACCCCGAAACCGGCAGCGAGGCGACCAGCCGGTCGCCGCTGCGCACCTCGAGATGGAACGACGTCTGCCGGTCGGCGGTCGACGCGAGTCGAATCGCCAGGCTGCAGGAGGTACCTCCGGCGACCGGCCGGGCGGCGATCTCGTTGCCCGGCCTGAGCGCCCAGCCGCCATCGAAACGTGTCCGATCGACCATCCAACGCTCGGGGAAGAGCGCGCCACCGCGATGGCGCATCCAGGCATCCTCGAACTCGATGCGCGCTGTCGGGAGTCGCGCCGCGGCGAGCAGGAGGCCGCTCCAGAGGAGCAGCAGCCCGACGGCTGCGAGCGGCCAGACGGAGCGCGGCCTCCACCTCCGGCGCCTCTCTTCCAGGTTCGGCCGCGCTGCGGTGAAGGTTCCGGCGATGCCGATCGCGAGCGCCGCGAGCGCGACGACCGAAGGCACGAGCCAGGTGGCCATCCGCAGGCGCACCATCGACGGGAAGAGGCGCGCGAGATCGACGGCGAAGGCTTGCGAGAGCTCGTCGACCAGGCGGCTGGAGCCGTTCGCCAGGCTGTAGGTCCAGGCCGGATGCACCAGATAGACCAGCGCCAGCACCGCCGAGAGAGCGGCGAGAGTGGAGCACAGCCAGCGCAGAGGTGCGGCCGGGCGCTTGGTACCGAAGAGCGCCGGCAGGAGGAGAGCCAACGCCGGCAGGAGGACGACGCCGTAGCGGAAGGGCGGCGACCAGCCGCCGTACCATTCGCGCCGCATGCCGATGAGGACGATGTAGGGAACGAGGGCCGCGAGCTCGGCCAGACCCTGCGACGGCGCAGGCGAGAGGTCCGATCCGCGGAGTCGGCCCTGCTGCAAGGCGAGGAAGAGGGCCGGCACGATCAGAAGCCAGATCGGCGAGAGGGCGAAGAGACCGAAGGCGAGATCGAAGAAGAGGCCGAGGTCTCCCCGCAGGTGATCGATCCACGGCACATCGAGGATCGCGAGATCGCCGCCGGCGTACATGCGCAGCGGGTTACCGAAGCGCAGGAGGTTCCACAGCGCCAACGCGAAGAGGGTCGCGAGCACGAGCCACAGGAGCTCCCGCCGGCGGCGTGCCGAGGAGCGCAAGCGAGCGACAGCCAGGGCGCCGAGCGGCAGCGCGACGGCGAGGAAGCGCAGCTTGAGCAGGGGCAGGGCGACGAGCGGCAGCGCAAGCGCGAAGAGCTCCCGCCGCGAGGGAGGGCTTGCCCCCGCCCCCGCCGACCCCGCGAGCTGTGCGAGCGACCGCAAGCACAGCGCAGTGAGAAGTGCGGCCGGAACCTCCACCCAGAACTGACCGGCGTAGAGCAGCAACGGCGGTGTAAAAGCGAGCAGCATCCAGACTGCGAGCAGCCCGCGCGGGCGGTGCGGATAGCGCATCCGCGCCGCCGCCAGGCCGGCTGCCGCTGCCGCGGCGGCCAGCGCGAGCATGCCCAGCTGCGCGCCGAAGGGACCGGCGAGCAAGTAGAGCGGCGCGAGGACGAAAGGCAGGAGGGCGCTGTGACGGGAGTAGACCTCCCCGTTGGGTCCCGTCGGATCGCCCGGCTGCGGCGCGACCGGAACGGTGGTGAAGCTCCTCCAGGCCTCGTCGCGATAGTCATCGGCGAGGTCGACGTCGCCGTCCTCGGCGAGGCTGTGGGTGAGGAGGAGGTAGTAGGGCTCGTCGCCATCGGGCGCGCGCGCCATGGTGGTCCACGGCCAGGCGAAGAGATAGAGCGCCAGCGGCAGGGCGAAAAACGGCCAGAGGTCCGCCAGCGCGATGCGCCGGTAGAGGCCCAGGGCGAGCTTGCCGACGCGCGCACCGGCCAGCACGATGCCGGCGGCGGCCACCATCGCCGACGAACCGGGCAGGCCGAGCCTGAAGTGCTGCAGGGCGAGGAGGATCCAGCCCGCCCAGAGTGCCGTTTCGAGGGCGCTCGGGCGAGTGGAGGGAGTGGAGAGAGAGGCGTGGTGGCGCGCCGCGGCGCGACCGACCGAAGCGAACAGGGCGGCCACTACGGGCAGGACGACCAGCATGCCGCGCACTCCTCCGAGCGGCGCGGAAGGCAAGAGGAAGGCGAGCGCGAAACTCGCTGCCGAGGCGGCGAGGACCTGATAGGAGGTGCGGCGCATTCTCTGCTCAGCGCTCCGTGGCGATGAAGAAGAGAGCGAGCGCCGTCTCGTCCGGGAGGTCCGGGTTGCGCTCGATCCGGAGGCCGCGCGCGGTGGTCGACGAGGGCAGCGAGAATCGGGCGCGGGTGGTCTGGCCGAGAAAACGGCCAGCGCCCGGAATCCACGAAATCCAGGGCGCCGGGGCGGCGCAGGCAAGACGTGCCGCGACGTCGGGCCTGCCCGCCGCCCACTCCGCGCTGTCCCGCCCGACGACGAGGTTCGCGCGCCATCGATGCGCTACCCCGACTTGCTCGGGCTCGATCTCCAAGGTGGCGAGCGTTGCGCCGCAGGCGAGATCGACCCCATGCGTGAGATAGCTGTCGAGCACCAGCGCACGCACCGACGCGCCGCCGAGATCGGCCTTGAATAGAGGCGCGTTCCGCGTCAGCACCACAGCGCGCCCGACGAGAGGAGTCTCCGCCACCGGCCGGTCGAACTGCATGATCGACGCAGCAAGAGCGGCGATCGGCGCCGCGCGCAGCCAGGGAAAACCGCCCGCGAGGAGGGTCGCTGCGCCCAGGAGCAGCAGAGCGCGTCGGCCGAGAAGCGCTGCGGAGCCTGCGCCGAAACTGGCCGTCGCTGCGGCGACAACCCAGGACAGAACGACCCACCAGGGCTCGCGAGCGAGCTGCGGAGCGGTGAGAATCAGAAGCGCAGCGGCGAGAGCGGCTCCGGGCCAGCCGGAGGCGGCGAGGCGCGAAGCCACCGCGGCCGCAGCGCCTGGCAGGATTGCGAGCAGCGCCAGTGTGGCGAGCGAGAAGCCCTCCAGGAAGAGGCGGTGTCCGTGCAGCACGAGCGCCGCCGCGAGCGACAGGGCAGCGGCGGTCCGCAGGTCGGTCTGCGGACGTCGGGAGAGAGTGAGGCTCGCCAGGATCATCACGGAGAGCGCAAGGAGGGCGGCGACGACCACCGGGCGCAACCCGCCGGAGCGCGACACCGTGGCGACGACAAGCGTCGCGGCGAGCCCGAGCACCGAGTGAACCGGCCCGCTCGCCGTGTCGAGAAACGCCAGCGGTGCGAAGACGGCGGCCGCCCACAGCGCCAGAAAGAGCGTCTCGGGTGCGCCGGCGCGGTCGTCCGAGAGCGCCAGGAGGACGGTCGCAGCGAGCAGCATGGCTCCTGGAAGCGCGGCCGGTAGCGCCGCACGCACGGCGAGTCGACGGAGCCTTGTAAGCCCTCCCGCGGAGCGCTGGGGGAGCGTTCCTTCGGAGCTCTGGGGGAGCGGGGTCATGGTCTGAGCAAGGCGCGTTCAGGGCACATGGAGAGGGAGGGTCTTCGCGCGATCCTAGCCTTTCGGCGCTCCTGCGGCTGGGGTGCGTGCGATCAGCGGAGTCTACGAGCGAGAAGCCGGAGCCGTTGATAAGCTCCGCCGACCATGTTGTCCCGCGACCTCCTGCGCAGCGACTCCGAGCGGATCCGCCGCGCCTTTCTCGACCGTGGTCAGGGTCCCACGACCCTCGACGAGTGGCTGCGCGTCGACGCGGAGCGTCGGGGAGCGGTCACCGAAGTCGACGAGCTCAAGCGGCGGCGCAACGAAGCGAGCCGCGAGGTCGGGGCACGCAAGGGCAGGGGCGAGGCCGCCGACGAGCTGGTCGCCGAGGTCGGCGTCATCAAGGCGCGGCTCGAAAGCCTCGAGGTCGCGCTCGCCGGGCTCGACGTGGAGCTCGCGGCTCTCGAGCTCCGCTTTCCGAACCTGCCCGACGCCTCGGTGCCCGTAGGAACCGACGAGGCGGCGAATCGCGTCGAGCGCGTCGTCGGTGTGCCGCGGGCGTTCGAGTTCGAGCCCAAGCCGCATTGGGACCTCGGAACCGACCTCGGCATCCTCGACTTCGAGCGCGGCGCCAAGGTCACCGGCGCGCGGTTCACGGTCTACTTCGGCGCCGCGGCGCGGCTCGAGCGGGCGCTCATCTCCTTCATGTTGGACCTGCACACCGGCCGGCACGGCTACCGCGAGGTGCTGCCGCCGTTCGTCGTCAACCGCGACAGCCTCGTCGGCACAGGTCAGCTGCCGAAGTTCGAGCCCGATCTTTTTCACCTCGAAGGAACGAGCTACTACCTCGTACCCACTGCCGAGGTACCGCTCACGAACCTGCATCGCGACGAGGTCCTCGACGAGAGTCTCCTGCCGCTGCGCTATACCGCCTTCACGCCCTGTTTTCGCAGCGAAGCCGGCTCCTACGGCAAAGACGTCCGCGGGCTCATCCGGCAGCATCAGTTCAACAAGGTCGAGCTCGTCCAGCTCGCCACCCCGGAGACCAGCTTCGCGCAGCTCGAAGAGATGACCGGCCACGCCGAGCGGGTCCTGCAGCTCCTGAATCTGCCCTATCGCGTGATCTGCCTGTCGACCGGCGACATGGGTTTCTCGGCCGCCAAGACCTACGACCTCGAAGTCTGGCTCCCCTCCCAGAAGGCCTATCGCGAAATCTCCTCGTGCTCGAATTGCGGCGACTTCCAGGCCCGGCGGGCGAATCTGCGCTGCCGCGGAGAAGCTGGAAAGCCGCGCCATCTCCACACCCTGAACGGCTCCGGCCTTGCAGTCGGCCGAACCCTGGTGGCGATTCTCGAGAACTATCAGCAGGCCGACGGCTCGATCGAGATCCCCGAAAAACTCCGCCCCTACCTCCCCGGCCTGGAGCTCATCGTCAAGGAAGGGTGACAGGACCGTCTGGACGTGTCCGAACGCCAGGCGGAGACCGACCCGCTAGAATCGGCAGCTAGTAGGCCGTGCCAGACTGACGGCCCACCACCCGGAGGGGTGGCAGAGTGGTCGATCGCGGCGGTCTTGAAAACCGCTGGGTCCTCACGGATCCCGGGGGTTCGAATCCCTCCCCCTCCGCCATACCCTTTTCATTCGCGCGCCTACTGCTGCGGCAGCGTCAGGGTCGGCGTTCCATCGGTGGTGTTGCCGGCGATCCGATTGTTGCCGAAGGAGACGATGGCGCCAGCAGTGACGGAGACCAGGCCGGCGCCGTTGTCGTGGATGTTCGAGTCGCTCAGCCGCACCATCCCGAGGGAGCCTTCGGAGCGCACCGCGGCGTTGGTGCTGTTGGCCACCTGACTCGCCGAGAGGTTGAGCTCGGCGAGCGCCGCGACACTCTTCACGTGGATGCCGAACGTGGTGGTGTTCGCCACGACGACGTTGCGTCCGGTGGCCTTGCCCCGGTCGTCGATGCGAATCCCGACGCGATTGCCCGCCAGATTGATGTCGTCGAACGTGGCTGCGGCCGAGCCGGCCGCGCCCGGGCGCAGCAGAATTCCGCCGCCGCTGGCGCCGTTGTTGTTGCGGACGATGGTGTTGGTGACGAAGAGCTGGCTCACGCCGCTGGGCTCGAAGTCGATGCCGAACTGGGTAAAGCGATTGATCGTGCAGTCCTCGACGTGCAGCGTGCCGCCGGCAAGGAACCGGATGCCATTGAGGCCGGTGTTGAAACCCTCGATGTCGAGGCCGCGGAGGACGACGATATCCGTCGCCGCCGCGTTGATGATGACCCCGTTGGTGCCCGCAGCGAGGACTCCCGCTTCGAAGCCTTCGGACGAGATGGTGATCGACTTGGTGATCGTCACCGCACCAAAGGCGCCCGGATCGAGGACGTTGATCTCGCCGTTGGCGGCCGTCTTCGAGATTGCGCCGGCGAAAGTCTTGCACGGCGCCGTGCGGCTGCACGGATTGACGTCGTCGCCGACGCCCGACACCCAGGTGCGCGAAGCCTGCGCCGAAGCCACGGCAGAGAAAGCGAGAGCCCATACGACGACGCATAGCGCGAGTTTTTTGTTCATCTGATTCTCCCTGTCTGCGGCAATGGGCGGAAACTCCTGGGAGGTCCGGCTCGCTTCGTGACCGCGAAGCGCCGGGGTGGTCGAATCTCTCAGCGCCTGAGTCTACTCCTGAAGAATCCCCTGACAGACACGGTGGCTCCGGGCCCGTGGGATCGTCCATGGCGTTTCAGGGACATGCACTGAACGCCTGGATGTCCCGTTGCAGCGCGAAGGGCTCGCCGAGCAGGTTCTCGATCTCGAAAACCGTGTCCGTTTCGAGGTCGGTCACCGCCAGCTGGACCTCGACGTCGGTGAGTCCGGCCGCGTAGACCCACCAGTGCCCGTTGGCCGCGCAGCCGTCGATGATCTTGATCGTCACTTCCACGTTGTCCGGGCCGAAGAACCAGAAATATCCGCTGTCGGCGGTGAACGCCTGACCTCGACCCGATCCGGTGGCGCCGGCATAGTTCCGCCAGCGCGCGTCGACGCGAAAGCGGCCGCCGCCCAGAAGGAGGGGACTCGGCGGATCGGTGTCGAGACGGCGAAAGGTGAACGTGCCGAGTGGCACCTCGCCGGCAAAAGGCCCCGCGTCGAGATGGGTGATCGGAAGATGCGGCGAGGCTTCGAAGTTCGCTGAGTCGAAGGTCTCGCCGTGGTCGGTGCCGGCGTCGTAAGCCAGGAGGGCGACGACCCGTTCGTCGGCCCAGGCGTCGCCCTCCAGAAGCGAAAGTCCGGCGACGCCCACGAACCAATCCGGACTCGGAGCAATCATCGACAGCAGAGTCACCAGCGGGAACTCGCGGGAAACGGAGAAGGTGGTCCGGACGGAGCCCGGCGAACGTCCGATGGGACCACCCAGGATCACCTCTCGCGCCGCCCCGGCGGCGATCGCCGCGCCGACCTCGTCGTCGAGCGGCGAGGTGCGGCCCTCTTCAGCCATGCGCTCGATGCCGCGGCTGGCGGGAGCCCCGGGGCGCCAGAAGCCTACGGTCGCGTCGTGGACGCCACCGATGAGCGGCGAGAAGTGCGGGTTGTCCGGGATCTCGACGGGGTGGGTCGCCGCGCTCCAGGTGGCTTGGAAGGTAACCTCATAGGTCGCCGTTCCGCTCTGCGCCGCGAGCGGCGCCGCGGCCAGTACGAATGCAGCGAGATAGACAGCAGGTACGCGCATGGCAAGCTCCTCGAGGGTCGGGTGAAGCCCCGTCGGAACTCGGATGCCGCAACTGGCGCCCGGGTTTCGCCCTGGCCGCGAGCTACGGCAGGACGAGGATTTCGGTTCCGGAGCGGAACAGGTGGTGCAGGCGCTGCGCGGCGGCCGGAGCGACCACCAGCGTGACCAGCGGCGGATGCTGCGGCTCGGCGCCACGCAGGCGCTGCCAACCGTCGCGGACCGAGGCGGCGAAGCGGCGGAAAAAGCTCGACTGCGGCGCTTCGGCAGTGACGTAGATCTGCCAGCCGTTGTCGAGCGTGGCGCGGTAGCTGGTCGGAATGGTGGTCTCGTCGGGCTTCTTCTGCACCGGCGCGGCGGAGGTCCCGGCGGGCGCCGCCGGCGCCGGCTCTTCCTGCTCCTCTTCTTCCGAGTAGGGACGGAGCTCGGCCGGCGCGATGGTCTCGCGGTCCGTGTCACCGGGCCCCTGGGTGACCTTCCAGAGCGTCGGCGCGGAGAGTCCGGGACTGCGGTGGTCGGAAAACAGCGGCTGGAACTCGAGGAGGAGGAGGGCGGTGAGCTCGACGCGCTCGAGGACCATGGCTCGCGACTTGATGTCGAGCCGCCGGGATCCGGGGTCGAGCACGAGGTAGATCCTCGGCTCCCGCGCCAGGGCAGTCTCGAATTCGATCGTGCGCAAGCGGGCGAGCGCCGCGCTGTCCGGCGGCACCTGCGAGCTCTTGGCCGGCGCTCCGGCCGCCAGGCTGCCAAAGGCGCCGAGCTGCAGGCCGAGCGCCAGGGCGAAGGCGGCCCGCCGCCTAGAAGAGATAGACACGCGCGTCCGTCGGAACGGTGTCGAAAACGAACTTCAGGTCTTCGTCGCCGAGCCGGATGCAGCCGTGCGTGACCCGCTTGCCGAGCAGCGTCTTGAAGATCGTGCCGTGGATGATGTAGCCGTCGCGCATGTAGAGCCCGTAGTCACCGAGTGAGAAATCGTCCACCCGGTCGCGCCCATTCTTCGGCGGCAGGTAGCCCTCCTCGATGAACGCCCAGTCCGGCTTGACCCAGATCGGGTTCTTCTGCTTGCGCAGAATGCGGAACTCGCCCTGTGGCGTGTCGAAGTTCCACTCCCTGCCGTCGCGCGGATCGCGCAACCGGATCCCGGAGCCGGTGGAGCAGAGTGCGTCGAGCAAGAGCTTGCTTCCGCGATAGACCTTGAGCCGGTTGTGGTGGGTGTCGACAACGACGTAGACGTCTTTCGGCGCGAGCGCCGCGAGGCGGGAGAGGAGCTTCTCGGCCCGCGCCACCGGATCGCCCTTCACCGTCGACGGATCGGGCAGCTCGAGGCGGGTGGAGAAGCCGTGCGCGGCGTAGGCGCCGCCGTAGCGTGCCAGGGCCAGTGCCGTCCCCGTGCCCACGATCACCAGGGCGAGGACGAGCGCTCCGAGGATGCGCAGCCAGCGCCAGTTACGGCCCGGCGCGGGCGGCAGTACCGCCGGCGGGCGCGGCGGATCACGGCGTTCCGGGGCGAACGGGGACGGAGGCGGCGGATTCGAAATCACGCGGAGATCCTATCTAGAAGGTGCCTACGATCGTCACCGGGGTGCCGACCCGCGATCGCGCGAAGACCTTGTCCATATCGGCGTCGGTGAGCGCGACGCAACCGTCGGTCCAATCCCGCCCCTGGCCGCCGTCGCCGTGAATCTCGATGAGGTTGCCGATGCCGGCCCGCAGCGGTACCAGCCCGGACTTCTTGCCCTGGGCGTAGCGCGCGCGATCCTCGCCGTTCGGATAGTCGATGAGCAAGGCCTTGTAGTATTTCGTCCGGCCCGGACCGCGCGCCTCAGTGACCCGGTAACGTCCTTCCGGGGTCGCCTGGTCGCCCGAGTGGAGCTTCTGTTTCAGCCCCTTGGAGCCGAGCTCGGCGTCGAAGGTGGCGATCCGGTTGCCGCCGGCGTAGACATGGAGCTTGCGCTTCAGCTTGTCGACGATCAGGGCGGTCGAGCCCTCGGATTTCGAGCGCGCGATCGTGTCGGCGACCATACGCTTCCATTTCTCCAGGTTCTTCGGCTCACCGAAGCGCGAGTGCAGCGAGTCGAAGCTGGTTCGCACGACCTGGTTGAAGGCGCGCACCGCATCGACTTCGGCGAGCGCGCGGTCGTACTCTCCAGCCTCGGCGTATTTCCGGGCGAGGTCCCACTTGTGGCTCGCCTGGCGGGCGGCGGCGATCTCGCGGCGCCCGACGCCGGCCTCGTTCGATTCCTCGACTGCACGCCGGACGTCGGCCAGAAGGCCGGGTGCCAGAGCGAGCCAGCGCTCCTTGCCGGCGTTCTCCCGCAGCTTGAGCTGGGCGACGGCGTTGCGGGCCGTCGAGAGTACTCGCAGCCACGACGTCTCCACTCTTCCCGGCGACTGGTCCCAGACCGGAGCCGTCTGCTCGTCGGCGGTGACGACCTCCGCCTGGGCGATGAGCCGGTCGATCTCGCGAGCCGCGGCCGGCATGTCGCTACGCAGGGCGGTGACTGCCCGGAAAGCGGCGGCGCGCGCGGCGGTCGGATTGAAGGGCCGGGTGGCGGTCTGCGGAATGGCTGAAGGGGCGACCAAGGCGCCCGCCAGAGCGATGGCCCCGAAAAGAAACGACCGGCGACGGAAACCCGTCGCCGGTCGTTTGAAGCGGAGTCGAAAAGCGATCAGCACTTAATCTTGATTTTGGCGCCCTGGAGGTCGGTGACGAGCGTGTCCACCGAGCTCTTGAGCGAGTCTGCCTGGGTCTTCGCATTGAGGAAGTCCTCGGCAGCGATGGCGCTCTCGATGCTGCCGACCTGAGCCGCGAGGCCGTCGTAGTTGCCCTTCATCAGCTCCATGTCCTTCTTGAAGTCCTTGGGCTGACGGCGGCAGGCGGCGAGCTCGGTCATCGCCATGTTGGCGGAGTCGAGCGAGGCCTTGGCGGCGGCGAGCGTTTCGTTGGCGGCGGTCTTGGCGGCTTCCTTGGCGGTGGTAGCGCCGTCCTTGGCCTCGGTGATCGACTGGTTCGCGGCCGCGATCAGCTCCTTCGACTTGGTGTAGGAGCGGAACAGGGCGAACTTGTTGGCCTGCGCCTCAACTTCGGCGTTGACGGCGTTGACGGCCTGCTGGGCCTTGTTCCAGGCCTCGGCGGAGTAGCGCGACGCATCGGCTTCGATGCTGGCGAGCGAGGCCTTGACGGCGTCGATCTCGACCTGCGGCGGCTTCGCGCAGCCGGTGGCCAAGGTCATGGCGAATACGGCGACTCCCAACAGTGCCAGTTTCGTGTTACGCATGGTTTTGAATCCCTCCTGAGTCAGATGCTGAAGTTTTGTGTTGCTGTGGGTTTCCGGCGGTTCCAACTTGCGCGTTGGGCAGAGTGATCCCCGCAAAGAGACCTCCCTGCTCGCCGCGGACGGGTGAAGGATAGCACAGAAGGGGCTCTTCGCCCCCTTCAGGCGGGCGAAGAGCCCGATTCAGACCATATTTCGCGGCCTCGTGCGGCCACCTGCTCGGCGGTGAAGCCGAAGTGGCGGGCGAGGTCTTCGGCCGGAGCCGAAGCTCCGAAGCCGTTCATTCCGAGGACCCCTCCGGCGAGGCCCACGAAGCGCTCCCAGCCGAGGGGCGAGGCGGCCTCGACGGCCAGCCGAGCGCGGAGGGCGGCCGGCAGGACGGCCTCGCGGTAGCTCGGGCTCTGCTCGGCAAAGAGCTCCCAGGACGGCATCGAAACGAGCCGGCAGCGCAGGCCCTCCGCCTCGAGGAGCTGAACTCCGGCCTTGGCCAGCTCCACTTCGGAGCCGGTGGCGATGAGGAGGAGCTGGGGTGCCCCCCCCGGGCTGTCGTAGAGAACGTAGCCGCCGCGCGGAACCCCGGCGGCGGCGCGCTCGGCGATCTCCGGCAGGGTGGTGAGTTTCTGCCGGCTGAGCGCGAGGGCCGTCGGTCCGGCGGTGCGCTCGATCGCCACCCGCCAGGCGGCGACCGTTTCGCAGGCGTCGGCCGGGCGGAGCGTGACCAGACCGGGAATGGCCCGGAGCGAGGGCAACTGGTCGATCGGCTGATGGGTCGGACCGTCCTCGCCGAGGAAAATCGAGTCGTGGGTGAAGAGATAGATCACCGGCTGCCGCATGAGCGCCGCCAGCCGGATCGATGGACGCATGTAGTCGGAGAAGATGAGGAAGGTGGCGCCGTAGGGCCGGAAGAGGCCGGTGAGCGAAAGGCCGGAGAGGATCGCTCCCATGGCGTGCTCGCGCACGCCGAAGCGCACGTTCCGGCCGCCGGGGGCTGCGGCGGAGAAACTCTCCTCGCCGGCGAGGAGGGTGTTGTTCGACTCCGCGAGGTCGGCCGAGCCGCCGAGGAGCTCGGGCAGGGTGGCCGCGATCGCCTGCAGGACCTTGCCCGAGGCGGCGCGGGTGGCGATCGGCTTGTCGGCCGCGGTGAAGCGCGGCAACGCCAGCTCCCAGCCTTCGGGGAGCGCGCGGTGGCTGCGCCGATCGAGCTCGCGCGCGAGCTCGGGCTCGCTCGCCGCGAAGCGCTCCCGGCGCTCCCTCCAGGCGCGCGAGGCGGCGGCGCCCCGCTCTGCCGCCGCGGTGAACGGTGCGCGCGCTTCGGGCGGCACGAGAAAAGCCGGTTCGGCCGGCCAGCCGAGCGCCGCCTTGGTGAGCCGGGTCTCCTCGGCACCGAGCGGCGCGCCGTGGGACTCGGCGCTGTCCTGCTTGTGAGGACTGCCGAAGCCGATGTGCGTGCGCACGACGATCAAGGTCGGTCGAGCGGTTTCGCTCTCGGCAATCGCCATCGCGGCGCCGAGCGCCACCAGATCGTTGCCATCGGCGACTTCGAGCACGTGCCAGCCGTAGGCCGCGAAGCGCCGGTCGACCTGCTCGGTGAAGGCAAGGTCGGTCGAACCATCGATGGAGATGTGGTTCGAGTCGTAGAGCACCTTGAGCCCGCCCAGGCGGAGGTGCCCGGCGAGCGAGGCCGCCTCACTGGCGACGCCCTCCATGAGGTCGCCGTCCGAAGCGATCACCCAGGTGCGGTAGTCGAACAGCGGCTCTCCGCCCTCGCGGAAGCGCGCCGCGAGCTGCGCTCGCGCCATCGCCATGCCGACGGCGTTGGCGAAGCCCTGACCGAGCGGCCCGGTGGTGGTCTCGACGCCCTCCGTGTGGCCGTACTCGGGGTGGCCGGGAGTCTTCGAGTCGAGCTGCCGGAAACGCTCGAGCTCGGCTATCGGCAGGTCGTAGCCCGACAGATGGAGCAGGCCGTAGAGCAGCGCCGAGGCGTGGCCGCAGGAGAGGACGAAGCGATCGCGATTCGGCCACTGCGGATCCGCGGGGTCGTGCCGGAGGTACCGGGTCCACAACAGCCAGGCCATCGACGCCTGGCCGAGGGGCGCCCCGGGGTGACCGGATTTGGCCTTCTCGACCATGTCGACGGCGAGAAAGCGCAGAGCGTTGATCGACAGCTGGACGACTTCGGCATCGCGCGGATCGGTACTTTCCATGAGATGCAAAGTCTATTCGATCGGTGACGCCCAGGTTCGTGGCAAGAACTGGGGACAGTCCCCATTCTTCGCCCATTTTTCGCCGCGTGCGGTCTCGCCGGGTCACTCCGGCACTCGGGATCCAAAGTTGGCTCCTATTGAGGCCTGGTCGCCCACTTTGGATCCCGAGCGCCAGAGCGCCCCTTGCCGCAAGAGAAATGGGGACAGAAAATGGGGACTGTCCCCAGCTATCGCGCGCTTCCAGGCAGCGGAATCTTTGACTCAACCGCGGTGAGCCCATAAGATCGGCGGGCCTGGTCTGGTGTGCGGAGAGATGGCCGAGTGGCTTAAGGCAACGGTTTGCTAAACCGTCATACGGGGTAAACCCGTATCGGGGGTTCGAATCCCCCTCTCTCCGCCAATTCTCCGAGTCCCGCCCGGCTCACTCGAAGCGGTCTCGAAGTACTGAAAAGAGCCCGTCGTGACCCTCTCCGCTCCGCTTTCGGCAGCTCCGCGCGTCCGCTTCGCCCCCTCGCCCACCGGCTACCTGCACATCGGCGGGGTGCGCACGGCGCTCTTCAACTGGCTCTACGCCCGCCGCCACGGTGGCCAGTTCATCCTGCGGGTCGACGATACCGACACGCAGAGGAATCTCGCCGACGCCCTGGCGCCGATCCTCGATGGCTTCCGCTGGCTGGGGATCGACTGGGACGAAGGGGCCGAGGTCGGTGGACCGCACGCTCCGTACTACCAATCCGAGCGCCTGGAGATTTACCAGCAAGCGGTCGAAAAGCTCCTCGCGGCAGGCGTCGCCTACCGCGACTACGCCCGCCCGGAGGAGACCCAGGCCGAGCGCGCCGAAGCCGAGGCGGCGAAGGTTCCCTACGTCGCCAGCCGTCGCTGGGCGGCGGAGTCCGGCGCCGACGGCGCGCGTTTCGAGGCCGAGGGCCGCACGTCCGCGGTGCGCCTGAAGATGCCGCGTGCAGGAACCTGCCGCATCGACGACCTGGTGCGTGGCACGGTCGAGAGCGAGTGGGCGGCCGAGGCCGACCACGTCATCCAGCGCGCCGACGGCACCTGCCTGTACCACCTGGCGAGCGTCGTCGACGACGTCGAGATGGGGATCACCCACGTCATCCGTGCCGAGGAGCACCTGCCGAATACGCCGCGCCAGATCTTCATTTTCGAAGGACTCGGCGCGACGCTGCCTGCCTTCGCGCATCTCCCGGTCGTCGCCGAGCCCGGTAGCCGCGTCAAGCTGTCGAAGCGCAAGCTCGACAAGTACCTGAAAAATCCGGAGTTCGCCGAGCTCTACCAGCACGGCCGGCGAATCGCCGACCGCCTGAAGCTCGAGGTCTCCCCGGAAACTTTCAACCCGGTGATCACCGACTTTTATCGCATCGCCGGATTTCTGCCCGAGGCGGTCCTCAACTACCTGCTGCTCCTCGGCTGGTCGCTCGACGACAAGACGGAGATGCTCACCCTGCCGGAGCAGATCGCGAACTTCTCCCTCGAACGGGTGGGCAAGTCGGCGGCGAGCTTCGATCCGAAAAAGCTCCTCTCGTTCCAGGAGCGCTACATGCAGGCGCTGACGGTGGAGGCGCGCCTCGAGCTCGTGCTGCCCTACGTCGAGCAGGCGGGATGGATCCCGGCTCCGGCGTCGGCAGCTGATCGCGAGAAGGTGCGCGGCATCGTTGCGGCGGCGGCCGACCGCATCAAGGTCGCGGGCGACATCCTCGACTACGACGAGTTCTTCGTCGCCGACGAGGCGCTGGTCTACGACAAGAAGGCGTTCGACAAGCGGATCCGGTCGGTAGGGGGCGTGCAGGAGCTCCTCGCCGCATTGCGCGAGGCGATCGCGGCCCTGCCGCCGAACGCCG
>JAYTAM010000327.1:0-6439 GCA_043737505.1 Thermoanaerobaculia bacterium
AGTACCTGCTGGCGATGAAGTGCCTCGCGCTACGCATCGCTGCGGAGTTCCACGACGAAGATGACATTCGCTATCTGCTCCGGCATCTCGCGCTCGACAGCTACGAACGGGCGGTCGCGGTGATCACCCGCTTCTATCCCTTGGAGCGCTTTCCGCAGAAGACCCTGTACGCACTGGGTGAGTTGCTGCCGAAGCAGGCTTAAGCCCGGTGTGGAGGAAGTTGCCGGCAAAAAAAAGAGCCGGCGACACCTCGCGGTGCTGCCGGCTCCGACTGCTTTGCGGGGCGCTGCTCTGGCGAGCACTCCGCCGCCCCGAAGTAGGTCTTAGTACATGCCGCCCATGCCGCCACCCATGCCGCCCATGCCGCCACCGCCACCAGCGCCGCCGCCCTTGTCCTTCTCCTTGATCTCGGCCACCATCGCTTCGGTGGTGAGCATCAGGCCGGCGATCGACGCCGCGTTGATGAGTGCCGTCTTGGTGACCTTGGCCGGGTCAATGACGCCGGCCTTGACCATGTCTTCGAACTTGCCGGTGCCGGCGTTGAAGCCGATGTTGCCGGACGACTCGAACAGCTGACGGACGATGACCGAACCCTCTTCGCCCGCGTTCTGGGCGATCTGACGGGCCGGCTCCTCGAGCGCGCGACGGACGATGCGAACACCGACCGCGACGTCGCCCTCGGCCTTCACTTTGTCGACCGCCGCGATGGCGCGAATGAACGCCACGCCGCCGCCGGCGACGATGCCCTCTTCGACTGCCGCCTTGGTGGCGTGCATGGCATCTTCGACACGGGCCTTCTTCTCCTTCATCTCGGTCTCGGTGGCTGCACCGACCTTGATGACGGCGACTCCGCCAACCAGCTTGGCGAGACGCTCCTGGAGCTTCTCGCGGTCGTAGTCCGACGTCGTCTCTTCGATCTGGGTGCGGATCTGCTTGACCCGTCCGGAGATCGACTCACGGCGCTTCTTGTCGTCGATGTCGGTGACGATCGTGGTGTTGTCCTTGTTGATCAGCACCTTCTTCGCCTCGCCGAGGTCTTCCCACTTGACGTTCTCGAGCTTGATGCCGAGATCCTCGGTGATGAGCTTGCCACCGGTGAGGATCGCGATGTCCTCGAGCATCGCCTTGCGGCGGTCGCCGAAGCCCGGCGCCTTGACGGCACCGATCTGCAGCGTGCCACGCAGCTTGTTGACCACCAACGTCGCCAGCGCCTCGCCTTCGACGTCTTCGGCGATGATGAGCAGGGGCTTGCCCTGGCGGGCGACCTGCTCGAGGATCGGCAGAAGGTCCTTCATCGACGAGATCTTCTTCTCGTAGAGGAGGATCTTGACGCTCTCGAGGGTCGTCTCCATGCGCTCGGCATCGGTGACGAAGTAGGGGGAGAGGTAGCCGCGGTCGAACTGCATGCCCTCGACGACTTCGAGGTTGGTCTCGAGGCCCTTGGCCTCTTCGACCGTGATCACGCCGTCCTTGCCGACCTTCTCCATCGCCTCGGCGATGATCTTGCCGATCTCCTGGTCGTTGTTGGCCGAGATCGTGCCGACATGGGCGATCTCGGTGCCTTCGACCGGCTTCGACATCTTGTCGACGGCCTCGATCACGGCCTTGACCGCGAGGTCGATGCCGCGCTTGAGCTCCATCGGGTTGGCCCCGGCGGTGACGTTCTTCGAGCCTTCGCGGAAGATCGCCTGCGCCAGAACGGTAGCGGTGGTGGTGCCGTCGCCGGCGACGTCGGAGGTCTTCGAGGCAACCTCACGGACCATCTGCGCGCCCATGTTCTCGAGCGCATCCGGAAGCTCGATCTCCTTGGCGACGGTGACGCCGTCCTTGGTGATCGTCGGCGAACCGAACTTCTTCTCGATGACGACGTTGCGGCCCTTCGGTCCGAGGGTGACCTTCACCGCATCGGCCAGCTTGTTGACACCCCGGAGGATGGCGCTGCGCGCGTCCTCGGAGTAAGTGATGTGTTTGGCTGCCATGGCTTCGGTTCTCCTTTGAGGAGTGACGGGTTTGCTCGGGTTTAGGGTGACGCTTTACTTCTTGTCGCTCTTGTCGCTCTTGTCGCTCTTGGGGCTGCCTTCGACGACGGCGAGGATCTCGTCTTCGCGGAGGATGACGTACTCCTCGTTGTCGATCTTGATCTCGCTGCCGGAGTACTTGCCGATGAGGATGCGGTCGCCCTTCTTGACGTCCATCGGCGAGCGCTTGCCGTCGTCATTCACCTTGCCCGGGCCAACGGCGAAAACTTCGGCTTCCTGGGGCTTCTCTTTGGCGGTGTCGGGGATGATGATGCCGCCCCGGATCTGCTCCTGGATCTCCAGGCGCTTGACCACCACGCGGTCGTGCAGGGGTCGAATGTTCACTGCGGGTTCCTCCTTGGTCTCTGTTATGTTCTTGCGGTTCGCCGCTCGAGCCCTGGTTAGCACTCGTCGGCAACGACTGCTAACAAGATAGTCGCGCGGGCGCAGCTTGTCAAGGCCTTGGGCGCAAAATCTAAGTGACAAAAGCTAAGATCTTGCCTAAAAACGAGCCCCTCGGCCCGCAAGCGCCCGGAATCGATCTCATCGTGCCGGTGTATGGCGCCCCCGAGGCGCTTGCAAACTGTCTCGCGAGCCTCGAATGCCATCTGCCGGTCGAGACGCGAGCCGGCCAGCCTGCCCCTCGGCTGATCCTGGTTCTGGACGGGCCACAGAGCCCGGAAGTGGAAGCCGTCCTGGAGAGAGCACTGGCGCGCCCGTGGCGGGTCGCCCCTATCGTTCTGCGACAGCCCGTCCGCGCCGGCTATCCGGCCGCGATCCGCCGCGGCATCCAGGAGGGCGAAGCCCTCGGCCGCGACGTCGTGCTGCTCAACAGCGACACCGTCGTCACCGACGGCTGGCTCTCGCGGCTCGCGGCGGCGGCGGCGAGCTCTCCCCGCATCGGAACAGTCACCCCGTTCACCAACAACGGCACGCTCGCTTCGCTCCCGCGCAGCTTCGAGATCAACCGGCTACCCACCGGATTCGACACCGCGAGCTTCGCCCGCCTCGTCGAGGGCGCCTCTCTGCGCCTCTATCCCCGGGTGCCGACGGCGGTCGGCTTCTGCTTCTACGTCAAGCGATCTCTGCTGCACGAGATCGGCTCCTTCGACCAGGAGGCCTTCGGCCTGGGCTACGGCGAGGAGGTCGACTTCTGCCTCCGCGCCACCGCCGCCGGCTGGGAGCACTGCCTCGACGACGCCACGTTCGTCTTCCACGAGGGGCAGAGCAGCTTCGGCAGGAGTCGTGACCGGCGGGTGCGCGCCGCGGAGCGCACACTGGCCAAGCGCTATCCCGACTTTCGCGCCCGGCTCGCGGCCTTCATGGCGGAGGATCCGGTGGCACCCGCGCGGCGGCCGATTCTCGCCGCGCTGGCGCGGCTCGCGTCGCCGGCGCCCGCCGGCGGAGCGCCCCGACGGGCCGGCGTCGTCCACCTCGTCCACGGCTGGCCGCCGGAGAACTTCGCCGGCACCGAGCTCTACGCCTGGTGGCTCGCGCATCTGCAGAAGGCGGACCGGCCGGTGGCGGTCTACACCCGCTCGCCCGATCCGCAGCTTGCCTCCGGCACCGCCGTCGAGCTCGAGGACCGTGGCGTCCGCGTGCGCTCGCGAGTGAACCACTTCGACCAGAGGAACCCCCTGCGCCGGAACGTCCTCTATGACCGCGGGGCGCGGCGCGACTTCGCGCGCTTCCTCGACGAGACCCGACCCGAGCTGCTGCACGTGCACCATCTCGCCGGGCACGGCTTCTCGCTCGTCGACGAGGCGCGCGCGCGGCGCCTGCCGCTCGTCCTGCAGCTTCAGGATTGGTGGCTGCTCTGCGCGCGCGCCAATCTGCTCGATCGCGAGCGCCGGCTCTGCCCGGGGCCCACTCCCGGACGATGCAGCACCTGCCTGCCGCTCACCCAGGTCTCGCCGTCGCCACTGCTGAACCGTCAGCTCAACCGCGCGCTCTACATGCTGCGCGCCCGGCGGGCACGGGCGACGTTGGCCGCCGCGGACGCGCTCGTCGCGGGCTCGGCGACTCTGCTCGACTCCTTCCGCAGCCGCGGATGGCTGCCGTCGGGCGTGCCGGTGCATCTCGTGCCCTACGGCGTCGACGCCGGCGCCGCGAGAGGCGCGGCGCAGAATCTGTCGACGCCGGCGTTGCCGCTGCGCCTCGGTTTCATCGGTTCTCTTCTGCCGCACAAGGGGCTGCACGTCGCCACCGCGGCGATGGCCGGTCTCGCTCCCGAACAGGTGCGGCTCGAGGTCTGGGGAGACCCTCACCTCGATCCGGCCTACGTCCGCGAAGCGCTCGCCGCCGCCGCTGGCACCCGGACCGGCCATGCCGCTCCTGCCGCCCATGCCACCGATACCTCCGCTACCGCCGCGGTGCACCTCAGGGGCCGCTTCGCCGAGGAGGATCGCGGCGCGATCTTCGCCAGCCTCGATCTTCTGCTGGTGCCTTCGCTCGGGCTCGAGTCCTACAGCCTCGTCGCGCGCGAGGCGCTCGCTGCCGGGCTTCCGGTCCTCGCCAGCGACCGCGGCGCGCTCGCCGAGCTGTTCGCGGGCGGCGCGCCGTGCGGCGGTCACTTCGACCCCGACCGGCCGGCGGAGCTCGCCTCCTGGATCCGGCGCCTCATCGCCGACCCGGGCCTGATCTCGACCTGGCGCCAGAACGCGCCGCGGATTCCCACCCAGGCGGAGCACGCCGCGGCGCTCGAGCCGATCTACGAACAGGTGCTGGCCTTGGGCGCTCGCCGGCGCCGGCAGCCGCGCCAGCCGGGCCAGCCGCGCGGGCCGCGCTAGGCTCTTCGCGTGTCCGGAGCCCTTTCCTCGCGCCTCGCCCTCGCCGTGAGCCTGCTTCGCGCCGAAGGACCGCGGGCGCTCATCGCGCGCTGGCGCGATCGCCGGCTCGACGCGCACCGGGCGCGCGCCTTCGCGCTGGTTGGCTCAGATGGCTCCGATCGCTTCAATCGCTCCGATCGCGGCTCGATCGCTCTGCTACCCCCGGGCGAGCGGTCGCGGACTCTCTGGGTCCTACCCTTCGCGCTGCAGCGACGCGGCGGCGGGGCGGCGATCCAGCTGCTCGTCCAGCTCGAGCAGCAAGCCTTAGCCGGACCGGTGGCGCTGCTGCAGCGCCTGCCCGATCGCCTCCGCTGCGAGCTCTGGGGTCGAGGCGTCGCCCGCGCCGTAGCCCGTGAGTGGCCGCTGGTCGGCGGGCGTTCGGATACCCTGCCGTCGATTCCGGCTGCCGCCCTGTTGCCGATCCTGCTCGACGCGGCGCGTTGGGTCGGCGCGGAGCGGCTGCACTTCGAAAGCGTCGCCGACCTGCCGCTCTCCTTGCCGCTCGTCGCGCGCGAGCACGGTTTCCCGTTTGGAGTCTCGGCGCACGACTTTGCGCTCTTCTGCCCCCGACCGCACCTCCTCGAAGAACCAGGCGGCCGCTTCTGCGGCTTTTCGACCGACCCAGGGCGCTGCGCCCGCTGTCTCGGCGTTACCTTTCGCCTCCCCGAAGGCTTCCAGGAAGCCCGCCGCGGGGTAGCGGCGGCGCTCGTCGAAGCGGCGGACACCCTGGAGTTTCCCTCCGACTACATGCTGCGCGAGCACCTGCGCCTCTTTCCCGGAATCGACCGCGCGCGCACCCGGGTGCGGCCTCCGCAGAGTCTCGCCGAGCCGCTCACGAAGCCGCCTCGCGCCGTACGCACTCCTCCGGTGCGCATCGCCTTCGCCGGCGCGGTGCATCGCCACAAGGGGGCGCTGGAGTTCGAAGCCGTGATCCGCAACTTCGCCGCGCAGGGCCGCGGCGACCTCTCGTGGCACGTCTTCGGCGGCGGCGATGCGGCGCTCCTGCGCCGCCTGCGCCGGCTCCCGCGCACCCGCGTGCACGGCTACTTCGGCGCCGGCTCACTGCCGGCGAAGCTGCGCGCGGCGGAGATCGACCTCGTCGTGCTGCCGTCGATCTGGCCGGAAGCCCACTGCCTGGTGCTCGACGAATGCCTGGCCGCCGGCGTGCCGGTGGTGGCGTTCGACCTCGGTGCACTGGGGGAAAGAATCCGTGCCGGCGGTCTCGGTGGTGTCGTCGACCCCCGTGCCGGAGCGCCGGGCCTGGTCGCCTGGATCTCCGGTCTGGGCTAGTACCTGCTTGTCCTACCGCTTTCGCGCCAGGAGCACGGCGAAGTCGGAGGGCAGGGCGGCCTCGCGCAGAAGCTGGCGCTCGAGAAGGGCGAGGAGGCGCAGGATCGTGCTGTCGTCTTCGCGCGCCGGATCGAAGTTCGCCACGATCCCCGCCAGCAGCGGATTGAGTATCGATCCACCGTAGTCTCGTCGGCTCGTGAGGTCGAACCGGCGTGAGAGCGCCGCGACGAGCTCCTCCGAGCTCACCGCCTCGGCCGGAGCATGCTCGAGGAAGTGCGCGACGGGCGGCGGGATGTGCAGCGT
>JAYTAM010000328.1:0-6427 GCA_043737505.1 Thermoanaerobaculia bacterium
TTGCCGATGCCCCCGCGATGCAGCGTGTCGAGGACGTCGATGACCTTGCCGTACGGAGTGTCCCGGTCGCCCTTGAGGAAGATGGTCTCGTTGGCGCGCCCGCGCAGGAGCGGCGACAGCACCTCCACCAGCTTGGTCGGGTGAATCGGCCGGTCGCGCAGATAGATCAGTCCTTCGCGGTTGATCGACAGGACGATCGGATCCTCACCGCGGAGCGGCAGCGGCGGCGCCTCGGCTTTCGGCAGCGCGACTTCGATCCCCTGATGCAGCATGGGCGCGGTGACCATGAAGATGATCAGCAGGACCAGCATCACGTCGACCAGCGGGGTGATGTTGATCTCCGAAAGGATGGAGTCGTCGTCCTGGGTGAACCCGCCGCTCGAGCCCTGAAAAGACATCAGGTGAAGTTGCGCTCGGTCAGGTTGAGGAACTCGAGGGTGAAGTCCTCCATCTGGTGGCGCAGGTGGCGGAATCGTCCGGCGAGGTAGTTGTAGCCCACCAGCGCCGGAATCGCCGCGCCGAGGCCGGCGGCGGTATTGATCAAGGCCTCGGCGATACCCGGAGCGACCGCCACCAGGGAGGTCGAACCGGTCCGCCCGATGTCCTCGAAGGCCTGCATGATTCCCCACACGGTGCCGAAGAGGCCGATGAAAGGCGCCACCGCGGCGGTCGTGCCGAGGAAGGTCGAAGCGCGGGTGAGGATGGCGAGCTCGCCGGTGAGGGCCCTGCGCAGCGTGCGCTCGACGCTCGCCAGGGAGCGGATCTGATACTGGCCGCGGGCCGTCGAATCTTCGGGTTGGGCGCGGATCTGATGGTCGATCTCGGCATAGCCGGCCTGGAAGATTCCCACCAGGGGAGAGGCGGCGAGCTTCGCCGTCGCGGCACTGACTTCGCTGAACCGCTTGCTGGCGCGGAAGATTTCAAGGAACTTCCGGCTCTGGCGGTCGGCGCGGCGCAGGTGAACGATTTTCCACAGGAAAATCGCCCAGGAGCCGATCGAGAAGAGCACCAAAAGGCCGAGGATGACCTGGGCCATCGGCCCCGCCTGGCCGAACGCCTCGGCGAGCCCGGTCGAAGTGGGCGTCGGGGTCTGTGCGACCAGAATCAGGGAGGGGATTGGATCCATAGGAAACCGGAGCTCCGAAGCCGGGAAAAGTTAGCATGCCGCCGAAGAGACTGTCCACGCGCCGACCCTGCGTTTCTACGTTCGGCGGCGGCGGTCCGTGGAAGATCGTTGACGGAACCGCCGGTCGAGCATACCTTTCACCCGACGCGTCGTACTTTCCGAGGGAGCTTGCCCGATGAAAATTGCCGTCTGCATCAAGCAGGTGCCGGATACCGAGGCGCGGTTGCGCATCGCAAAGGATGGTCGCTGGATCGACGAGGAGGACCTGCCCTTCGCGATCAACGAGAGCGACGAAGTCGCGCTCGAGGAAGCCTTGCAGATCGCCGAGAAGCACGGCGGCGAAGTCATCGCCTTCAGCCTCGGACCGGAGCGGGTGCGGGAGGCGCTGCGCAAGGCGCTCGCCCTGGGTGCGGGCCGCGGCGTGCATCTGCGGCACGAGGCGTTCGCCGGCGGCGACGCGATCGCCACCGGCCGGGCGCTCGCGGCAGCCATCCGGCGCGAAGGATGCGATCTGGTTCTGACCGGTTCGCAATCCGACGACAACGGCTTCGGCGCCACCGGCACGATCGTCGCGGGGGTCCTCGACTGGCCCCATGCCTGGCTGGTGATGCGCGTCGAGGTCGAAGAGGGGGCACGCACTCTCAAGGTGACCCGTGAGATGGAGAGTGGACTCTCCGAGGTGTTCCGTCTCGGGCTGCCAGCGGTGCTCGAGGTCCAGGCGGGGATGAATCACCCGCGCTACGCCTCGCTCAAGGGCATCATGTCGGCGAAGAAGAAGGAGATCGCGGAGGTCTCTCCGGCCGACCTCGGCCTCGCCGACGCCGAAGTCGGGCTTGCCGGTTCGCGGCTCGAGGTGCTTTCGGTCGCCTTCCCGGAGGCCGCGGCCGGTGCGCAGATTCTCAGCGGTGAGAATGCCGCTGCCGACTTGATTTTCAAATTGAAGAATGAAGCCAGGGTGATCTGATGGCGAAAGTCTGCGCCGTACTGCAACAGCGTGAAGGCAAAATCCATCGCATGGCCTGGGAGACCGTAGCCGCCGCGCAGCAGCTGGCGGCACTTTCGGGGGAAAAGGCCGGCGCCGTGCTGCTCGGCAGCGGGGTTTCAGCACTCGCGGATGAGGTGGCCGGCTGGGATCTCGATTCGGTCCGCGTGATCGACCATCCGCTGCTCGCCGACTACACCCCCGGTGGCTACGTCGCCGCAATCGCCGGGATGCTGGTCTCCGGCGCTCTCGAGAGTCCGGCCACTCTCCTTTTCCCGCACACCTATCAGACCGTCGAGTACATGCCGCGTCTGGCCCTCGCTGCCGGAGCGGGGATCGTGCCCGAGTGTCTGTCGTTCGACTCCGACGGCGCCGGCGGCGTGGTGTGGAAGCGGCCGATCCTCGAGGGCAAGCTGCACGCCAAAGTGCGCTCCAAGGGTACCGGGCCGACCATGGTCTCACTGCAGTCGGGCGCCTTCTCGGCCGACGCGCGAAAGCCCGGCCGGGCTGAGGTCGCCGCCGTCGCGGTGGACCTCGCATCGGCTGCGACCTGGCGAGAGATCCTCGGCGTCGAGCAGATGGGCGGCGCGACCGTCGATCTGACCAAGGCGGAGATCATCGTCGCCATCGGCCGCGGCATGGGCGGAGCGGACAAGCTGGGTCCGGTGGAGGAGCTGGCGCGACTGCTCCGGGCCGATATCGGCGCCAGCCGCCCGGTCATCGACAGCGGCTGGCTGCCGCGCGATCGCCAGATCGGATCGAGCGGCCAGACCGTCTCGCCGAAGCTCTACCTCGCCTTCGGAATCTCCGGGGCCATTCAGCACCTGGTCGGGATGAAGGGGTCCGCCTGCATCGTGGCGGTCAACAAAGATGCCGGCGCACCGATCTTCAAGATCGCCAACTACGGCATCGTCGGCGATCTGCACGAGGTGATCCCGGCGATGCTGGCGGCGCTCAAAGAGGCCTGAGCGGCGGCGGCACCCCTGGCATCGGTGGCACCCCTCCCATCGGCGCGAGGCGTGCCAGCACCAGGGCAGCGGCAACGGCGACGTTCAGGGATTCGAGCTTCCCGGCGAGAGGAATCGTCACCGCGATATCGAGCTGCGCGCGCGTGACCGCCGACAGGCCCGGGCCCTCGGCTCCGAGAGCGATGATGGTGGTGCGGCAGGCCGGCGCGATCTCGTCCAGGCGGATCGCCCCCTGATGGGCCTCGAGCCCGATCCAGAGCGCGCCCGGCGCCTCCCGGCCGGCGATTCCGGAGAGGCGCCCCCGGGCCTCCGCCGGTTCGGCGTGGACGGCCACCGGCAGCCGCAGGAGGCTGCCGGCCGACGCCCGCAAGGCGCGAGCGTGGTTGGGATCGGCGCAACCCGGAGAGAGGATGAGGCCGGAGGCTCCCAACCCCTCGGCGACGCGGGCGAGCGCGCCCAGGTTTCCCGGATCCTGAATGCGATCGAGGTAGAGCCAGATCGAGTTTTCGCGCGGCGCGAGGTCGGCGAGTCCGAGCCGCGGCAGACTGCATGCGGCGAGGAGCCCGCGCGGCGAATCGGCATCCGCCAAAGCATCGAGAATCCGGGAAGTTGCGAGCAGGGGCGGGCGGGGGAGCCTCGCCAGAACCTCCTGGCCCTGCGTCGTGGCGAGAAACTCCTCGGTCGCCAGCACCGGCCGCAACTTGAGCCCCAGCGCCAGCGCTTCGAGAACGAGGTGCGGCCCTTCCAAAACCGCTTCCGCACCCTTCACCCGCCGAATTCGGCGGATAGTTTTGATAGCCTCGTTCCGAGAGCTCTCGATCATGTCGCCCGATCTTAGGGAGTTCCTCGGGGAATTCCAACGCGGTATCGAAGTCTGTGTCGCCGATTCCGGCGCCGACACCCTGTTCGGCGTGCGCGATGCATTCCGGCGCTTCTTTCGCAGCGATTCGGGCGAAGTCGCACCCGTCGCCGTCGTCCCCCAGGACAACCCGACTCCGCTCACCGGACTGCCCCTCTCGGACGGTGAGGCGATCGCGCGTGCCCAGCGGTCGGTGCAGGAGATGGAGACCCGGCTGCCTGGCGTCTACCACTTCTACCTCGCCTCCGAGGCCTGCTACCAGGCGCTCGATCTTGGACAGGAGACGCCGATCTTCGTGCGCAGCTGGACGGTTCTCTCGGGCGTCGCCGGTGAGA
This sequence comes from Thermoanaerobaculia bacterium, assembly GCA_043737505.1. GTDB lineage: Bacteria > Acidobacteriota > Thermoanaerobaculia > Multivoradales > JAGPDF01 > JAGPDF01. The sequence goes on from JAYTAM010000328.1 coordinate 4,271, forward strand.
CTCTGGGCTCTTCCGGCTCCCTCCAACTGCCGCCGCATCTGGTGGATGGGCTCGGGGTCGAGCAGCTGCCGCATTCGATTCCGGGTACGCGCCGCAGCGGCGGTATCGTCGCGTCGTTGACCGGCGGGCTCGAGAGCCGGCGGTCGGCCGTCGCCCAGGCGACGTTGCACGCTTTGTCAACGCAGTTCTTCGGGATATTGGATACGCGGCGCACGCGCCGCTAGGGACACGCGCCGCACGCGCCGCTAGGGGACACGCGGCGCACGCAGCGCCAGTCGATTGGAGCCGCACGCGCAGTCGACGTCGATCATTCGCATTTCGGTCTGATAAAGTTCTTCTTTCGGGATTCTTCGTCCCTTCCTTCGACAGAGGTTCGAGCATGAGCAGCCGCGACGCAAGCCTGTTTACTTCCGAGTCGGTCACCGAAGGTCATCCGGACAAGATCTGCGACCAGATCTCCGACGCCGTGCTCGACGAGGTCCTGCGTCAGGATCCCACTGGCCGGGTCGCCTGCGAGACCCTCGTCTGTACCGGCCTCGTCGTGCTGGCCGGTGAGATCACCACCACCGGCTACGTCAACTTTTCCGAGGTCGCGCGCAACACGATCCGCGACATCGGCTACACCGAACCCGGGCTGGGTTTCGACGCCTCGAGCTGCGGCGTGGTCTCCGCCGTCGGCAGCCAGTCGCCCGACATCGCACAGGGCGTCGATACGGGCGGGGCTGGAGACCAGGGACTGATGTTCGGCTTCGCCTGCCGTGAGACGCCGCAGTTGATGCCGCTGCCGATCATGCTCGCGCACGCGTTGACGCGCCGGCTCTCGGAGTCGCGCCGGGCCGGCGAGCTGCCGTGGCTGCGCCCCGACGGCAAGAGCCAGGTGACCGTCGAGTACGTCGACGGCAAGCCCGTGCGCGTGCAGGCGGTGGTGGTCTCGACGCAGCATTCGCCTGACGTCTCGCACGAGGAGCTCTGCCGCGAGGTGATGGAGAAGATCATCCAGCCGGTCGTGCCGCCTGCCTACCTCGACCTGCGTACGGCCTATCACGTCAACCCCACCGGCAAGTTCGTCATCGGCGGGCCGCACGGCGACTCCGGTCTCACCGGGCGCAAGATCATCGTCGACACTTACGGCGGCTACGGCCGTCACGGTGGCGGCGCCTTTTCGGGCAAAGACCCGACGAAGGTCGATCGCTCGGCCTGCTACATGGCGCGCTATATCGCCAAGAACCTCGTTGCCGCCGGACTCGCGGACAAGGTGGAAGTGCAGCTCGCCTATGCGATCGGCGTCGCCGAGCCGGTTTCGGTGCGCGTCGATACCTTCGGCACAGCGGTCATTCCCGAAGAGCGGATCGAACGTCTGGTACGCAACGAGTTCAAGCTCCAACCGCTCGAGATCATCCAGACCCTCAACCTGCGGCGTCCGATTTATCAGAAGACCGCGGCCTTCGGTCACTTCGGTCGCGAGGAGCCCGGTTTCACCTGGGAGACGACCGACCGCGCCGCCGAGCTCCGTTCGGCCGCTGGCGTGACCGGGGAAGTCCCGGCCGGAGTCGCCTGACCGAAGCTGCGATGGGGTCGCCGCGGATTCATCGTTCGCAGATCGCGGCGATCCTGCGCGAGGTCGCGGACCTCCTCGAGCTCAAAGGGGAGAATCCTTTCCGCTGTCGGGCGTTCGCCAACGGTGCGCGCGCCATCGAAGGGATGGCGGAGGATCCGCAGGAGCTCTACGAAGCCGGCACCCTGGGCGAGGTCCGAGGCATCGGTCCGGGGCTGGTCGCCGGTATCGCCGAGATCGTCCTCACGGGATCGCTCGCCCTGCATTCCGAGCTTCGCGCCGAATTCCCCGCCGGAGTGCAGGATCTCCTGCGGATTCCGGGGCTGGGACCGAAGCGCCTGCGCCTGTTGATTCAGAGCCTCGGAGTCGATTCGCCGGCGGCGCTCGAGCGCGCCTGCCAGGACGGCCGCGTCGCCGGACTCGCCGGCTTCGGCGCGAAGAGTCAGGAGAAGCTCCTGCTGGGCCTCGCGAGCCTGCAGAAGTTCGGTGATCGCCATCTGCTGTCGGTCGCTCGCGCCGCAGCGGAAGAGCTCTCGCGGCACCTCGCCGCCCACGCCGCGGTCTCGCGGGTGGAGATCGCCGGAAGCGTCCGCCGCAGCTCG
>JAYTAM010000329.1:0-6410 GCA_043737505.1 Thermoanaerobaculia bacterium
TGATGGAGCGTCGAGCCGGTGCCGACCTTGCAGGGTCCGGCGAGTGCGACGTCGGCGTGCACGACGCTGTCGGGAGCGATCTCCGACTCCGGTTCGATCGCTGTCCGCTCCGGCGCGAAGAGCGTCACACCGCCGCGCTGGAGCTCGCGCGCCTTGCGCTCGAGGAGCAGCCGATGGACGCGGGCGAGATCGGCGCGGTCGTTGACGCCCAGAGCCTCGTCGGGATCCTCGAGCTCGATGACCTCGATCCGCCGGCCGGCAGCAGCGGCGTTGCCGAGAGCGTCGGTGAGGTAGAGCTCGCCCTGGGCGTTGTCCGGCGCGAGGGCGCGCAGGAAAGCGAAGATCTCCGGGGCGGGCAGCGCATAGAGGCCGGCGTTCACCCGCGAGATCGCGAGCTCGTCGGCGGAGGCATCCGCGACCTCGACGATGCGCTCAAGGCTGCCGTCGGGGCGGGTCAGCACGCGCCCCAGCGTCCCGGGCTCACGTAGCGTTGCCGCGGCCATCGCGCCCCAGCCCGCCGCGGCGGCCTTGGCCAGGCGGTCCAGGGTGGCGGCGCGGACCAGCGGAACGTCTCCGGACAGGACGAGGAGAAGCGCTTCGGAGGCGGCGTGCGGCGCCGCCTGCAGGAGCGCGTGACCGGTACCGCGCTGTTCGCGCTGCTCGACCCAGGTGAGGTCGGCCTCCGGGAAGGCCTGCCGCACGCTTTCGGCCCGGTGCCCAACCACGACCAGGAGCCGGTCGCAACCCGAGAGTCGGGCCGTGGCGAGCACTCGGGCGAGCATCGGCCGGCCGGCGACCTCATGCAGCACCTTCGGCAGCGCCGAGCGCATGCGCTTGCCCTGGCCGGCGGCGAGAACGACCGCGAGACGCTCCGGTTCGCGAGAGGCGATGTCGGGGGTCATGGGTCGCTGCGTTGGAGGTTGGAGGTGTGGAGGTGAGGAGGTGCGAAGCGGGAGGCGGGCGGGTGGGCGGGGGTCAGGAGGGATCGAGCACGAACGCGAACTCGGCTCGACCGAGAACCTCGGCGAAATCGGAGTCGTGAAAAGCCTGCACGCGGTTGCGCGGGTTCTGGCCGACGGCGAGCGCCAGGAGCTCTGCAGCCTCGGCGAACTCGCCCTGGAGGGCGAGAATCGAAGCGGCGAGATAAGCCATCCGTTCGTCGCGGCGATGGCGTCCACCGCGCCGGCAGAGGGCGAGGGCTTCGGCAAAGTCGCCGCGGTTCTTTGCCACTACCGCCTCCAGGTACGGGTCGTCGTGGCCTTCAGAAGCCTTGCCGTTGGTCAGGCGCTGCTCGCACAGGGCGAGGTACTGACGGGCTCGCTCCCCCAGGGCCGGGTCGTCGTCGATCTCAGCGAGCAGGCGACGCAGAAGCACGGCGGCTTCCCGCCAATGCTGCTGATGGGTCGCCGCGATCGCGCGTCCGAAGAGATCGAGGGACGGATCCGGTGCCGGAGCCTTGGCCGGTGTCTTGGCCGCAGGAACCGACGGGCTGACTGGGGGGGCGGGTTTCTGCAGGTTGCGTTTCGGGGCAGGCATGGTCTCAGCGCTTGCGCAGCTCGACGAGGATCTGCTTCGCCACCGCCTTCAGGGTGTCGAAAACGCCGACGCCGGTGGTCGCCACGGCTTCGAAAGTGGGCTCGCGTTTGTAGTTGAGCGTGCGGTACATGTCCGCCACGGGGGCGACCTCGGGCATGTCGCGCTTGTTGAACTGCAGCGCGTACGGAATCGTCTGCAGATCGAAGCCGTGCTCGTGCAGGTTGTCCTCGAGGTTGCGGATCGACTCGATGTTCGCCTCCATCCGCTCGGGCTGGCTGTCGGCCACGAAGATCACGCCGTCGACGCCCTTCAGGATGAGCTTGCGGCTGGCGTCGTAGAAGACCTGGCCGGGAACGGTGTAGAGGTGGAAGCGGGTGGTGAAACCGCGGATCGAACCCAGGTCGAGCGGCAGGAAGTCGAAGAAGAGCGTGCGATCGGCTTCGGTGGCGAGCGAGATCATCTTGCCCTTCGCCTCAGGAGCCGTCTTGCTGTAGATGAACTGCAGATTCGTCGTCTTGCCGCCCAGCCCGGGGCCGTAGTAGACGATCTTGCAGTTGATCTCCCGGCTGGCGTAGTTGATGAACGTCATGGCGTATGAAGAAGCGGCCCGCGGAAGGTCCGGACCTACTCGGAGAAGAGAGCGTCGATGTCCTCGTCCGTGATCTCGGAGAACGGGCTCGCATGGGTCGGGCTGGCGGCGCCCTTGTCGCGCTTGGTCTGCATGTCTTCGAAGATGTGATCCAGTTCCTGACTGCCGCGCTTGACTCTGAGGCGAACGAGTCCGAGCGAAGAGCGGTCGTCGAAGATGACCAGCAGGATGGCCCGCTTGGCGACGATCGAGATGTGGATGTGGTCGCGCTTGCCTTCGTGGAAGAGGACCGAGAACTCGCGCTCGCCGATGAGTTTGGCGAGGCCGTCCGTGGCCGCCACGTTGCCGGCGGTGAGGCTCGCGAGGCTGGTGGTGTCGAACTGTTCCACTTCGCCCGCCGCGGCGATCTGCTGGCCGTTCTTGTCGATGAGGAAGATGGCCCGGGCGTTGGCCTCCTGGCGCAGTTTCTTCAACGCCGAATCGAGGCGTTGGAACTCTTCCTGATACAAGACCAGCTCTGGTGAAGCCATCGGATCGACTCTCCCGGGCGCTAGGCAGACGGACGTGGATCTCTACCGCCCTCGATAAGCTCTGGATAATACGCCACTGGCGCTGCCCTGCCCAAGTTCGGCCCGGAGGGGCCCGGGGCGGTCGGTGAAGAGCCCGGAAGCGCCCAGCTCCAGGAGCACCCGCGCCCGCCGGGCGCTGTTGACGGTGTAGAACAGGACCGGGAAGGCGGAGGGACCCGAGTTCGAGGCGGTTGCGGGGCCCTTTTCGCCGGTATCGGCGGTATCGGCGGCATTGGCGGCATCGGCGGCATCGCCGACGTGGAGGCTCCAGGCGCCGAGCTCCTCGCCCAGGTCGACGAGCTCGTCGCTCCAGGCGTCGGCCAGGGGGGCGAGACAGGCCGACGCCGAGCGGCGTCGGAGCTCGAACAGCACCTCGGCTTCGAAGCAGGAGAAGAGAACGTTCGGCCGCCCGGACGTCGCTGCGAGGGCGAGCGCCGCGAGCCGCCCGTGCTCCCGCCCGCCGGACTTGAGCTCGACGTTCAGCGGAAAGTCGCCCGGTAAAGCGCGGAGCAGCGCCTCCAGGGTCGGGATCCGACCTGTTCGTTCCGGATGCAGCGGGTGCCGGAGCTCGATGGAAAGCAGAGCGCTCATCTCCTCGTGCTCGATCGTCAGATCGGGTCTCCCGCCCAGCCTGCCGAGATCGGCATCGTGGTGCAGCACCAGCAGGCCGTCGGCCGTCGCCCGGACGTCGAACTCCACCATGTCGGCGCCCTCGGCGACCGCGAGCTCGAGCGCCGGGAGGGTGTTCTCGAGCAGCGGCAAGGCGCCACGATGGCCGGCGATCCACGGGGGCGGAGGGAGTCTCACCGAACGCCATCTTCTGCCGCGTTCGCCACGCGCGCAAGGTCGGCCCGTTGCGCTTGTGGAGCGTGGCGCGAAAAGCTCCGGTAAAGGGGGTTAGGATCGCTCCCGAAGGTTCTCGGCTGTCACCTGCTCTCCACGGACGACGCGCGACAAAGGTATCGATGCCACGAAGAATGCATCTCTGGATCGAGGTCCGTCGCCGCCGCGGGAGCCTTTCGCTCGCCACGGCCATCGCGGCCGGTGCGCTTCTTTCCATGACCGGTCTTTTCGCGCAGGGCCTGGCGCCGACGCTCCAGCCGGCGGCCATCGAGCAGCTGCGGCAGCTCTCGGAGTGGAAGACCGGCCGCACCCTCTCCGAGCGCAAAATCGACTCGGAGCTCCTCTTCGCGCTCGATCGTCAGGCGGGCCGTTTCTCGACGGCGCTTTCGCGCCTCGAGGCGCCCTTGCTGCCCGCCCGAGGCGGGCTCGAGATCGATATCGATCTCGCGCCGGCGACGGATCCGCAGGGGGTGGCCGACGCCGTGCGCCGGCTGGGCGGGCGGGTCGCCTTCTCCTCGGCGCGATTCCGGGCGCTGCGGGCCTTCGTCGCGCCGGAGACCGTCCGGGCGCTCGCCGAGCTCGCCGCAGTGCGGCGCATCGCACCGGCGCGCGAGGCCTACACCCACGCCGTCGTCTCCGAGGGCGACCGCGCCCATGCGGCCGACCGCGCGCGCGACCTGTACGGCCTCGACGGCGCCGGCTTCAAAATCTGCGCCCTGTCGAACGGTGTCGACTCGCTCGCCTACTCGCAGGAGAAGGGCGAGCTGCCGGCGGTCGCCGTTCTGCCCGGTCAGGCGGGCGGTGCCGACGAGGGCACCGCGATGCTCGAGATCGTGCACGACGTCGCCCCGGGCGCGGCGCTCGGCTTCGCCACCGCCTTCGGTGGCATCGCGAACTTCGCCCAGAACATCCTCGACCTCGCGGCCTCCGGCTGCCGGGTGATCGTCGACGACGTGATCTACCTCGAGGAGTCGCCGTTTCAGGATGGCGACCTGGCGGAGGCGGTCGACGAAGTGAGCGCCCAGGGCGTGCTCTACCTCTCCTCCGCCGGCAACGAAGGAAATCTCGACGACGGAACTTCCGGCACCTGGCAGGGGGACTTTCTCGCCGGCGCTGCGATTCCGGCGCTTCCCGGGCTGCTCGTGCATGACTTCGGCGGGGGCGAGGTGTCGAACCTGGTGACGAAGAATGCTCCGGCGGTGGCCCTGCATTGGAGCGACCCCTTCGCGACGGCGGCGAACGACTACGACCTCTACGTCCTCACTGGAGATCTGAGCGAGGTCCTGCGCTTCTCGAACGACACCCAGGACGGCAGTGGCGGAGATGACGATGCGGTCGAGATCGTCAGCTTCTTCGGCAACGGTGCGGCGAATGGAGAGCGCATCGTGGTCGCGCGCGCCGCGGGCGAGGACCGCCTGTTCAATCTCATCGCCTTCCGCGGCGAGGTCCTGCACGCCACGCGCGAGGCTCTGCGCGGACACGCCGCGGCCGCTGGCGCTCTCGCCATCGCCGCCGCTCCGGCCTCTGCGGGCTACGGCCCCGGCCAGCCCTCCGGGCCGTTCCCGCTCGAATTCGATGCCACCCAGCAGAGCGAGACGTTCAGCGCCGACGGACCGCGGCGGATCTTCTTCACTCCCCAGGGGGCGCTCCTGCCGGGCGCCCCGCCCGGCGATTTCTCGTCTTCCGGCGGCGTGGTGCGCGAGAAGCCCGAGCTCACGGCCGCCGACGGTGTCGCCACTTCGGTCGAGAGTTTTCCGCGCTTCTTCGGTACCTCGGCGGCCGCGCCGCACGCGGCGGCGCTGGCGACGGTCTATTGGAGTGCGCTCCCGGCGGCAGCCGCCGGGGATGTGCGGACGGCGCTCCTCGCGCAGGCGCTGGACATCGAGGCGCCCGGCCCGGATCCGACCACAGGACGGGGTCTGATCGATCTCGGCGCGATGCTCGCCGCCGCCGGCGTGCCGCTGCGCGCGAACCTTGCGTTGGGCGCGGTCGTGCCGCTCGAGCTCGCCGGCAACGGCGACGGCGTTCTCGACCCGGGCGAGCGCTTCCGGCTCGATGTCGAGCTCGCCAACGTCGGTGGGGCGACGGCGCAGGAGATTCAGGCGACGCTCGTGTCGACGAATTCCGCGGCGGTGGTCGAGACGCCGGCCGACGCCTGGCCAGACCTGGCGCCGGGAGCGGTCGCCGCAGGTCTCGTGGGCTTCGAGTTTGCTATCCCCAGCGGGACAGAGTGCGGGCGGGAGCTCTCTTTCACGCTGACCGTGGACTATACGGGCGGCGTCGCGCCGGAGGCCTTCCCGATCGCGCTGGTGCTGGGATCGCCCGGCGCGCCGATACCGTTTTTCTTCGCCGGACCCGCGGTCTTCATTCCCGACTCGCCCCTGCGCGGCGACCCCGGCCCGCCGGCTCTCGCCATGCTGCAGGTGGGCGGCATGGGCGGTATCGGCGGGCGCATCGCGGACGTCGATCTCATACTCGAGGGCGACCTCTGCACGATCGCCTCCGGCGCCACCACGGTCGGTATCGAGCATCCGTTTGTGAGCAACCTCCTGCTCGAGCTCGTCGCGCCCTCCGGCGCCACGGTTCAAGTGGTCCGCTACGCCGGCGGCATCGGCAATCACTTCTGCCAGACCGTACTCGACGACGAGAGCGTCGGCCCGTCGATCCAGAGCGTCGATACGGACGACAACCCTTTCACCGGCAGCTATCGCCCGGCGATGCCTCTGGCAGAGCTCGATGGCGAGGATCCCGCGGGGACCTGGACTCTGCGGGTCACCGACTGGAATCCGAGCGACGTCGGCAACATCCGCGCCTTCTCGCTGCTCGTGACTCCGGCGGTCTGCAGCCGGTTCGAGGGGATCGTCGAGGTCCCC
>JAYTAM010000330.1:0-31270 GCA_043737505.1 Thermoanaerobaculia bacterium
GACACCGCGGCCCGAAAGAGGACGACGTTCGCCAACCGATTCATCACGACATGAAGCTCGAGTCGAGCGAAGGCCACCGCATCGGGCTCGAACGCGACAACCTGCCCGGAAGGGCCCACCTGTCTCGCCATGCCGACGGTGTGTATTCCGAAATGCGCGCCAAAATCCCAACAGACCGCTCCCGAGACCTGCGCGAGCCTCGCCAGTCCGGGCTGGAGGTCCGCCTCTCCACCTTCTCGCCAATTGTAGGAAAAGGGGAGCAGGGTCCACCGCGCGCCACGGGCCGGACCTTTGCGCACCCGGACCGGTATTCGCGAAACCGGCGAAGAAGCGAGGAGGCGAGAGAGCCAAGTGCGGAGAATCATCGCGAAGCCACCGGTCGGGAGTCTCGCACAGACTCGAGTCTCCGCTTCAAGGTCGGACTCCTCGACTTCCCGGCCCCGGAATTTCTCGACTCTCGAGCGCACCTTGGACTGCTGAAAGAAGCCGTCCTTCCTGCCGTTCCCAGCTGAAGAGGCGTTCAGCGGCTGCCAATGCGGCATCCTTTGCAGCGCCCAGAGCGCTCTTCGATGCCAGCAGCGAGTCCATTCGCTGCGCCAGGGCGGCCGCGTTACCCGACGGATAGATCGAGACTGCCATCGGCGCCTGGGCTGCAATCTCCAGCTGGCCGGCGGTGTCGCTCGCGACCACTGCCAGACCGCCGAGAAGATAGTGGAGGATCTTGTTCGTTACAGTGAGGTCCCGATTCCTGCAGTAGGGCACCTCGCCAGCAAAGCCGAGATCATGCTCGGAAATTCGCGATAGGAGCTCCGAGGTGGGCACAAGGTCGTGGACGAAGAGACGCTCGCGCCACTCATCAGGCAAGGCCCCGCGCAGCCAATCGACGAACCCCTCCGAGGATCGCCCGCGAAGGTGAACGTCGACTTTCGTCCGCAGCATCGGCAAGGCTTGGATGAGATCCTCGAGTCCGCGCCCCTTGCCTAGCGTCTGCGAATACCAGTGAATCGAGGGCCTCTCCTTTCCCTCTCGATCCCTCGAAAGCCCATCCATGGAGAGTCGGTCGGACCATGGGAAAGCGTTGTAAACCACGGCGGGTGGCGCAGAACCGTAAGCCTCCGCCAAGGCCCGTCCCATGACCTCCGAAGTACAGGTCGCGTGGGCTTCTTCCTTCAAAAGGTCGCGCTCCAGATTGCGCAGCAGGCCCACCGGTCGACTCACCCTCGCCTCCGGCAGGAGGTCCTCCGAGAACCAGTCTTCGAAGTCCACACCGACCCGGCGGCCACGACGGCGAAGATGAGCGAGAACCCATAGTGCAGGCTCGGAGTGTGCAATTGCCAGGTCGAAGCTGCGGCGCTCGGCAGCGCGGGACAGTGCTCCGACAACCAGCCCGAGCTGCCAACGGCTCGCAATCCTGGATCTCCGATACGCCCAGCGCGCGCACTTGGTCAGGGCCCTGAAAGTGAAATACCGGCACCGGTCGCGGATGCCGAGATCGGTGCAGTCCACGACTGGAGTGAAGCGGAATTTGGCGTCGGCGAGGAGTTTCAGATCCTCGGCCTTCAGCCTGGGCTCCAGCCAGGCGCCGAGTACGTCGACGACGTGGCCTGCTGTGGCGAGGCTGGTCGCCTCTTTCAAGACCCGCGGGTTCCGACAGAGAGAGCTGCCCGAGACGATGGCAATCCTCCCGCTCAAAGATCGCCGACCGCCACAGAACTCGTTGGACTGTCGGTCTCTCCGGCCCCGCAAGCGCGATCGAAAACTTCGCACAGCTTCCGGGTCATCTCCCGCGCCGAATACTGTTCAAAGACCGTCCAGTCGGTCATCGGTGCCGGCTGCGGCCAGCGGGCGAACCACTGGCTGTGGATCTCGTCCGCGACCGACCCCACACTGGAACCGCTGTCGAATGTGACCACTGTTCCGCCTCCCGTGCCTCGCAGCACTTCGACCACACTGCTCTTGCGATGGAACACAGCCAGCAGTGGCTTGCGGGCGAGCACATATGGATAGACCTTCGAGGCCGTATAGCCTGGATCATCCGATCCCGGGATGAACAAGGCCTGCGCCTCGCTCAGGCACCGCAGCGTGGTGAAATACGCAAGCCTCTCGGTACTCTCACTGACGACACCAGAGACGCCGCACTCTCGAGATATCGGTTCTATCGTCTTGCGAGCTCGACTGCCCGTGGCGTAGTCCGTCCCGACGAAATGGACTCGCAGTCGAGACTCCATCTCAGGCTTCTCCCCGAGGTACCTCCGCAGGGCCACAAAGAAGGCGCGGACTGCGAACTCCATGTCCTGGCCTCCTCGTCCGGCATAGACCCAGTGTTCGCGGCCGTCGCTAGGGTCAAACACCGACTGGCGCGCCTGCGGCTTGCTAGCCAGCACGAAGTCGCTCTCCGGTGCACCGAACGGAAGCCTGGTGAAACGGTGTTCTGCCACCGCGGGATAACGAAGCCTCAAGGAGTCGATGTAGGCGGATGAGACAGAGACAACATGGCTCGCCCCACTTACCGCCGGCGGCTCGTTCCGTTTCGCCAGCCAGCGCGACACTCCGTACTTGAATCGCCCTCCAGGCGGGCGCTGTTGCGGATGCTCGACGTAATAGTCGCTGAGCCATGGATCCTGAAAATCCAGAGCGTACGGAACTCCGAACTCCTTCAGCCAACGAGGCCCCAGTTTCATGAAGGAAAACTGCGTCGTAGAGAAGAAGACGAGATCGATCCGTTCCCGGGACAAGATGGCCTCGGCGGCTCGCCTTAGGGAGAACATCGCCCGGTAGGAGAGGCCACCTACGCCCGCCCAACGCACCCAGCGTTGAGGCAGCGCGCGTGTCCGAATGACACGCGTCCGCGGTGGGAAGCTCTCCGACAAGAGTGGGTCCTGGTTGCCTTCGACATACTCTGGCGCCACCGCGATGATCGTCGGCCTCCAGCCGAATTCCTCGAGGTAGGGCAGCGCCATGCGGACACGCTGGTGGTCGGGCGCGTTGATCGGCGGAAAATGGGGACTGACGATGAGGACGTTTCGCAAGGGGACATGCCTTTGGTCTGCCGCTGACACACCTGCATCGGTCGAATTCGAGCTTTCGCCCCCTAATCTATCCGACTGCGCGCGCGTGCGAGTTTGACGGAACCTTCGCCGGTTCTGGACCTAGCCTGACTCTTCTCCCTGGCGATTCGAGGTTCGCTACCCTGCATGGCGACGGGGCGGTGACTGTACGGAATCGAAGCCGACCCATCTGTTAACCTCTCGCTCAGTGCCTCTTTTGCGCGAGCGGGTCGGCGATCTATCTCCGTCAGTGGGCACCCGCACCGCAGGCCGCGGCATTTCGAACCCTGGGTGGGCCCCCGACCTTCGCAAATGAGCGAAGGCTGCCTTTCCGAGGCCCGGCTCGGCCAGACAATGACGACGGTCTGAAGCCCGTGCGCCTGCTATTCACGGCTGATCCCATCCTGCCGGTGCCTCCCCGTGGCTACGGTGGTATCGAACGCATCGTCGACGCACTGGTGCGCCATTTCCGGGCGGCGGGGCACGAGATTGCGCTCGTGGCCCACCCCGAATCGACGGCTCTCGTAGACGAGCGTTTCGAGTGGCCTGCCGTCCGGGCGGCAGCTCCGCTCGCAGATCTGCGCAACGCCTTCGCCCTGCACCGTGCGATCCGGATTTTTCGACCGGACGTCGTCCACAGCTTCTCGAGACTCGGCTATCTTCTGCCGGTCCTGCCGACGGACCAGGCCGTAGTCATGTCCTATCAACGCCATACTGGCGGGCGGAACATATCCTGGGCCGCGAGGCTGGGCGGCCGCTCCTTGCGATTCACCGGGTGCAGCGAATTCATCTGCCGCGAGGCTCGGCCCGCCGGTGGCAGATGGATCTCCATTCCCAATTTTGTTGAGCTCGACAAGTTCACTTTCGTTCCCAGCGTCGAGCCCGACGCACCTCTGGTCTTTCTCAGCCGTCTCGAGGAGATAAAAGGCCCCGATACGGCCATCGCCATCGCGCGCGCAGCGGGCCGGCGATTGATTCTCGCCGGCAATCGAGTGGACAGTGGTGACCAGAGAGACTTCTTCGAGAACAAGATTCAACCTTGGCTCGGACGTGAAGGCATTGAATGGATCGGCGAAGTCGGCGACGAGGAGAAGAACGCTCTATTGGGCAGAGCCGCAGCGCTGGTCGTGCCCATTCGCTGGAACGAGCCGTTCGGGATCGTCTTCGCCGAAGCGTTGGCCTGCGGCACTCCCGTTATCTCCTGCCCCCGCGGCGCCACTCCTGAGATCGTGATTCCCGGCGAAACCGGTTTCCTGATCGAGTCGATGGAGGAAGGCATCGCCGCGGCTGGCCGAGTGGCAACCCTCGACAGGGCATCGTGCCGCTCGGATGCCGAGCGTCGCTTCTCCGTCTCCATCGCCGCTGGCCGGTATCTCGAGCTCTACGAATCGATGACCCACCCTTAGGCCATGAGCTCTCCGTTTCTCGCTTTGGCCCGGTTCCTTCATCGGTCGCCCATTTTGAGGCGCCTCGCCAGGCTTGCCGCAGCCGGGTTGACCTTGACTCAACCGTTTCATCGCGGGTTGATCTGCCTCAACGCCGTCGAACACTCGTGGGCCTGGACCGGCGGGCGCAAGCTCGAGGATTTCGACCGCCATGTTCAGGACCGTTTGATAGAGCTGATGCAAACCCGCGAACATCTCATCGATGTCGGCTGCAACGTGGGCGTCATGACGCTCAGTGTGCTCCTGCACCACTCCCATGCCTCCGCGATTGCAATCGATCCGAACCAATTGGCGATCCAACTGCTCAATCGCAGTCTTCGCCGCAATCGACTTACCAGCCGGGCTCAAACGTTCAACATGGCGGTTTCGGATGGAGCTAGCACCGTCGGCTACGATTCGACTGGATCCTTCACCGGCCACGTCGCTGGAACAGGCAAGGAAGTCCAGGCGATCTCTCTGCTCGAGTTGGTCAACGAACACGTCAGCGACCGGTCGGTCATCAAGGTCGACATCGAGGGTTATGAAGCTTTGCTCGCCCCATCGCTGCGCCGTCTGCCAGTGCTCCCGGGTTCTACCCTGGTCATCGAGGTCCACCCCCTGGGCTTCAACGGCATGGGGGACCCCCAGAGTGTGCTTTCGGCTCTGCACAGCATCGAAGGAGCAATCGTTTGTCGCGTCGGCGGCGGCGGCGTAGCGGAGCTGGACCCCGATGCCTTCCACCAGATTGAAGTCGCGTGGCCAGATGAGTGACTTCACCCTTCAGATCAATCTTTCCGCGGGTGACTCGGCGTACGCAGCCCTCACCGTGCCGCGTCTCCTGGCGGCCCATCCCGAGGTGACCGAGCGGCTACTGGTCGTGGATCTCTGCAAACCGCAGAAGACCAAGATCGTCGATCCGGAGCTGAGATTTCCGGAGCCGGGATACTCGCGCCGCAGAGACACCATCGTCCACCTCACGGAAGGCTGGCTCGCGTCAGGGGCGGTCGACCGCGTGGTCTATCTCCGACCCGGCGACCCGTTGCTCACTGTTCTGAGCCGGACCTACCTTCGCTCCTGGGTGAGGGAGACTCACGACTATGGCGGCTGTGCGCTCATGGCGTACCTTGCCGCATTCGAGATGTGTCGCACCCGCTGGCTCATACACTACGACGCCGACATGCTGCTCTATCAGGACCCCGGCTTCGACTGGGCCTTGCAGGCAAGAGAAGTCATGAAAGCGGACCGTGCCGTAGTGGCAGCCATTCCACGTCCGAGCCCCCCGCCGCTCGACGGGCCCGACGCTCCGAGCGAGAACGAGCGACTCGCAATGCACGAACAACCCGACGGCTGGCTCAGCGGTTGGTTCAGCACCCGTTGCTTTCTCTTTGACCTGGCCAGCTTGCGCCCATGCCTGCCCTTGCTTCAGGGCCGGCTACTGTGGGAGACAATCGCCGTGCGCCTGCTTCGTCGAGGCTACCCGCGGTCGCCGGAAATTCTCCTCTTCCGCCGCATGGCCGCGGCCGGCCTCTCCAGGCTCACCCTGAACGATCGTCGCGCCTGGCTGCTGCATCCGGTCAACAAAGGGGCCGCTTTCGTGGGAGCCCTACCGCGCCTGCAGGCCGCAATCGCCAACGGCGAATGCCCAGCCGCGCAACGGGGCCAGCAGGACCTCTTGCTGGACGCGTGGAGCATCTAGGTTCTTGATGACCAACCCGACTTTTCCTCGAAGCCACATTCCGGTGCGTCTGCGCCCAGCAGACGCCGTCTTGACGGTCGACTGCGCCCGCTCCTCCGGCCGCGCGCGTCTCGCCCAGGCGCGAAGTCGCCTACCGGCTTGGGCTAAGTCGAAATGCGGCGTTCCGACTGGCGAATGCCCCACCGGAGGTCACCGGTGAGTCGCTTTAAAAGCCTTCTTCGCATCGCCCCCCGCCTCGCGACGAGCCCTCTGGGACAAGAGTTGCTGGGCAGGCTCGACTACTACCGTTTTGCCGATCGTAGACAGAGCTGGGGCGGACCACTGAATGGGCAGCACGGACGTCGAGTCCTGTTTGAAGCGATCTTTCTCGAATGCGCCTTCGATTCTGTGTTGGAGACGGGAACTTTCCATGGGACCACGACCCGATACCTGGCGGAGCAGATAACAGGGCCTGTCGTCACTATCGAGCGCGATCCTCGTTGTTTCGGATTTGCCGCCCAGGCTCTACGAAGTCTCTCCGATGTCCATGTATGCCTGGGCGACAGCGCCCGACAACTTCCCGGCCTGCTCGCCTCCCTGGCGGAAAGGAAAGCCCGTCCATTCGTTTATCTCGATGCTCATTGGGGAACGGAGCTTCCGTTGGCCGCCGAACTGGCCTTGATCTTCGGCAACCTGGGTCGGTCCGTCGTCGCAGTCGACGATTTTCGCATTCCTGGCGACTCCGGCTACGGCTTCGACGACTATGGACCGGGGGCTGCCCTCGACCTTGAGACCTTCGGCCCATTGCTTTCCGAGCTTGGCGCCACCCCCTTCTTTCCCGTTCTCCCGTCGGAGGAGGAGTCCGGGATGCGCCGCGGCGTCGTGGTGCTGGCAGCTGAAACCGAGCAGCTCCGTCTTCTTCGCCGCATACCTTTCTTGCGTGAAGTGCCCCTGACGTAGAGCTCGATTGCCGACGCTGCACTCATTCCGCGAGGCCGAGGTGTCTGGCGACTCTTTTCATCGTAGATCCAACTCCATGATCAGCGTGGGCGCGTTTCAGTGCCGCGTGGCGGAGCTCGAGTCGTCGCGCGGGATTGGAAAGGAGCTCCGTGGCCTTCTCCACCAGCTCGGTCTCGTCGCGGTAGACCTCGATCTGCTTGCCCACTTCGTAGAGCGACTCAAGCTCGGGCGCCCATTCTGTAAGGTAACAGGCGCCGAGCATCGGCGCCTCCAGGTCGCGCAGCCTCGAGTACACGACAGACCTGGGACCAAGCGCGGCAGGGAGCGGGCAGCGATTCACGCCAAGAGCCACGGCGCTCTCCGCTATCCATCGGGCGTAGCCATCGTCATCGGGTGACGGAGCAGCCCATGGCGAAAAATCAAAACCGTTGTCCATCCCGGTAGTCCTCGCGGCGCTGGCAATGAGCCGGCCCAGGGCCATGCCGAGCCCCTGGCGCCGCGTAAAGTCCATCCAATCCTCGAAACGCGCGCGCCAGGTGGGGCCGGGTTGCGGAGCCCCGGGCCCGGCGACAGCGCGTGCCCATCCGGCCCCGCACAAAGTGAGCGGCAAGCCCGCGCGCGCGACGTGCTCCATGAGCGCGCTCCGGAGCGGATCCCGACTCCCGATGAAGCACAGTCCCGGGGAGGTCTCCGGCCGCACGACCCGCCGCGCAGGCGGTACCCAGCAGGGCATGGGAGCGAAGAGCGTCGACCAGCCCCGCTTCGCATACATCGGAAGCGCGCCCAGTTCTGGAACCCAGTGAAGATCGAAGGGCTCGAATTCGACAGGCAGGCGCCGAAACTCGCGCAGGTTGTCGCAGAAAAAGTTGACGGTGCGCGCTCCACGCTCCCGGAGCAGGCGAACGGCAGCTTCATCGATCTGAGCGGGATAGAGGTAGCCCAGGAACAGGTCGACCCCACCCACGGATCTCGCAGTTTCGACGGTGCGCGACCACTGCTCATCGAGCCAACGTTCGCGTTCCGCTCGATCCAGTCGCATTAGCCCGCGCGCCCAGTCGGCGCCTGGAACCTCGACCACCTCGTGGCCCGCTTCCCGCAACCCCTCGACCAGATAGGTGCGCCAGAATCCGTAGGCTGGAACCGGATAGCGGTGGGGCGACTGCTGGCAAGCCAGGAGAACTCTCACCGCGGACGGAACCGCCAGGCAAGCAGCTGTTGTCCTCGGGCGACGCGCCGACCTGGAGAGCTCCAAGTAAGGTTGCGGATCATCGGAGCCACTCGCGGGTTCGCAGCGCCGCCTTCCAGCCGAATACAGTGCTGATCCACCGCAAGCGCCTTCCCATCGCCGGGGTGAGTGAGGACCCACCCAGATTGAGAGCCTCCGAAGCAGCACGCAGGCTGAGGTCGGTGGCGCTCGGGTAGAGCTCGTACCTCAGGCGTTGCCAGTAGTCCGCAAGCGTTCGCCGCACCCGCGGCGAATCTTCGCGGCTCCTCAGGTGGCCCGCCACCAGGGCCACGGAGCGGAAGAGGGAATCCAGCGCCTGGCGGCTGCGCTGGCGACTGAGACTGCCGGGAAGGTTGCTGCGATAGAGCGAGACGCCGACAGGGCTGAAGCACACCCGGCTCGCGGCGAGAACGACTCGCGCGAAATACTCGCCGTCATCGTTGAGAGACAGAGACTCGTCCCACGGACCCGCTCTCTGGGCGACATTTCGCGAGATGAGCCAGGCCGCGGGATGCATGGTGACGGCGCCGCTGACGTGAGCCATCAAGTAGTCAACGGGAAGAAAGTCGCGGAATGCGTCTTCCTCGGAAAAGACCGCGGCGGCTGGTTCATCGGTGAAGCGGCCCCAGCGACACGTAGCGATCGAGAGTGGAGCACTCCCTTGAAGGAGCTCGACCTGGGCAGCGATCTTGTCGAGACTGATCAGGTCATCCGCATCGAGGAACTGTATGAAGTCACCCTCCGAGATGCGGAGGGCATGATTCCGAGCTGAGCTCGCGCCCCCCTTGGACTGGTGCAAGACCTGGACGCCTCTCGATTCATACTGGCGCGCAATAGCCAGGCTATCGTCAGTGGAACCGTCGTCGACGACGATTGTTTCGACGCGCTGCCAGGTCTGCAGGAGCGCCGACTCGAGAGTCGCGGCCAGCCATGGCGCTGCGTTGTGGCATGGAACCAACACCGAAACCAGTGGCGTCATGACGCGCCGGACTTCCTCATGATGAAACAGCCGTGGCCCGCCGCCAGTTGCGGCGGAAGTACGCTGGCTTGGAGTTCGCCACGTAGTGGTGCATCACCGCACTGCATTCGACTGCCTCAGGCTGCACCGGAAGGGTGACGTAATCGACCTCCGGCGCGACCGTGCACTCGCAACCAGCCATCAGGATCGCAATCAGCGCCTGCTCGAGGTAGTAGCTTCTGCCCTCCCGGGCGATGAGCGTCCGACAGATGTACTCGATCCTTTCCCAATCCAACGAGCCACCTTCCAAACCAGTGAGCCCGACGTTGATCCGGTCGGCGACGCGAGCGCTCGCCAGTTCTTCCATCAGTTCTGTGGAATACCCGTAGGAGGTTTCGCAGTCGACCGCGTGAAGCGGTCGGACTGGCTCATCGATCCAATCGATGAGTAGCGAAGGGCGACGAAAGAAGAGCAGGTCGGAATCGACAACGAGCTTCCAGCCGGTCTGACCGACATGAACATCGAGCAGCTTGCGGATGTTGAGGTAGTTCCGCCAGCGTTCATGAAGCACGGGGAATCGAGCTTCTGGCAGAGAAGTCTCGAGCATGTTTCGGCTCATCTCCTGGGATACGAACCGCGCCGCTGGGAACAGCCGGCGCAGCGGCTCCACGTAGTCAGCGGTCAAAGTGCCGTCATCGTAGATCACCGGACTCAGCGGAAGACGAGAGTGCTGGCAGAATGTCCACAGGCAGAATGCTGTCTGATACCAGCACCGCCTGCCGGAAAGGACGTGCAGCTCGAGCGACCTGCCAGAGAATGAAGGAGGCGGAGGAAGCGTTCGGGCCGCCCTCTCCATCCCGCGTCGGCCAGAAGCCGTCCGCAACTGCTCCAGAGGGCCGCCGGCAGCAATCATCTCTCGAACCATTCCCAGAGGCCGGTACCACGAGTGGTAGGCGAGTCTTCCCAAGCCGTAACTGCGCGCGACAGCCTTCATCTCGATGAAGAGAATCGGAGAGTCACGGGGTGGGGAGCTCCGCGAGCCAGCTCACTAGCGTGTCCTCGTTCCTCAAGGTGCGGCTCGCTTCGTATGGGCGGCCCCGCAATCGTCGCAAAGCCTTGCCCGCCACTACCGGGCCCAGAAGCCGCGCCAGAGCTTCAAACTTGCGGCCACCCAGCGCTTCGAGGTTGCCGGGCGGCGCCTGCTCCCAGATCGCAAGGAGCCGGCGGCCAAACTCCGGCGAAAAATCGTAAGGAAGCGAGCGCCACGAGCAGAATGCCTTCTCCCCGACGAGCCGACGGAGAGCCGCCGTCGATTCAGACCTCGGGCAACTGCGATGAAAAGCTTCCATCACGGCTAATGAGGCCACTCCCAATCGCTCCCAGTTGTTCGTCAATCGCGCCCCACTGTGCTCGCCGACAATTGTATGCAGACCCGGGACTTTGATGACCTTGGCAGGGATCGGCGCAGCGACATGGTAGAACCAGATCTCCGCTACCGGGTTGTACAGGTGCGATGGAGGGAACAGCGGAGTTCGAGCCAAGGCCTGGAGCCAGGAGGTCCGGAAAATCGGGCTGTGTGGGGCCGGCTGCACCCGAATGAAGAGCTCGGCGCTATCGCTGGTGCCTGCGGGAATCTCCGGCGAGTGCAGGTCGCCGTCGTCGAGGTAGGTGGACAGTTCAGCTCGAGCGCAGTCGGTGTAGCTCACATCTGCACCGCAGGAGCGCATGGCCGTCAGCTGGGCAGCGAACTTTTCGGGACCCACGAGGTCGTCTGAATCGAGAAAGAGCACGAACTCGCCGGTGGCTTCGGCTAGTCCTGCGAGGCGCGCGAAAAGAAGCCCCCTGTTCTCCTGAAGAATCGTCCGGTCTGGCTGGTGATCCTCTCCGCGCAGCTGGTCGCACGCCGGCGGTGTGGATCCGTCATCGACGAGGATCGTCTCGACACGGAGATCACGACGAGCGCGGGCGATACTGGCCAGCGTGAACTGCACAGTGGCAGCTCGATTGAAGAAGGGAATGACCACGGAGAGGTCGGGAACGACAGCTTTGTTCGTCACGCCCACGCTTTGAACTCCGAGGCCTGCCAGGCGTAGACCATCACGTGATTGCCCGGCCAACCCAGCGCCGGGAACGCGGGCACCGAGCCTTCTCCGAGACAGCCTGCCCTTGCGATGCGATAGACGAAACCAGCTTCGACCAGTAGAGCCAGAACCTCATGCAGGCGAGGTGCTGAGGCCGTCCATTCGTGCCATTCGCAAGCGAGGCTGCGTACGTTCCGAAGTACCCGCCGAGCATGGAGATGCCGGATCACGTCGTCTTCCGCGCCTTCGATGTCGAGCTTGAGAAAATCGATCGGCTCGCAACAGAAAGTCGAGAGATCGCGCGCCGGGACGAGCCCGGTTGCCGAAGAGTCGAGATGACCATTGTCGCTGCCGGTCTGCTCGAACGGCACGAGTCCGTCTGCCACCCAGGCAGCGCCTGCAACGATTTCCGTGACGGTATCGCCGGAAGCTGGGAGATTCTGGCGGAGCAGATCGGCGATTCTGGAGTCCGCTTCGAACGCGGTGATCCGAGCTTGCGGGAATCGCTCGCGGAAGCGCAGGGTCGCGATCCCTACGTGGGCGCCGCAGTCCAGAATTCTCGGGGAAGAGTGCTCACACGAGAAGTCGTATACATTTTGAAGGAAGACCTCGCCAAGCTGGTCAAGAACCGGCCTTCCGTCGGAGAACCGCAACGTACATCCCCTAAAAGTGAACGACCCTCCGCAGCCCGCCGGGAGGGAGGCGAGCCACCGAAGTCGCCAGATCTCCTCGCGCACGCTCCGCGGTGCCATTCGAAGGGCGCGGCGAACGATCCATCGGAGTCGGCTCCAGGCTTGTCTCATCGCGGCAGCTTCGCCCTGCCATCGAAGTGCCCACACGCTCCCTGCCAGCGCACATAGGCACCAGGGCTGGACCAGGCGCGGCAGGAGAACCACGCCTTCAACCTCCGCAGCGGCAAAGTCCAGGGCGGAATCGGGCCCCAGGGACAGGCGCCATGCTTCGCAAGAACCTCGATCCAAGAGGCGGCGATGGCCCGATGGATTCGCCCCAGGTATTCAAGTGTCGTTCGACTGGCAGGGATGAGGTGGGTCAGCCGGAGTTGAGGAAGGTAACCAACCTCCCAACCCCCGCCGAGCACAGACAGGACGATGTCGTTGTCGCCACCGGAGGTCAGCTCCTCGCCTCGGCGATCGGAGAGCTCGACGCCTTCCGCACACTCGAGCCAGTGCCGCGCCGCTTCGCGCCTCAAGACCATTCCCGCTCCGATCGGCGCCCAGGAGAAGTACGGTCGACTCTGGACTGCGCTCCCGCCCTTCCATCCATCGATCAAAACCTCATCGCCAAGATCACGACAGGCGAGAAGGCCGGAGAACTCCCCTACCCACAGCGGTGGCGAAACTTCGAACTCGGGCTCGCTACTCCCTCCGAGCGCCCCGAGTTTTTCTCGGCCGGACAGGGCCGCGAGCGCCAGTTCGAAGTAGTCGGGCGCCAACTCGTTGTCGTCGTCGACCAGGACAATCACTTCGCCGACACTCTCCAGCAATCCTCGTCGTCGGGCCGCGCTGAGGCCGAGTCTGGGTTCGTGCACGAGCCGCCAGGTCGCTGGCCAATCGCGCCGGTCGATGGCGGCGGCGAGCGGGAGGTGGGAGGCGTTGTCGATCAGAATCGCCTCCCAGAGTGGTTCAGGGAGCGTCTGGTTCCGCAACGACTGCAAAGTCCGGCGCAGGCGCTCCGCATCCGGGTTGTGCGTCGCAAGGATGGCGCTCAGGCGCATGTATCCGGAGTCTTTGGCCATCGGGTTCTCTGCGGCCCCGGGTTCATCGGAGGGCGATCGAGCTGTAGGGTCGACTCAGCTCGACCATCTCCTGCCACCACTCCTCGGTCCGCGTCGGCTTCTCAGCACGCAGCGCATATCTGGCATGGCGGAGTCCTCGCCAGGCCGCATCGACGAAGAGAGCAAATGCCGTCGCCCCGACCTCCCGGGCGAACTGTTCCGCCCGCCGGCGTGCTGCCTCCCCTCGCAGGATCGACCATTCGATGTCACCCTGCCAGGAATACGTCCACTCCTCTATCCCTGGGTCCGCCAGGCGTAACCTCTCCGCCAGCCGCAGCGGAACGCTGGAATGCCACCACGAGGACAGCGACTCCGCCTTCTGGGCGAACAACACTCTCCCCCGGTCGGACTCGACGATCCAGTGGTGGTGGGGATGCCCGCGCCGGCCCGTCATCCGATCGCGGGCACCGACCGTCTGCTCCATGAGCCGCGAAGGGGTCCGAAAGACGCCGGAGCGGCAGATCCTGGAGAGCTCCGATAAGAGCGGAAAGGGATTCTCCAGATCTTCGA
The DNA here is from genome assembly GCA_043737505.1 of Thermoanaerobaculia bacterium. Lineage (GTDB taxonomy): Bacteria > Acidobacteriota > Thermoanaerobaculia > Multivoradales > JAGPDF01 > JAGPDF01. Next base: position 13,676 of record JAYTAM010000330.1, read on the forward strand.
GCGTATGCGAGCAGTTGCAGAGGTCGAAGTACCTGTCGGGATAGGGCAGGTGCAGACCCTCGCTCAGGAAATCGACCTGCGTCCAGGTTGCGCGAGTGAACCGTTCTCCGGCGAGCGGGAGGAGTTGGAGACGGCCGCCCCGCGTTTCGTAGGGCATCAGGTCCAGAACGTGCGTCGAGCAACCTAGCGGAGCGAACCATCCGCCGCAATCGAGAATTCGAGCCTCGGGGGGTAATGTGGCCAGGGCCTGCTGCAACGCGCTATTCATCGCTGGCGGGTCCCTCTACCCAGACAAGTCCTCCGTGACCGCCGGAGGTCAGCTCGCCCAACCTGCATTCTCCTGAATGCCGGACGGATGCCAGCGAATCGCAAGGAAAACACAGACGCCAGTCACTTGAAGCCCAGCGAGTTCCGCTTGGCCGAAGCCCGCCACCCCCTTGGTGCGGGCGAGGTAACGATCCTCGCAACCCACCAGCAGAGTCTCAAGAAGCCGCTTCGAATTGCTTCAACCATGCGATCTTCTCCTCGTGACTCCTGTCGTTCGGGTTGCGAATCAGCCGCTCCCCGAGCACCAGGAAGTCCATGTCGGTGTGCCGGAAACACTGCCATGCCTCGTCTGCCGTACGGACGATCGGCTGCCCGCTCACATTGAAACTGGTGTTGATGAGAATGGGCACTCCGGTGAGTCGCTTGAACTCGCTGATCAGTCGATGGAAGTCCGGATGGACCTCTTGACGCACGGTTTGAAGACGTGCCGAGTAGTCCACATGAACGATGCTCGGAACTTCGCAGCGCTTGAAGTCCAGCCGCTCTCGCAGGCCGAGAGCTCCCGCCGGTATGGCGAAGCGGCGGCGCGGAAGCAGATAGGCCGTGTACTGCATGAAGTCGGACGCTTCTGTCGAATCGAACCAGTCGCCGCAGTCCTCCGCCAGAATCGCCGGCGCAAACGGGCGGAACGACTCCCGAAATTTCACTTTCAGATTGAGCAACGACTGCATATTCTCGACCCGCGGATCGGCGAGAATCGACCGCGCTCCCAAGGCTCGAGCGCCGAGCTCCATACGCCCGCGCACCCAGCCGACGACCTTGCCAGCGGCCAGCAGGCGCGCAGCGGCGAAGTGCACGCCTCCTTCGGAAGCAACCTCGTAGGGAAGCGCTTCGCTCGGCGGCTCTCCCGGTTCAGATCCCAGATAGAAACCCCGCGGGTCGACCTTGGCGAGCCGGCCGCGAAGGCGTTGATCAGAAAGCAGGGCCGAGCCCAAACCGGATCCCATGTCACCGCCGACGGGAGAGTTGAAGACTCGCGAGAAGGGGCCGCGGCGCCTGAGCATCCCGGCCGCGACGCAGTTCTGTGCGCAACCGCCACAGAAGAGCAGGTCGTCTTCACCGGTCGCGCGGCGCGCGAACTCCGCCATCCTGAGGATCTCCTGCTCGAAGAGCTCTTGAACGGAAGCAGCGAGGTCGACATGCACCTGAGAAAGGGGCTCCCCCGATCGCCTCGCCTCCAGTCCCAGGTGCCGTTCGAGCGACTCCATTGCAGCTCGCAGCCTGGGCCATTGAAAGCGCGCGCCCTCGCGCAATCGCAGTGCGCCGCAGTCGTCCGACGGAGCGAACGCCCTCAGGGCCTCAACCTGGGTCGGGGCGCCGTAGGGCGCCAGCCCCATGACCTTGTACTCCGAGCCGAAGGAGGTGAAGCCCAGAAAATAGGTAACCAATGTATAGAGCAGGCCCAGTCCGTCCTCGAAGGCCAGCTCGTAGCGGATCTCGGTCTGCTCCGCGTTCGCGATGCCGATACTGGCACTGATGTCCTCTCCTTTTCCATCGACGCACAGGAAAGCTGCGCGTTCGAAGGGGGAAGTCGCGAACGCCGCGGCTGCGTGCGAGAGGTGGTGCCACGCGAACTCGAGCTTCGCGCGCGGGAACATCCGCCGGGCCTCGGCCGGATACGGCAGACTCGTCGCCGGTACGACTTTCGACAACCACCAGCCGAGGCGATTCGTCGGGCGCTCCAGGCGATCGTACAGCAGGCTTTGAAAGGGTTTCTCCGCGAAGGCACAGTGCGTCACGTCTCCCGCGGTCAGGCCTGCGAACCGGAGACAGTCGAGCGCGGCGGCACGCGGAAAAGCGGCGTCGTGCTTCCGCCTCGAGAACCGTTCCTCCTGGCTCGCAGCGATCAACTTTCCATCGACGATCAAGGCCGCGTTTCCATCGTGACCCAGGAGGCCACCCACACCAAGAACGACATGGCTCATGACTGGCCCGCAGGCGCTCTCAATTCGCGCCCAAGGCGGAGAGGAAGACTCTCGCCGGGTCCGGATCGAGCCCGCGCCCTATGGCCAGATGCGCTCGCAACCCCATTTCCCTCCAGCGGTCGCGCTCGGCGAGCGCGCGGCGCAGGGTCGTGGCGAGAGCGTGGGGGTCAGCGCAGGGGCAGAGGTAGCCCGTCTCGCCATCCTCGACCCACTCCTCCGCTCCACCCAGCGGCGTTCTCAAGACCGGCCTGCCGAACCCCATGGCTTCGAGCATCGCCACACTCAGTCCCTCGAACCGGGAAGGGAGCACCAGCATCTCGTTTTCGGCCCAAACGCGCTCCAGGTCATCCCGGTGCCCTTGGAACCCGACGGCATCCGAGACTCCGAGGAATCGGGACAGGTCTTTCAGGTAAGCCTCCTCTGGCCCCGACCCGTAGATGTTGAGCCGCAGGTGCCTGCCCTCGGCGCGGAGAAGTGCCAGGGCCTCCAACGCTATGTCGATGCCCTTCTGAAATGTGTCGAGCCTGTTGACCATGGCAAGTGTCGGCACGGGTGTCGCTGGCCACGGGAGTGGCGACTTGAATCTGAATCTCACTGGGCACTGGAAGCTCCGCGCGTTCGCGATGGACTCGGCAATCTGCATCTCCGCCACGCGGCGAGTCCAGGCGGAGTTGAAGAAGACGGCCTTCGCGTTCCGCATCAGCGCGCGGGCACGGGCAAGGTCCTGCGCGCTGAAAGGCGGGTCCGGCCGACTGAGATGACAGATGAGTGAATACCGGTTCGGGAAATCCGCGAGGAGCTCGGCGAAATCATGATGCAGGCCAGACCAGGTCCCCCCTTGATTGAGGAACAGGTGTTCCGCACCGAACTCCGCAACCGCGGCCGTCAGTCCCGGGCCCCGACGCGCCATCGCCTGCAGTCTTCGTCGGACGCCGCCGAATCGAATGAAGTTCGCGGTGGTCTCGGGCGGAAGGAGCGCGACCCGCGCCCCGGCAACCTTCAGCCGCCGGACCTCGGAGTTGTCGATGTCGATCGGAGCCACGAACCAAAGCACGTCGTGACTTTCGCCCAGGAGCGTCTCGACGAGGGCCCCCATGCAATGCCCGGGCGCGCCCCAGGAATGGGCCCGAATCGTTGGAATCACGGCAACTCGCACGCGGTCTCAGCCTCTTCCCTTCTTCACTGCTTCGAGCTGCGACCCAGTCTCATCCACGACTCCGGAACGACATCCCGTCCCCGAAGCTCGTCCTCCACGAACCACGGATCCGGGGCGATGACGGTCTTCGAAGGTGAAGGATTCAGCCAAGCTGCCCACCAGCTGAAAGTACTGTTTGCAATGATCGCATGGTCGCAACGGCTCATCATCCTGATCTTGTCGAAGGAATTCCACTTCCCGGTGGATCGCACGAAGTGGCAGCGCCCTGGGGGTCGGAACTCCTTCTCGACCGCATCGATGTCGTCCGAGAAGACATAGAGGCTCAAGTCCGAATGACGACCCCGCAGGATTTCGAGGGCACCATAGTAGTAGTCGAGATCGACCGCCCCGATTCCTCGAGCGAACGCCGGGTTGGAAACATAGTCACCGCGGCGAAAGTGCACCGCGACAGAGGGCCCCGATTCGATCTGCCGGATCGTCTCCTCCACCACTGGCGAGGCCGGATACCGAAACGAGAATTGCAAACGAACCAGGTCAGCAATCGGCGCGAAGAACTTCTCGGACTGCCACATACCTTCGAGATAGGTCTCGTCGGGTAGTGCGAAGAACCCGGGATCGAAAGCGGACGTCTCCGGCGCATGCCGCTTCCCACGCCGCTCGAACCCCTTCGCATAGCGGTAGAAGTGCAACCTCCTGGCGAGCGACGCCGCCAGCCGCTCCGACTTCGTGAACGAAACGCCGCGGAGCCGGTCGACCTCTTCGCAGGTCGCGAAGTGCTCCGAGATGTTGAAACAGCTGAGGGCGTACCGGTTGTGCTCCTCGAACTCCGGATCCTCGCGGAACCACGAAACGTCCATTTTCAACACTGTCCGCCGCCTGTGAGCCAGTGCCAGACCGGCCGCATACTGGAACATCTGATTGCCCAGGCCGCCAGTCAACCAAGTAATGATCATACGTAGGGGAACTTATCAGTCCTTGCCGAGGCGGTTCGGCGCCTACCGCACCCGGACGCCGCGTTCTTCTGAGCCTTGGCGACTGGGGTCCCAGATCTTTCCGTACCAGGGGCGAAGTACCTCCTCATGCCCCGTCGCGGGCGAGATCAGGGAGATAGGCGATTGTGTCGCCGCCCTGGGTCGAGATCTCGTAGCCCAGGAGGAGCAGGTCACGATAGAACTCGATTCGCTCCTCGAAACCGGAGCAGGCATGTTCGAAATGCACCAGCCTGGGCCTCCGCAGTTCCAATCCCGCCATGCGCAGCAGCCGGATGTCCTGCCCCTCGGTGTCGATCGTCAGCACGTCGCAGCGCCCAGGTCCGAACTCATTCCAGACCTCGTCCCACGTAATCGTTTCAACCTCTTCGGAGACGATCCCGGACTCATCGAGGTGGAGCTCCTCGGCGACCTGGCGCAATCGCTCACGGTCGAAACTGCCCAGACCGCGAGCCCAGGCCGGAAGCCCTTCGAGATCAGGCTGCAAGTCGAAAACAAGCCGCCGCCCGACGGACGAATCGACCGCGACCTGCAAGCACCGTACGCCGACGAGACCGCCGCAGTTTTTCTCCAGCGCGCGAAAGTTGCCGCTCAGCGGCTCCAACATCAGTCCCATCCACGCATACTTCGCGACATAGCGGTGGATGGGATCGGCCTGAATTCCGTCATTCGCGCCGACCTGGATGAATCGCAGCCCTTGCAAGCGAGGAAACAGGCGCAACAACGTCTCGTCGAATGCGGTATGGGGAGGATCATCCAGGTAGCGCACGCCAGCATGCCCGGTCGATGCGAGCACCAGGCCGCCCCGACGCAGCATTCGCTTCAAGGATTTCGTCAGCGCGAGCATCGTGCGAGCTCGGGAGCGAGACTGCGATCGCGACCAGCCCTCCGGGACGACCCGACTTGCGTCCCGTTCCGCGGCGGCGAAGCGAATTGTCGATTTCCAGGACCTCTCGCTGGGCAAGCCATCGTCATGGCGAGAGAAAACTATCAGGCCTGGTCCGGACGGTTCAGTATTCGCCGCCTCCACCGTCCCAGGCCACTTCGAAATCGAGTCCCAGCAGAGGTCGCCTTCGCAGCGAGCCACCAGCGCCAGACCCGCGGAAACCGCAGATTGACGTAGAACTGATCTCCCTCGGCACCTCGTCGGACCTCCGCACAGCGACCAAATCCGCTGCGCCACATGAGTCGCTCGACGTCGGCTCGAAGCCCCTGGCCGCGGTAGAGCTCTGCGTCTGAGACCTCGAGCCAGATGGTGACGATCCGGCTCATCGATTTCCGGGCTCCGGCCAGCACGAGGAGCTCCGCTCCCTGCACATCCATGTGGACGAAGTCAACCCTCGAGAGCCCCCGCGAGCTACAGAAGTCATCGAACGTCCTGCAAGGAACCTCCACCAGCTGCTCGAACTTCAGCCAGCCGAACATCGGCGCTTCGCTGGCGGGCGCAAGCAACGAGCCCGACTTGTTGCCGTAGTTCCAATTCTCGCCGCGAAACAGCTCCGGCGGGGTCCCGGAGGAGACATGAAAGGTTGCAGTGCCCTGCCGATCCGACAGGGCGGACCTCTCGAGCTCGGCCCCCTCAAGACCATACTTCGCGAAGTTCGCTTCGATCAGAGCCTGATTGCCGGGCAGAGGCTCGAACGCAAACACCCGTGCGCGCGGGAACAGAGTGGCGTAGCGGATCGAATCCTCGCCCTCGCAGGCTCCGACGTCGAAGATGACCAGCGCTTCGGAACGGTCGAAGAGACGACCCAACTGGCGTTCCTGCTCCTGCACCTCTGCTAGATAGCCGGAAATGTCCACCAACTCTTGGCCTGGTTCGTTGCCCGGTCCCGCCAAGATTCCCATCAGATCGGAGCGATTCGAATCACGTCTTCTTCCACGGAAAAACCAGCCGATGGACGCGCCTCCAGGACAACCTCCCGTACCTCTTCAAGGGTGGGATAACTGCCCGTCCCGTCAAAGAGACGCGCATCATCGATGAGCACGACATCACCCCTGGCTGGCCTGGAAAGCAGAATGGCGAGCTCATCCAGAATCGGAGTGTCCTTGTCTCCGCGCGCGGACGGGCCGGAGCAATAGTGCCCGTCCAGCCAGAAGAGGATCGGGTGAGACAGTCCTTCAATCACGCTCAGGAGAACCCGAGCGCTATCACCCTGGTGAAGCCGCACATTCGAGAGATGGGCGAGCCGTTCGCGCGCAGCACGGTAAAGCCCGGGATCGAGTTCGATCGAATGCAGTTCGCGAAAGTCCCGCCGAAGCATGAAGAGCGTTTCGCCCATCCATGTGCCTGTCTCGACAAGTACTGGAGTTCTCCAGTCCCGCGCATAGCGCCGAAGAATGTCGTGTTTGACGCCTGCCGGAGGCGGCGGTGGAGAGCCAGCGGCGCGCCAAGTTCGTCGTTCTGCGCGCGCTCGCTTTCGGAACCGACGTCGACTTCGCCAGTCGCGCAGCGGGTGGTAAAGGCCTACCATCCTTACTAGCCTCAGGACCAAGCGATACATCTCATTCTTCTCCTGCGCGGCAGTGGGGCCCATTCGTTTGCGCTAACCGACGGCAAGGCGAGTGAATGTCACTGCCATTGAGTTCAATACGTACCCCGCGCCGGAGGTTACGGGGAAGCGCCCGTCGTTTGCACCTGAAGCGATGTCGAGGCTGGCGAAAGGGAACTGCTGCAGAGCCTTGCCCTGATCGCTCAAGCCAATACTCAGCGTGTAGCTCCCTGCCTCCAGGGTGACACTGGACTGCTCGAATGTCACCTCGTAGTCGCCCGAACCCAGGCTGACCTCCTCGCACCAAGCTGTTTGGATGGGAGTGCCGTCAAGCGAGACGACACCGAGGCCCACGACGCACTCCTTCATTGGCCTGCACACTCGGAATCGGACGCGAACTCTCCAGGCCTCGCCGACTTGGGCGACGACGATCGAACGACCCTCTAAATTCTCGAGACTGACTCCCAGCGCGTAGCCGACGCCAACGAGTTCCGGCGGCGGATCCGGCACGCGGAGTGTGGTTGTCTCCGCGCCTGCTCGACTATAGGCCTCGATCACGCTGGCGACCGGACCTGCCAGCTGCAGCCTTCCGCTCTCGAGCAGAATGGCGGAGCCGCAGAGTTGCCGGATGGCATTCAGGTTGTGACTCACGAACAGCACGGAACGCCCCTCCGCTGAGGAGACATCGCGCATCTTTCCAAGGCACTTCTTCTGGAAAGCGATGTCGCCAACCGCAAGCACTTCATCAACGATCAGAATCTCCGGTTCGAGGTGCGCCGCGACTGCGAAGGCCAAACGGACATACATGCCCGACGAGTACCTCTTCACCGGCGTATCGAGGAATCTCTCGACCTCCGCAAACGCCACAATCTCATCGAACCGCGCGCGGATCTCCGCTCGACTCATGCCGAGAATGGCGCCGTTCAGGAAGATGTTCTCCCGCCCAGAGAGCTCCTGGTGGAAGCCGGTACCCACTTCGAGCAGACTCGCCACGCGTCCGCGCAGCGTCACTCGCCCCGTGGTCGGCTCGGTGATCCGGCTCAAGATCTTGAGCAGAGTCGACTTCCCTGCCCCGTTCCGGCCGATGATTCCGAGGACCTCGCCTCGCTTCACTTCGAAGCTCACGTCCCGGAGCGCCCAGACCTCCTCGAGCTCGTCCCCCTCGATCACTGCCCTGCCGTGGAGGAGATCCGAGGCTTTGCGCGCAAACGTTCGTGCCTTCCGCATGAGCACATCGCGAAGGGCCGAATAGGGCTCGCGCTGAGCCTGATGGCCGATGATGTACTTTTTGCCAAGGCCTTCGGCCTGGATCAGGACGTCCGACACTTCAGATCAGGTCCGCGAAGGTGCGTTCTGTGGCGCGGAAGCGTCGAATGCCCAGCCAGAGGAAGAAAGCGACCACACCGAGGCTCACCAGAAATCCCGGCAGGTAGATTCCACTCTCGCCGCCCAACAAGCACCAGCGGAATCCGTCGATGATGCCGACCAGCGGGTTCAGGCTATAGAGCCAGCGCCACTCCTCGGGCACCACAGCGCTGCTGAATCCGACCGGCGAGACGTAGAGACCGAGCTGGACGAGGAAAGGGATCACCACCCGGAAGTCGCGGTACTTGATGTTGAGCGCAGTCACCCAGAGCCCCGGACCCAGACTCGCGAGCAGGGCAAGGACGACGAAAAGCGGCAGCAGGAGGATCTGCCAGCCGGGGAGGAAGCGGTACCAGAGCATCATGCCCGCCATGATCACCAGGCTCAGCAGAAAGTCGATCAACGCCGTCACCAGCGTCGCCGCCGGCACGATGATGCGCGGAAAGTAGACCTTGCCGATGAGGTTGGCGTTCGCGACCATGCTCTCGGCGGCGCCGGTCAAGGCGGCGGAAAAGAGCGACCAGGGCAAGAGGCCGGCGAAAACAAGCAAGGCGTAGGGCGCCGCTCCGTCGCTCGGGAGCTTCGCGAGGCGTCCGAATACCAGGGTGAAGATCACCATCGTCAGGAACGGCCGCAGCACGGCCCACGCTGCGCCGATCACTGTCTGCTTGTAGCGCACCGCGACGTCACGCCAGGCGAGCACCGAGAAGAGCTCGCGGTAGCGCCATAGGTCGCGCCAGTAGTGCTCTTCAGCGCGGCCGGCCTCGAGTATGAGAGTGGTCTCGCTCACCGGACCTTCACCGCCGCGTGGATTTCCTCGAAGATTTCGTCCAGACCCTTGGTGAGCTCCCAGCCGGGAAAGTCGGCGCGCATCTTGGAGAGGTCGCTGATGTAGCAGATATGGTCGCCCTCGCGGTTCTTCTCCAGATACTCGTACTCCATCGCCCGGCCGGAGAGCTGCGCAATCCGGTCGAACGCCTCGAGGATCGAGATGCTGTTCGCGCGCCCGCCCCCGAGGTTGTAAACCTCTGCGATGCGCGGACTCTCGTAGAAGGCGTGAACGAAGCGGGCGACGTCGTAGGAGTGGATATTGTCGCGCACCTGTTTTCCCTTGTAGCCGTAGATGCTGTACTTCCGCCCCTCGACGTTGCACTTCACCAGGTAGGAGAGGAAGCCGTGCAACTCGACGCCGCTGTGATTCGGGCCAGTCAGGCACCCGCCGCGCAGGCAGCAGCAGTTCATTCCGAAGTAGCGGCCGTACTCCTGCACCATCACGTCGGCCGCCACCTTGGAGGCGCCGAAGAGCGAATGCTTCGAGCGGTCGATGCGAAAATTCTCGGGAATGCCGCCTGCAAAGACCGGGTCCGCGTACTCCCAGCGCGTCGGGAGCTCCTGGAGGGCGATCTCGTTGGGCGCATCACCGTAGACCTTGTTGGTTGAGAGGTGGACGAAGACCGCTTCGGGCGCGTGGCGCCGCGTCGCCTCGAGCACGTTCAGCGTGCCGACGGCGTTGACGTCGAAATCGTCGAACGGCCGGCTCGCGGCGAGATCGTGGCTCGGCTGCGCGGCGGCGTGGACGACCAGGTGCGGCCGGCAGGCTTCGAGGAGCGCGTCGATCCCGCCGCGGTCTCGGATGTCGAGGTCGTGGCAGCGGAAGGAGGCGAAGGTCTCTTCCAATCGTCGCCGATTCCAGCGCGTGTCGCCCGCGGCGCCGAAGAAGTCGGCGCGCATATTGTTGTCGACGCCTTCGACCTGCCAACCGAGCCGGCAGAAATAGTCGACCATTTCCGACCCGATGAGGCCGGCAGCGCCGGTAACCAGTACCCGCGGCCCAGGACCGTTCATTTGTGCGCCGCGCCTCCCACTTCATTTCTCATCGTCGCACCAATTCTCTCGCACTCATCGGGTGCGCGCTCAGTCCGCCATCGGAATCGAGACCCCGAATGCCTCGAGTACCAAGAGCGCCAGCCTCCGGGACTGCGCACCGACGCGGCTGGGTCGGCGGCGCGTGCCTCCTTCGTCCAGCCAATCCGCGATCGGCAGCTGAAAGCCCGACTTCGGACGCGAAAAGAGCGCCACCGGCAGCTCCGGGGCCGCTCCCCGGACGAGAGCCGCCTTCCCGCGGGAGCGCGCCGGCTCGAAGTCGAGGCTGCCCATCTCGGCCCGCAGCCAGGCATCGACCAGGGGCACCCGGATCTCGACACCGTGGGCCATGCCGGCCCAGTCGCTGTCGCGGAGGAGTTGGTGGCGGAGGTAGAGCGAAGACTCGAGGCGGTGCACCGTTCGCCAAGGGTCCTGGAGCAGGTGCGACGGATCGCCGAGGACCGCTTCGCTCAGCCTCTCCCAGGCGTCGAAGGGTGCGTCGTAATGCCTGATCCCCGGATCCCCCAGCCCCGAGCGCTCGAGGATCTGATCGACCTCATGCGGCAGGAACACGGCTCGGCGAAGAGCGTAGGCACCGGCGAAGCTGTCGCCGTACCGCAGCACGCTCGCGAGCTTGGGAGTTTCGGGCGCCAGACGGCGCGCCAGCCCGGGCCAGGCTGCGGCAAGGCCGGGGAGAAGGCGCAGGCGGGTGGCGCGTGCCCGCCAGCGGGGGACGTCACGGAAGGAGCTGTAGCCGCCGAAAAGCTCATCGCCACCGAGGCCGGAGAGGGCGACCTTCAGGCCTTCCTCTTTCGCCAGCCGCGCCACCAGCCAGGTGTTGAAGCCGTCGATCGACGGCAGATCCATCGCATCGAGGATTTTCGGCATGAGCGCGCGAACTTCGCCGCCGTCAATCTCGCGCACGACGTGGCGGAGCCCCAGGGCCGCGGCGGTGGCGCGGGCGAGCGGCTCTTCGTCGGCCGGGGTGCCGCGCGCTTCGGCCCAGGTGAGCGTCAGGGCGGTGAGCGGTTCGCCAGGGTGGCGGGCGGCCAGGGCCGCGACGAGGGCCGAGTCGAGCCCTGCCGAGAGGAAGACTCCCACCGGGACGTCGGAGACGAGGTGGGCGCGGACGCTCGCGGCGAGCGCTGCGGCGGCGTCGGCCGGCGCCGGATCGAGGCCGAGGCGCGGCACGGTCTCGAGGACGAACGAGCCGTCGCCCGCGACGCGGGCCCAGTGGCCCGCGGGCAGCGAGCGGATCGAGCGCCGGAGAGTCAGGGGCTCCGGTACCGCCCCCCAGGAGAGGAGTCCTGCCACCGCCGCCGGATCGACTTCGAGCGACAGGCCGCCGCCCGCCTCGAGGGCGCGGGCCAGCGAGGCGAAGCGCAGCTGCCCCCCTTCGAGCGAGTAGTAGAGCGGCTTGATGCCGTACGGGTCACGCGCCAGAACGAGCTCGGAGGCGACGCCGTCCCAGATCGCCAGGGCGAACATGCCGCGGAGCTTCGCCAGCGCCCGCGGCCCCTCGCGGCGCCAGAGCTCGAGGATGACCTCGGTGTCGGAACGGCTGCGCAGGCGCACGCCCCGCTCCACGAGCTCGGCCGCGAGCTCACGGAAGTTGTAGATCTCGCCGTTGAAGACGATGGTGAAGCGGCCGTCGGCGGAGGTCATCGGCTGCGCGCCCGCCGGCGAGAGGTCGAGGATCGAGAGGCGGCGATGGGCCAGCAGCAGACGCCCGTCCGGAGAGGACCAGAGCCCCTCGCCGTCGGGCCCGCGCGGCGCGAGCGCGGCGTGGATTCGCCCAAGCTCGTCGCGGTCGGGCGGGGACGCCTCCGGCTTCCTTCGGTAGATGCCGCTGATGCCACACATCGTCAGCCCCCGACCAGCTCGTCGACGACCGGCTGGAAGCGGCGCTCGAAGGCGCGCGCCGTGAATTCGCGCTCGTAGCGCCGGCGGCCGGCCTCGCCCATCGCCCTGGCGCGCTCGGGGTTGCCCATCAGATCGACGACAGCGGCGCCCAGCGCCGCGGGGTCGTTCTGCGCCACGAGGCGGCCGGTCTCGCCGTCGACGATGATCTCGGCCGGGGCGGTCGCCTGCAGCGCGACGCACGGCTTGCCGGCCGCCATCGCCTCCGGATAGACCAGGCCGAAGCCCTCGAGGAGCGAAGGCATGGCGAAGACCGCCGCCCGGCGGTAGAGCTCGCCGAGCGTCGCCGGATCGATCTGGCCGGTAAAGTAGACCGCGGCGTCGACCCCTCCCGCGACCTCGGAGGTCAGCCCAAGGCCGGCGGCCTTGGCCCGAAGCCGCACGAGGTCGCTACCGGACCCGGCGACGACCAACCGCGCCGCAGGCAACCGCCGCCGCACTTCGGGCCAGACCTCGAGCAGCTCGTCGTGCCCTTTGTACCGATCCATTCCGGCCGTACGCCCGACGATGAGGGCGTAGTTCTCGCCGGCGCCGGCCAGGATCTCGCGGTCCACCGGGCCGACCAGGACCACCGGTTCGATGCCCAGCAGCACGATCCGCATCTGGTGCTTCGCCGGCAGATACTCCCGGGCACGCTCCGCGGTGTAAGCCGAGTTCGCCACCAGGAACGTTGCATTTTCGAGCACCTTCTGGCGGTCGGGCGAAAGGTGCCGCCAGATTTCGATCCCATGTAGCTGGATGGCGTAGCGCGGCAGACGCCAGCGGGGAACCAGCGACATGGACCGCGCCGGGCCGACATGGTCGAAGTAGAGCGCCCTGCGACGCCGGGAGAGCGTCAGGCGCGAGACGACCGAGGCGGTCAGCCAGGCGCGCGAGCCGCCGAACGAGGCATAGCCGTCGGTCGCGACGCTGCCGTCGAGGGGCGGCAGATGCAGGCCGCGGAAGTTGAGCCGGTGGCGCGCGCAGTGGCGGCGGAGCGTGGCGCCGATCAGCCGCCCGAGGTGTGCCGTCCCGCCGCCGTCCTCGTTCATGCCGGAGGAGATGTGGAGTACCTCTTGAATCATCGGCGAGGGCGTCGGAGACGAGAGCGGACGGGTCTGGGCACTGGGATGATGGTAGGCACGCGATCGGTCCCGTTTCGATCCTGCCACTGAACGGTGCGGCTATCCTACGGGATGGTGGCCAGGTTGGCGGGCGGGATGGCGGCGCCTCCGGCTCGAGCCCCCCCCCCTTCCGCCCCGCCGAAGCCCGGCCACGGGCGCCACCCCGCGTTTGCCAACCCCCCCTCCCAACAGCTATTCTCCCCGCCTCCGGAAAAGTCTCGTGCGGCATACGCGGGTACCGGAGAGAAGAGTTGTATTCGCTACCAGGGGGCCAAGATGAGCTACTACCGCGGGTTGTGTTTGACGATGTTGACGGGCCTCGTATTCCTGCTTCAGCCGGGCGCTGCTTCGGCGCAACCGATCGGCATCTGCACCGTGGGCCAGACGTGCGCGATGGAGACACGGCTCGCCGGGCAGAATCTCTGCACCGACGGCATCGACAACGACGGCAACGGCCAGACGGATGCCGCCGACGTCCATTGCCAGAGCGAGGTGCTCTGCCAGGACTCCTTCGACAACGACCTGGACGGCCTCACGGACGTCGCCGACACCCAGGATTGCCGCTGCCTGCAAACGGTTTCGGGCCTCAACAACCCGGCCTGCACCGCCAACGACCTGGCGATCTCCTATACCTCGAACCCGACCGTCTCCGACGGCTGCATCAACAGCACCGACATGCTCCAGGCGCGCCTGACGGCGCAGATCACCCTGGCGAGCGCCCAGCGCTACGACCTCGGCATGTGGGTCGCGCTGGACGGCGGCGACGGCAAGACGGGGGCCTCGTGCACGCGGCAGATCCTCCAGCCGGTCTCCCTGGCGCCGGCGACTAACCCCACTATCCCGGGGCCCTACTGGAGCTCCGAGCCCGTGGGCGACCTCTGCGGCGACGGTCCGCCGGCCTCCGTCTCGACCTATCAGTTCCCCTACGCCATCAACGTCGCCTGCTCGGACATCACAGTCTCGGGCGAGTCGGCCGCCAACGGATTCATCGACCTCGGTCAGTGCGGCAGCTGGGACAACAATGCAGGCTCCACATGCAACAACCCGACGATGGCCGTTCCCGGTACCGGATCGAAGTGCCGCTGCTCGCGCAGCGAATCGTCGATTCCCGGCCCCAACCTGCGTCTGGTCTGCAACAACTTCGTCCCGACCGGTGTCGGTCCGACTCTGGATGTCGGCGAGACCGCGACGTTCACGCTGGCGTTCACCAACGCGGTCACGGGCTGCACTTCGGGGAGCCCCGTCTCCCCCGACACCTTCGGGCGCAACCGTTGCGGTACCGCGAGCTTCATCCGCATGGTCATCGACTACGGAACTGCGGATGCGCGTGGCGACTTCTACTACAACAACGGCGCCGGCAACATCGCGGTCCCTTCCTGCCCCACGACCGCCGTCGTCAACGCCAACAACGGCCTGCTCTGCAACGACACCGCCAACAGCCGCCTGATCTGGGCGCCGCGCGATCCGAATACCAGCAACACCTACGCCGTCATCAGCGCCATCGGCACCACCCAGAGCCTGCCCATCCTCTACACCCTCACCGACGGCAGCTCGACCGCCTCGATCGCCTACAGTGCGCGGATCTACTGGGACAGCGACATCAACAGCAATGCCGACGCCGTCATCTCCACCGTCGAGGCGATCACCTTGACCGCCGCGTCGAAGCTGCAGACCTGCGCCGATTGCGCCTGCAGCCTCGCGGCGGTGACCACGCCGATCACGCTGTCGGCGTTCGAGGCGACGCCCGAAGGGCGCGGCTCGATGCGCTTCGACTGGTCGACCGAGACCGAGGTCGGCAACGTCGGCTTCAATCTCTACGCGCTTATCGGCAAGGAGCGCGTTCTGCTCAATGCCGAGCCGATCGCGGCCGAGTCGACCGACACCCTCGCCCCGCAGAGCTACACGGCCTCTTATTCCGTGCCCAAGGGCGCCGAAAGCTTCGAGATCGAGGATCTCGACCTGCGCGGCAAGGCGACTGTCCACGGTCCGTTCGTCGCCGGCAGGGCCTACGGCACGGTGATCGAGAACGAAGCGGTCGATTGGACCGCTGTGCGCCGCGACCACGGCCTCGCCACGGGCGGCGACAGCCTGGCGCTGCAGACGAAGTCGCACGGCCCCCGCGGGCTGGCGGCGATGGCCGGCGGCCCCGCGGCCGCTCCGGCGATCGACCTCTTGGTCGACCGTGACGGCCTCTACCGCGTCACTTTCGAGCAGCTCCTCGCCGCCGGCTTCAACCTGCGCGACGAGCTCTCGGCGAAGCTCGGCCTCTCGGTGGGCAACAACGCCGTGCCGATCTTCGTCGGCGGCGGTAACAAATTCGGCCCTGGCAGCTACCTCGAGTTCTGGGGTGAGGCGCTCGACACGATCTACACCCGGAGCAACGTCTATCGCCTGACGACCGGCCAGGCCCGGGCCGCACGAGTGCTGGTGAGCAGCGCGGCGCCGCAGGGTGCCGCTGCCGCCTCCTACATCGAGACCCGGCGCTTCGAGCGCGACCGGAGTTATTCCTTCTGGAGCCCGGCGGCCGATCCCTTCGCCGATACCGAGATGCTGATCTTCGGCACCGCGGCCGACTGGACCTTCCCGTTCGCCATCGACGGCTATCGCGCCGCCAGCGGTCCGGCGACGATCAGCGCCGAGGTCTACGGCGCGACGACGTTCGCCGACGTCGCCCCGGACCATGTCGTCGAGTTCGGCGTCAACGGGGTCGCGATCGGCAACGTGTCCTTCGACGGCACCAGCGAGGGTCGATTCTCCGCCGCGCTGCCGGCCGGGGCGCTCGCCGAGGGCGCCAATACTCTGACGCTCCGCTTGCCGGCGCTCGCCAACGTGCCCTATAACCTAACCTCGCTCGACGGCTTCACGGTCAAGTACCCGCGTTCCTTCGCCGCCCAGGTCGGCGCTTTGACCTTCCGCGGCACCAGCGGACGCTACGAGGTGACGGGCTTGCCCGGCACCAGCGTCGTCGCCTACCGCAAGGACGCGAGCGGCGCGTTGACCCGCCTCACCGGAGTCACCGTTGCCCCGGCGGCCGGCGGCTTCACCGCCGTCGTCCCCGGTGCCGCCGGCGAAGCCACCTATGCGGTGGCGAGCGAGAGTGCCCTGCTGCCCGCAAAGTCCATCCGCGCTTCTCGCTTCGCGACGGACCTGCGCACCGGTCCGGCCACGTACCTGATCCTCGCCCACTCGTCGTTCCTCGGCGGAGTGCAGCCCCTCGTGGCGGCCCACACGGCCGAGGGAATGGCCGTCAAGGTCGTCGACGTCCAGGAGGTCTACGCGGGCTTCCGCGGCGGCGTCGTGGACGCCGAAGCGATCCGCGAATACATCGCCTATGCCGCTCGGGCGATGGGAACCCGCTACGTGCTGCTCGTCGGCGGCGACACTTTCGACTATCTCGACAACCTCGGGTACGGCGCCGTCAGCTTCATTCCGTCGCTCTACCGGGAGACCGGCGAGTTCGTGCGCTGGGCGCCTTCGGACTCGGCCTACGCCGACGTCGACAACGACGGCATCCAGGATCTCGCCATCGGCCGCCTGCCGGTGCGTACCGCGCAGGAGCTTGCGGATGTCGTGACGAAGACCCTGCAGTACGCCGCGAAGGGGTACGCAGACAAGGGCCTCTTTGTCGCTGACCACACCGACCCGACTGCCAACGAGCCCTATCTCTACGCGAGCGACCGACTGGTCGGGAACCTCCCCGCGCAGTGGCAGGTCGAGAAGGTCAACCTCGACTCGATGCCGGTCGCCGACGCCCGCGCCGCCTTCTTCGGTGGCCTGGCCGACGGCGCGGCGCTCACCAGCTATGTCGGCCACTCCGGCATCGCCAGTTGGGGCAGCGGCATGCGCCCGCTGAGCGAGCACCTGCTCACGGTCCACGACATCGCCTCGATGGGGAACGCGGGCAGTCCGACGGTCGTCTCCCAGCTCGGCTGCTGGAACAACTACTACGTCTCGCCCTCCACCGAGAGCCTCGGCGCCAAGCTCCTGCTCGGCGGCGAGCAGGGTGCCGCTGCGGTGCTCGGCTCGGTGGCGCTCACCGAAGATGTGAACGGCAACCGCTTCGGGCTGGCTCTCACGCGCCGCCTCGCAGTTTCCGGCAAGCGCCTCGGTGACGCCGTCGCAGAGGCGAAGAGGACCTTCGTCCTCGAAGGCCAGCCCGATAGCGACCTGCGCGATGTCCTGCTCGGCTGGACCCTGCTCGGCGACCCCGCCCTGCAGGTCGCGCCGTAGTCGCGCGCTCGCCACAAGACGCCGACCGCTCCGGGAACTCCCGGAGCGGCCGGCGGATCTGCCATTCGAAGCCATCGATTCGCCTCAGTTTCCCGTCTGGATCGTGACCACGTAGTCCGTGACCTGCCCGACCGAGTCGGTCACGGTGAGCGTCACCGCGGCCTGGGCCGGGCCGTTCCGGCCGTATCGCGCCGTCACTCGCTCGCCCGATCCGCCGCGGCCGTT